>CAJWGB010000028.1 GCA_913031625.1 uncultured Planctomycetaceae bacterium | reverse complement strand
AAGAATACTGTCTGCTATCCGATGTGATTGAACGGTATCTATTTGATGGCGCAACCCGCGCAATACTTGATGTTTAGCACCTGATATAGCTCTGGCTGTCGCAACACCGCCACTGGGATGCACAGGAGCTTTCCGACCTTGCTACTCGGCTGCGCGACGACGGAAGCGTTCAGGCCGCCTGGCTGTGCCAGCATCGAGCGTGTGAAATCCGCCCGGACGACGTCAGCTTCCTGCGAAACCTCGGAGAACTCGCCCACATGACCGGGCGCCGCGATGGAGCCCGCGAAGCCTACGAAGCTGTCCTGGAACTCAACCCGAATGACGCAGAAGTGCGTCACCTGCTGACGTCACTGCGTGATGAAGCCGCCCCGACACGCGTGCCGACAGAGTGCATCCAACAGCTGTATCGACGGTTTTCAAACTTCTATGAAGACAACATGCTTGAGCAGCTGGGGTACGAGGGGCCGGTCCACCTCGCTGAACTTATTAACTCAGAACTGCAGGACCGCGGAGGCCTGCGAGCAGTCGACCTTGGTTGCGGCACAGGTCTGGCCGGACGCACGATTGCAGATCGCTGCGAGGAATTGACGGGAGTTGACCTTTCGCCGGAAATGCTGACGCAGTCCGAGAAGCTGCAGATTTACACAAGCCTTCATGAGGCCGAAGTTTCAGGGTGGCTTGAGCAGTGTGGCCACGAATTTGATCTGATTGTGGCGTTGGACACACTAATCTACTTTGGAGATCTCACTCAGGTCCTGCAACCCGCAGCAAGTCATCTGGCACATGACGGGCGAATCGCGATTTCCGTGGAACGGTCCGCAACGCCTCCATTCGTATTGACCGATAACGGGCGCTATCAACACCACGAAGATCATATTGCCGAAGCCGCTGCCGAAAGCGGACTGAGAGTGATCGCTCAGAAACAGGCATTCCTGAGAATGGAGTACGGCGAGGAAGTGACCGCCATTTTCACCATCCTTGCTCACGCCGACGACTCCTGATTGTCGCCATCACCGTGACCCTCTGTGTTCTCTGAGGTGAATCACCTCATCTCAAATTGACACATGAATCGTTGGTGGGCAGTGCCCTGCCCTCGTATCTTCGTTCTGGCGCAATCAAACAATGCGTCTGTCGACAATATTGGGTGCCGTTGCCGCATGGCGGACTGACTGGCAGTTCCAGCGGACACACGCCAAACTGTCGATCCACTTCACCCATCGGATCCTGCCATGAAAATGCTGCCCTTTGTCATCTTCGTCAGCCTGACCGTTTCTGCCAGTGCTCAGCGGCTGGACCGCGACAACCTGCTCCAGTATCGCGATGCCAAAGGAGCCATCCGGCCTGTGAAGACTGCAGCGGACTGGCAGCACCGCCGGAATGAGATCGTGAAGGCTATGCAGACAGTGATGGGACCACTCCCGGGCGCTGATCGACGTTGTGATCTGGACGTTAGAATCGAGAAGGAAGAAGACGCCGGCAAATACGTCCGACGACTGATCACCTATCAACCCGACACAGCTTCCCGAGTGCCGGCATGGCTTTGCATCCCCAAAGATGTCATCGCCGGCAAAGGTAAAGCAGCGGCAGTTCTGTGTCTGCACCCGACAGATAACAATGTGGGGCATGACGTTGTCATGGGATTAGGAGGTCGAGCGGGCCGGCAATACGCTGCTGAACTGGCAGAACGAGGCTACGTGACACTATCTCCGGCCTATCCTCACCTTGCCAACTACTGGCCGAACCTCGGCAAGGCAGGCTTCGTGAGCGGTACGATGAAGGCCATCTGGGATAACAGTCGTGGAATTGACCTGCTGGAAACACTCCCCTATGTAGACAACAGCCGCGGATTTGGGGCCATTGGACATTCACTCGGCGGCCACAACGCCATTTATACGGCCGTCCTCGACCAGCGAATCAGCGTACTTGCCAGCAGCTGCGGATTCGACTCGTACCTGGACTATATGGACGGAGCGGAACGTGTCTGGTTCTTTGGTCAGGGATGGTGCCAGATCCGATATATGCCCCGGCTGTCCAATTACCGCGGCCGCCTGAAGGAGATCCCATACGACTTTCAGGAACTTCTGGGAGCACTCGCTCCTCGGCCGTTCTTCGTGAATGCCCCCCTGAAGGACAGCAACTTCCGGTGGAAGAGTGTTGATCGTTGTGCCGACGCAGCACGACCGATTTACAATTTGCTGGGCGCCGAGGGCAAACTCGTCATCCGCCACCCGGACAGCGATCACAACTTCCCGGAACACATGCGGGAAGAAGCTTATCGCACAATCGACTCTGTCCTCCGAGCAAAGTAGGGCCTCTCAGGCAGACCGCTCACGAGTGTGATTTGCGAAACACGACGAATCCTCCGCGCCGAACATGGACACTGCGGAACGGACATCGTAGATTGGGGATCGCACCTCGCCGAAGCTCTCCTCGGACTGCTGTCCTTTTGCTGTGCCCGTCTCATGAAAGTCCTGTTGGCTGAAGACAGCCTGACCATGCGCCGCCTGCTGGCATCACAGTTGCGTGGCTGGAATTACGAAGTGACCGAGGCTGCTGATGGCACTGAGGCATGGGAGGCGTTTGAGTCCGGCGATTTCACCCTTGTTTTGACCGACTGGGTAATGCCCGGAATGGACGGGGTGGATCTGATCCGACGCATCCGCGCTGACGACCGGCCGGAATACGTATATGTCATTCTGCTGACCGCTCGCTCCGAGAATGAGAATCTCGTCGAAGCGATGGAAGCGGGGGCCGACGACTTTCTCGGCAAGCCCTGTAATCCCAAAGAGCTCCGAGTTCGTCTGCTTGCCGGAGAACGAATTGTAAACCTCGAACTGGAGCTCATTCGACAGAATCAGAAGCTGCTCGACACTCAGGCGGCCCTCATTCAAAGTGAGAAGCTGGCTGGCGTGGGCCAGCTCGCCGCGGGGATGGCCCATGAAATTAACAATCCAATCGCATTTGTGACCAATAATCTGGCTGTGCTGCAACGCGATGTGCAGTCACTATTGCAGCTGACACAGGACTTTGCGGATGCTTTGCCAAAGTTCCAGAGCGCCGATCTGGACACAGCGGCTCAATTGAGAAAGCAGCAGCAGCAGTGTGATCTTCCGTGGCTGCACGAGAATCTGCCACAACTGTTTCAGTCCTCACGCGACGGTCTGTTTCGTGTCCGTGAGATCGTCAACAACCTGCGGGACTTTGCTCATCTGGACGAAGCAGACTCAGATATCATGAACGTGGCCAACGCCATGCGTTCCACGTTGCAGATCCTGGCAGCCGAAACTTCAGAGAAGCAGATCACGGTAGACACAGACATTGATGGGGATCTGACAATCGCCTGCCGTCCAGCCAAACTGAAACAGGTCTTTCACAGCCTGCTGTTGAATGCCATCCAGGCAAGCGAAGACGGGCAAACGATTCGAGTCAACGCTCGACAGGAAGACGACCATGCCGTGATTCGAATCGAGGACGAAGGCTGCGGAATCGACGACAACACCAGAAAGCACCTCTTCGAACCGTTTTATACGACGCGGAAAGTGGGTGCCGGCCGCGGCCTGGGGCTTGCCGTGAGCTATGGAGTTATCCGGGATCATGGTGGCTCAATCGACGTTGAAACAATGGTCGGTGAGGGGACGACGTTTACGATCTCTTTGCCAGTATGAAACTGAAACACGGTTGCTTCAGGTGCGTCGTCTGGATCGATGAATACCCGCCGCATCACAGCGAATTACATCAGTCGTCAGTCGTTTAGCAGCGTTGCTTCTGGTAGCCGAGACGCATGAGCGTCGGGCCAGACGCACTGATTCTGTGCTCTCCGTAGTAATTCATTTTGACCACTGAGGTCACAGAGATGCACAGAGTTTGCATGCAGATTCGTTGCACCTGCCTGTCCGGACTAAGCTTCGGGCTCGAAGAATCCGGCATCAGGACCAGACGGACTAAGTTTCCGGTCTCATGTACCTCGTCTAGGGAGCAAGATGCGGAGCTATACCATCAGCCCAGATCTGGTATCCCCGCGCAGTGGGATGCAGATAGTCGCTCATGACCTCTCTGGAAACGCTGCCATCATCATTCAGCAATTGGTCTGACAGATCGACAATCGTCACTTCTTCACCCTTCAGAAGCTCCGGCAGCATGTCGTTGACCGTGCGAATTGGACTTCTCAATGTATGTGTCTTCTCCTTCCCGCGAGGAAACACGCTCATCACAACAATCTTCGCCTGCGGCAGCTTCTGCCTGACACGTTGCACGATTAATTCGATGCCTTCCGCGATCTCGCGCGGTACGCTGCTTTGGTGATTCTTAGTGCCCGCAAGATTGTTGGTCCCGATGTGGATGATCACTGTCTCAGGAGTAATGCCATCGAGTTCTCCATGGTCGATCCGCCAGAGGACATTCTGAGTACGGTCCCAGCCAAAACCGAGATTGAGTCCACTGCTGCCAAACGTTTTCGCCCACGATTTCTGACCTCGTTGCCGATCCTTCTGACTCGGCCGGCCTCCCCACATATGGGTGATTGAATCCCCAATTACGACAGTCGCGGGATTCACCTCGCGTTTGATTCGAAGCACGTCTGCATGGCGGCGGTACCAGTCGTAAAAGTCCTCCTCAAGCTTTGGAGTCGGAACCAGCGACGCATTGGATTCATCAACTCCCTCATGAAGATGGAAGTGAGACGTTGAAGTCTGAAAACCACGGCTATCAGTCGCCTGAAGCAGAAATGTAATCGGGCGCTGCTCAGGAAGCTGCGCTGTCAGCTGCTTCGTTGCCGAATCAAACGCTCCATCTACTTCGCTCCAGTTGCGTTTCTGCCATTGTCCGGTGTCATGCGTGAACAACAACCTGACAGTCTCAATGTCAGACACGCCATTGCGAATCCCTGCAGTGGCCACTCCGTCTCGCACGCGAACTTCCCCCACCTGAGCAAGCGGCCGTCCCTGATTCATCTGGCTGTCAATGAATGCATCCACGACACCAAATGTCCAGATGTGGCCGTGGCGCAAACGGAGCTGGATTGAAACTGTCGCCAGCTCAGGTCTGACCTGTTCGACTGTTTTACGATGACTGTCCAGCGGGTATGCGAAATCATTCGTTCCATTGAGGAACATGATGGGACACCTGACACGCCCCACATGACGCCCCGGATCAAACAGCAACCGCCAGCGTCTCAGCGCCCCCGCCTCCATGGCCGGCAGAATCTCTGCGGACCACGCGCTGTTATCGGACAGAAACCCACACCCATAGACCGGAACCGCAGCTTTGAAACGATGATCGACTCCGGCTGTAATACAGGTCAGATATCCTCCCCAGCTGATTCCGGTCAAAGCCGTCCGATCAGCATCACATTCAGGAAGATCGCGAATCAGAGAATGCGCTAGAATTGCATCTGAAACAGCGTGGTATGTCCACATCTCCCTCTCTTCACCAGCAGTGAAGTCACGAAACTTCGACTCGTGTGACTGAGCGGGGCCACCATCGGGCAGCGGTTTGCCATCCGGACCACAACCCGCCGTGTCCATCGCAATGGCCACATAGCCACGATCTGCCCAGTGCATTGCCCAATCGGCAAACGCTCGACCACCGCCTCCGTGAACGAGCACAACACCCGGCCATGGTCCCGGTCCAAACTCAGACGCATCCGGACGCGCCAGCCATGCAAAGACTCGGGTCGGCTTGCCGTTGCGGGGCTCACCCTGGTAGTAGACTGCCTGCAGCCTCCCCTGAGTCTGCCCCCACTCAACTTTGGGAGGTTTGCGCAGACGTTCCATGTCCCACAGAAACTGAGTTCGGTCTTCCTGAGCAACAACGAACGAAGTCAGGAACAGGCAGCACGCAAAAATAAGTGTCTTCATCTCATTATTGTGAATGGTCCATGGCCGTGCGGCAATCAACCGGGACAGTGGCGAACTTTTGACAGTCTCAGACAACTCGCAAAACTGAAGTCTACCCCTCGGTCAACAGACACGTGTCAACAAATGAACCTCCAACACCAGCGTCCCTGTCAATCGGGAGGATCACCCGCCGAAATTGCCATTCGAGCTGACTCGATCACGGTGCCGGAATCACATTGAACGCTCATCCGGTGGCGACATCGCAGTGCAAAGAGGCCGATCGCAGCAAGCCCGGAAAGAGCTGCCCCCAGAGGCATAAGGATCCACGACACAGTGCGCCAGTGTTCAGACTCACTGGCTGCTCCCGGCTGGTCCCCAAATCCTTCACTGTTCAAAACAGCAAGAGGACCGATCAGCAAAATCAGGAGACCGGTGGGAGTTGCAAGCCACAGGATGAGCCTCAGCAAGGCGTTTGCCCGGTTGTCATCCCTGGATTCGGCGTCCATGGCTGTGTGTCCTTACTCCACAAACACAAACTCGTTCGTCATCAGCAAGGCATGGACATAATCGGTCCACGGGTCAGAAACAGGCTGGCGAAAGTCCTCTTTTGAATTCCAGCTCCTTCGGTCCCCGTCAATGTTCGTAATTGTAACCGGCCATTCAAACTCGTCGTGCGTGATATGCCCCTGCCAGTCCACCACAAAATCAATCGTACTCCCTCGGAAGACACTTATCGCCTCCGAAATTGTTTCCTCCGACGACTGATCCACTCGCCATGTTCCGGCAATCCCCTGATCACTGCAGACGATTCTTGCGCGGACTCCGTTGCCGGGTTCCGGGCGGTGCGTAAGAGTGCCGCTGATCCGCACTTTGCCATCAATGGGTGAAATCCACCTCAGTACGAAACAATGATCCGATGAAGACGCCGGATGGCCTCCGGTACGGTCATGAAACACCCAACCAAGTTTCGGGTCCGGCAACACCGGGCCTGCCTGAATTCGGGTTCCCGTTGAGTGAGTCAGTTCGTGAAAGCTGCTGGTTCGCTGAGTCTTCTCATCAACACCCCCATACCCATAACGCCACGGTGTCGGCGGCGCGGCAGGTTTGTCTGCATTTACGAAGGTCTGGGCAAGTTCAAGTTCTTCGGACGACGGCTCACGTGAAAACAGGAGACGATAAATCCGTGTGATTCGCTCAGCAGTGTCCAGTGACGCCCCTACGTCAGGACGCTTCAAGAGCCGAATTGCTGATTCGCGCACAAATGAGTGATTCAGAAAGAAGAGCGCCTGTTGAGGAACGGTCGTGGCTTCGCGTTGACCGCTGGTCGCAGCTGGTTCGGGAAAATCGAACGTCCTCATCAGCGTTGGAAGATCCATCCGATTAACGAAACCATAAATTGTTCTGCGCGGCTGATACCCAGCATAAATCTCAGCCGGTGGCCCTCCCTGTAGGTTCTGCAACGATCCGGAAACCGAGAGATGAGCGTCCCGCATGACTTCCAGCGACTGGCGTCGGCGCGGGAAACGCCACAGAAGGCGATTCGCAGGGTCAATAATCTGAGCCACCGTCGTTACCTCAGCAGTCGCAGTTGCTGCCTGCCTGAAAACGGACGACATCAGAATCCGCCGATGAAGCTTCTTGAGTGAACCACCGTCCGCCAGAAACGTCTTTGCCAGCCAGTCCAGCAGTTCCGGATGTGACGGACGCTTGCCCTGCAGGCCAAAGTCACTCGGAGTACTGACCAGCCCCGCGCCGAAATGCTGCTGCCAGATGCGGTTTACAAACACTCGTGCAGTCAGCGGATTCCGAGGATCAACGATCGCCTCGGCCAGTTGCAGTCGGCCGCTCTGTTCGCCATAAGGCGCACGAGCCTCTGGTGAGAGGACTTTCAGAAACCGTCGCGGAACTGCCGGCCCTTCCCGATTCGGGTTCCCTCGGCGAAAGATTACCGGGTCGTACATGACGGATGCGTCTTCCAGCGCCATCGCGCGCGGTGGTGCCCCTTTTCCGGAGCGTGCCTGTGTCTCGACGGCACCGAGCAGTTTCTTGTATTCGTTCTGTGTCGGACGATCCGGGAGCAGATCCAGAAACCCCCACCCAAGATCCTGAGGGACCATTGCCGGAGCCCCTTTCCCATACAGCACCAGTCGGATGGTTTCCTCTGCCGGCTGCTTCATTCTTTCGAGCGTGGAATCACTCTTGATCTGTTGCTGCCATTTTTGATGGATTCGTTTGAGAAGATCCCCGTAGATCGCGACCACATCATCAATCTGCCGAGGCGCCTTATTCAGCCATGCCGACCGCAGCAGTGGATTAACGGACTGGACTGCCTCACCAGTTTCCAGCCAGCCACCAATCTTTGGCAGACCTGTCGCAAGCTCCTTATCTTCAAGGTCAGCCACCATGAACCACGGTCGCCAGAACGAATCCTGCTGCCGACGTGCGGTCTTGAGGTACACCTCCCAGCGTTTCAGCATTGCCGGGTTGATGCTGCCCTTGTCCGTCAGCAACATGAAGTTCTCGGTGTCCGGATGATTCCGGCGCTGCCATGCAGCAAGGAGATACTCGGCAGCCCGTTCCCGGGCCCCGGACATCATCAGTTGCCGCTGGCTATTCACGAACGCCCCCAGCGCATCGGTGCGTTTCCTGAGCTCCGCTGCAAATGCCCTGTACTCGTCAGTATCTGGTGGCGGTGCGATCAGCGGGCCAACAGACGGCTCACGGGAACTTCGAAAGATTCCATAGAGTGAGTAATAGTCGGCTGTCGGAATCGGATCGAACTTGTGGTCATGACACCGAGCACATGTCACCGTCAGCCCCATGAGCCCGCGAGTCACCACATCAATGCGGTCATCCATGATGTCGTGGGTGTTGTTGACGAATCGTGGCCCCAGTGTCAGGAAACCCATCGCCGCCAAATGAGGCGAGTGCTGCGGTTCAATCTGGTCTGCGGCCAACTGGAGTCGCACAAAGCGATCAAACGGCATGTCCTCGTTGAATGCACGAATAACCCAGTCGCGATACGTCCATGACCAGGGAAAGTTCTTCTCCTCAAAGAAAACATAGCCCTTGTTGTCCGCGTACCGCGCGACGTCGAGCCACTGCCGTGCCTGATGCTCACCATACTCAGGAGACGCCAGCATCTGATCGATTAGCTGCAACCATGCCTGCTCAGAATCCTGCTGCCACTGATTCAGAAAGGCGCTCACCTCTTCGACAGACGGCGGCAAGCCCCGAAGGAGAAGCGACGCACGCCGAACAAGGGTTGCAGGAGCAGCCTCTTTGGATGGACGGAGACGCGCGTCCGCTGCTGTGAGTCGGCCTTTTATAAAGCGATCGATCTCAGTTCGACTCCAATCGTCCGCAGTGTTTCCTGGAACTCTGACATTCTTCACTGGTTGAAATGCCCAATGGCCGGAACCGTCCCCGGATGCCCGGGTCGCGGCTGCTGGAAATGGCGCACCAAACGCAACCCACTCTTCCAGCGTTCTGATCTCTGACCTATCAAGAGGCTTCTCAGGAGGCATCTCGAGCCCGTCTTTGCGGTGGACGGCTCTCAGCAGCAGGCTGTTCTGTCGGGTTCCCTTTGCAGTGTCCACGACTGCTCCGGAATCTCCGCCGGCCTTCAGCCCCTCAGCTGTATCCAGCCGGAGTCCCGCCTCCTGACGCTTTGCACCATGACATTTCAGACAGTGCTTCGCGAGCAATGGGCGGACCTTCGACTCAAAGAAGCGAATTGCTTCCGGAGAGTCGTCCTGTGCCACACACAGGCTGCTCAGAAAGATGAGAGCAACAACAGCAACTCGGCAGTCACGCATGGGATATTCCTCAGAGAGAGATTCTAACAGCATACTTCTGCCATTGCTGCCGTGTCAGCACACCTCCACTCGACTCCGCAGGCAGCGACACCTCGCTCGACAGTTCCGGCAATGAATGCTTGACGTGCAGGAATCTTCACCTCATCAGACGCCTTCCCTTAAGGTGCGACCAGAATCACATGGCTGTGCGCACGAATAAAGCCGACCTGGAGAGGCCGGCTTAGTTCATTGTTCGCGCTGCGGCCGGAAGCCGCAGTCACTTCTCTGATTATCCTGCTTCGACAGCAGCCTGTGCGGCAGCCAGACGAGCAATCGGAATTCGGCGAGGAGAACAGCTCACGTAGTTCAGGCCAATCTCGTGGCAGAAGTAAACTGACTTCGGATCACCACCATGCTCACCGCAGATGCCGATCTTGAGGTCCGGTCGGGTTTCTCGACCATCGCCGACACCAATCTTCATCAGGCGACCGATTCCAACCTGGTCAATCGTCTGGAACGGGTCAGCCGGGACAATGTCGTTCTCGGTGTAGTAGCCGATAAAGCCCTTGTAGTCGTCTCGGCTGATTCCCAATCCGGTCTGAGTCAGGTCGTTTGTACCGAAGCTGAAGAACTCAGCAGTCTCGGCAATCTCTCCCGCAGTCAAAGCCGCACGTGGGATCTCGATCATCGTACCTGTCATGAAGTCAACCTCAACGCCCTGCTCTTCAAAGACCTTTGCAGCAGTCTCTTTGATCACGGCTGTCTGGTTGTCGACTTCCGTCTTGTAACCAGCCAGAGGAATCATAATTTCAGGATGAACTTCAACGCCTTCCTTCTTCAGAGCACATGCTGCTTCGAGGATCGCTCGAGCCTGCATAGCTGTGATTTCCGGGTAAACGATTCCAAGTCGGCACCCACGATGACCAAGCATCGGGTTGCTCTCAACCAGTTCAGCCACACGTCGCTTCACATCGTCTTCGGTCACACCGAATGTTGACGCCAGCTTGCCAGCCAGAGTCGGGTCGTCGTGCATGTGGTGCTCAGACAGGAACTCATGCAGAGGTGGGTCCAGCAGTCGAATCGTAACTGCCTTACCGCCCATGGTGCGGAACAGGTGAGTGAAGTCATCACGCTGGAAGTTGATCAGTTTGGCGAGTGCTTTTTCGCGATCTTCCTTTGTGGAAGAGAAGATCATTTCACGCATTTCATCGAGATGATCGAAGAACATATGCTCGGTTCGGCAGAGGCCAACACCTTCGGCACCCAGCTGAACACTGACTTCAGCATCGTGAGACTCGGTGTTCGCTCGAACATTCAGAGTTCGATGCTCGTCCGCCCATGCCATCAGCTGAGCATATCGCTGGTAAACTTCGCTCTCTTCAGGAGCTTTGTTACCAGTCAGTACTTCCATTACCTCAGACGGGCTGGTTTCAATCTTGCCATTGAAGACTTCACCACTGAATCCATCGATGGAAATCCAGTCCCCTTCACGCAGCACTGTATCGCCAACGGTGACAGTCCCTGCTTCGTAGTCGATATTGAGAGCATCGCAACCGCAGACACAAGTCTTACCCATCTGGCGTGAAACCAGAGCAGCGTGAGAAGACGCCCCACCAAAGGCTGTCAGGATGCCCTTGGCAACCTTCATTCCCCGGAGGTCTTCCGGGCTGGTTTCTTTTCGAACCAGTACGAGCTGCAGGTCGTTGTCAGCATTCCACTGTGCTTCAGCATCTGAAGCATGGAAGACGATCTGACCAGTGGCAGCACCTGGGCCGGCGTTGATGCCCTTGGCCAGCAGACGATTTTCGCCTTCCGCCTTCTGCTTGTCAGCCGGATTGAAAATCGGCTGCAGCAGTTGGTTCAGGTCGTCCGCTGGGATACGTCGTTTCTCGAGGGCAGTCTTCGCGTCGATCAGGCCTTCGTTGACCAGATCAACGGCGATACGCACGGCAGCGAATCCGGTTCGCTTGGCGTTACGAGTCTGCAGCATCCAGACGTTTCCACGCTCAACCGTGAATTCGATGTCCTGGACGTCTTTGTAGTGCTGCTCAAGAGTCTTGCCGATGTTCGTCAACTGCTCGAATGCGTCCGGCTTGTCTTCGCTCAGTGTTTCTTCAACACGCTTCGGAGTACGAGTACCGGCAACGACGTCTTCTCCCTGAGCATTGATCAGATAGTCGCCGCAGAAACCGGGAGTACCGTCAGAGCAGTTACGAGTCAGCCCAACACCTGTGGCACAATCATCACCCAGGTTGCCGAAGACCATCGCCTGAACGTTGGTTGCTGTGCCCCATTCGTGAGGGATGCCGTACTGACGACGGTAAACCATCGCTCGGTCGTTCATCCAGCTGCCGAAGACGGCGCCGATGCAGCCCCAGAGCTGCTCCATCGGATCCTCAGGAAAGTCAATGCCAGCGTGAGTCTTGATGACATCTTTGAACTGACTGACGATGTCTTTCAGAGCATCAACACTGAGATCTTTCTCGTGCTCTGCTCCGACTTCTTCGCGAGCTTTCTCCAGAATGTCTTCGAAATGGTCCGGATCGTTCTTGGATTCCGGCTTCAGACCGAGAACAACGTCACCGTACATCTGAATCAGGCGTCGGTAACTGTCCCATGCAAAGTGCTCATTGCCAGACTGCTTGATGAGGGCCTGAACGACCTGCTCATTGATTCCGATGTTGAGAACAGTGTCCATCATTCCGGGCATGGATTCACGTGCTCCGGAGCGGCAACTCAGCAGCAGCGGGTTCTCAGCATCGCCGAACTTCTTGCCCATCGCGGCTTCGGCGTTAGCAATGGCTTCATTGACCTGAGCTTCGAGTTCGGGCGGGTAAGATCGGTCGTTGTCGTAAAAGTAGGTGCAGACCTCTGTTGTGATCGTAAATCCAGCTGGAACCGGCAGGCCAATACGGCTCATTTCTGCCAGGTTGGCCCCTTTTCCGCCCAGAAGCTCCTTCTGAGAAGCTTCGCCGTCAGCTTTTCCATCTCCGAACGTGTAAACGTACTTATCTGCCATTTTGAGTCTAACCTCATTTTGCCGTAGTAATCACGGCGGAATGTGACGCCTGTCCGGCGTACTGGATTCCACAACCTGTTGATATCAAAGGAGTTGTGGCAGTCTAGAGAAGAGAACCCGCCTCTGCGCGCACCGCAGGTGTCAGCAGATCGGATTTCGACGAGCGGGCACGGTACCACCGGCCGATCCAAACTTCAAGCACCGACATCCGGGGGTCAGAATCGGGAGAAAGTCGCTGCCGAACCGAGATTTTTTGTACGGAATCGAATCTGGTCTTGAGACTCCAGGGGCGTGCGTCAGAATGGCCGACTTCCCTCCGCAAACCTCGGTTTTTGAGCTGAGCGGAAGACTCAGTGGACGCGCGCACGAAGTATAGTTCAGGTGACGAAATGGCAGTTCGGGGTATTCGCGGAGCGATCTCAGTTGAGGCTGATGAACCCGATCAGATTCGTGACGCAACCCGAGAGCTGATCGAGGAAATCCTCAAGAGAAATGAAATCACTGATTACGACGATGTGATTTCTGCAGTGTTCACCACGACGCACGATATCGTCTCGGCCTTTCCGGCTGAGGCCGCACGTCTGATCGGCATGACGACCGTCCCGCTTCTTTGCTCTCAGGAGATTCCGGTTCCCGGCTCGATGCCAAAGTGCATCCGAATTCTCCTGCACGTAAACACCGAGCGAGCACCGTCCGAAATCGAGCACATTTATCTGCGAGAGGCAGCTCGGCTGCGCCCCGACATGAAAAGCGCTCAGTGAACGAGACACTCCCCTGGGTCATTCTGATCTTTGTGGGCGCCGGAACAGTCCGGGGGGCCGTTGGTTTCGGAGACGCACTGTTTGCAATGCCTTTGCTGGCAATGATTCTGCCGCTGCGGACTGCTACTCCACTGATGGCCGTCATTGCTTTTTTTGCAGCCGTCGTGATCGTGCTCCGTGACTGGAAGCACGTGGAAATCAGATCTGCGGCAATACTGACAGTTTCCGGCATGGTGGGGATCCCCATCGGAATTCGAATGATCCGTGTTGTGGACGAGGCTGTCGTCTTGGTCATCCTTGGGATCGTCCTGATCGGATTTGCAGGCTGGAATCTGCGAGCGAAGGAGTCCGACTGGCAGATCAGCCGGAAACTGGCACCAATGTTTGGATTGATGGCCGGAATCCTGGGAGGTGCGTACAACACCTCGGGCCCCCCACTCGTGATCTATGGCACTCTGCGACGATGGGAACTCTCCCGATTCCGAGCAATGCTGCAGGCGTACTGCATCGTTGGCAGCGTCTGGGCGCTCAGCTGGCACGCGATGGAAGGCAACCTCAGTCAGGATGTCTTCGTCTATTCAGCATGGTCACTGCCACTGGTCATCGTCGCCACCATGGTTGCACAGCGCATGACAGAGGGAATGGACCGACAGCGGTTCGTTACGCTCGTGTACTGGCTGCTGATTGCTTTAGGAATCGGACTACTCTGGAACGCTGTTGCTCCCGGCGGGCCATCGGAAGTAACAGCGAACTGAGTCCCGTGGAGGCCGGCATGGCTTGGCGGACCCTGCATTCGTTCTTCCCTCGACTCACCGAAACGCTGATCGATTGCGTCCTACCGGACATCGAGTAGCTTTACGGCGTGATGAAATTAGAGCAGCCATCGCGACCACGAACTGGAGACAGAGATGCGACCACAAGGAACAGTTAAATTCGACAACACCGATCGGATCGTCATCGTGACCGGCGGCAGCAGTGGAATCGGGGAGGCGATCTGTCGAGAGTTTGCTCGGTCCGGGGCGACCGTTTATTCAGCTGACATTACGGAGCCTGAATCCCCGATCGAGGGGGTAACTCACCTGCCGTGCAACACAGCGACCGACGAGGACTGTGAACGAGTCGTTCAAACCGTCATTAATCAACACAGAGCCATCGACGTTCTGGTCAATAACGCCGCGATTCAGCCTCCCGGATCTTACGTACCATTGCACGAGCTGCCGACCAGCCTCTGGAACCGAATCGTCGACATCAACCTGACCGGCTACACGTGGATGGCCATGCACTCGCTGCGTCAGATGCAGCAGCAAAAGTCCGGCTGCGTCATCAACATCGCCAGCGGACAGGGTCATCGGACAGCGAGAGGAGTCGCCGCCTATGGTCCGGTTAAAGCCGCCAACATCATGCAGGCGAGACAATGGGCCCTGGAGTATGCACGAGACGGCATCCGAGTTGCTTCCGTATCGCCAGGAGCAATCGATACACCGCTCGTTAGAGCCAGCCTGAATCAGCAGGGTGGCGAAGCGGCAATCGCCAATCGGCACCCACTGGGTCGCATCGGAACTCCTGAGGAAGTAGCGGCCGCTGTGCTATGGCTGTCGAGCGATGCGGCATCCTTTGTCACCGGAACGGACCTTGAGGTAGACGGTGGACTGGGCGCGTTCGGAGCATTCGCAGATCCCTACCCGATGGCCGACGACTGAGCGTCAGCAGATCAGGGTGCCTTACCGAAGACAGACTGGTAGACCTCCAACAGGAACAGGCATAGATTTCATTGATGGGATACCGCCCCGAACAGTGGCTTGCCAGCATCTCAACAGCGAAGGCGTCATGAAGACGGTTCAGCAGATCATTCTCACGAAAGTCAGCGGTGACGGAGTCATCGTTTGCGAGATTGACTTTTGCCAGACCGGTCCGGAACGATTTCTGGTCAACTTTCGCCAGGGACTGGAAGGGACAGTTCTGCAGGAAGGATCTGAAACTCCCCTATCTGTCTCTCGAGACGAAGCCAGGCATGTCTATGAGTCATTGATTGCCAAACGCAGGGCCCAGGGATTTCAGCTGCCTGACGAAAAGACAGTCGAGGCTTCGCAGGCACTGAAAAGTTCCGCCCCCGCGGAATCTCCATCCAAACCGGACCCTCGCCACGATCGCCTCCTGCAACGTCTTGCAGAAGGAACCGACGGACCTGCAAATTGGCCACTGTCTCGGGTCGCATGGCACTGCGGTGAACACCGGTTGACCGAGGCCGAAAACCTGCTGGTCAGCCTGATCGGAACCGGGGACAGCATGCTCGACTACTGTATCGTCTGGGCATTGGGACAGATGGGCTCCGAGACAAGTGTGCCGTTCCTGAAACAACTGGAAGCAGAACACGACGCTCCCGCCGTGAGACGGATTGCGGCCGTGGCTCTGCTGGAAGTCCTGCCTTCAGACGAACTTGCGAACGAAGTCGAGAAATGTGTTCAGCAACTCCCGGAAGAACTGCGGACTTCCGCACGAGTCGGCCCGGCCGAAGATTTCTGCCGTGCAATTGAGCGGACGGTGAATGCAGGCCGTGGTGATTCTGAGTGGCTGCCGGAAATCGTCTATCTGATTGATAACGAACATACACGACCGGCCCTGTTACAGTGGCTGTCGCAGACCGAATTTCGCCCTGGTACGTTTCACAAGGTGCGGCACATCTTCAAAGCAGCTGAGCTGCGACGGGACAGCGAAGTGTTTGCCATCCTTGCACTTCGGTTTGAACGAACTCGCGACAACTTTCGAATGGAGCCGCGCTATGTTTACCAACACCGTACACTGCCAACCGAAGGTAAAAACCCCGACCAGGTCTACAGTGTTCAGACTCGCGCGTACCTTCAACGACGTTGCTGGAGAACACTCAAACGCCTCGTGAATGCGGGCCAGAATCGAGACTACGTCCGAATGGCGGCTGCGATCCTGCTTAATTACACGGACGACGATGGGCTCGATCCTTTCGAACACATGTCCTACGTCTTTGATCGCCAAAGGCGCCGCTACGACTATGTCACGACTCACTACGATCGATTTCGATTCAGCAATTTGCTGAATCGAATTCTGTATTCAAACAGCAGCCGATATCGCCCTGCAAAAAAAGGGCTCTGGCAGTGCGTCCCGCCGTGGCAACCTGGACACCACGCACCCGATGAGCGAGAAGAAGCATGGCCTGAACTGTGGGACGAACACCCGGATGTGGTGCTGAAACTGTTAACCGCCAGCAGTTGCCAGCCCGTACATGAGTTTGGTGTTCGGGTACTCGTCGACAATCGGGAATTCTGCGAACAGCTAACCCCCAAAGACATCGTCGCGCTGCTCAATGTCCAGTATGACGTGACGCTGCTGTTCGCTCTGGTCCATGCTGTACGGCTCTATGATTCAGAACACCCTGACACTGACCTGTTGTGTGTCATGGCCGACTGCCATCTGCCACAGGTTCGTCAGCAGGCGTATAATTGGCTGAGTGCAGACGAGTCCTTACTCCTGCAGAATACCGAGTTGGTGGTCCGATTGGTCTGCAGCCGTCAAAAACAGACCCGGGAGATGATTCGTGAACGACTCAGAAGTTCGTCACTGTCGGAGCAAGTCACTCAGGTTCTCGTCGGACGCATCGTCAGTTCATTGATTCTGATGCAGGGTCACCAACAGGAAACAGCAGCTGCGATCACCGAAACCCTGCAGATCGTTTTTGCAGATTCACTCCGACGGCTGGGCAGAGCCGTCATTCGCGACCTTGCTGCTCACTGCCTGCCTGCTGTCCAGCGACTGGCCGCCGAACTGATTCTGAATCACGATTCGCTTGCCACCGCTCCCCCGCTGGATGTGGTTCGGTCTCTTCTGGACTCAGAAGATGAGTCCGTGCGAGGGTCCGCCAGTCGCATCTCAGGCAGAGTCGCCGGTTGGCAGCCCGAATCGGTAGACTTTCTGTTCTTCATGACCCGTCATCAATACGTGGACGTGCGGGCGGGGTCAGAAACCCTGCTGAGCAGGTTTGCCCAGGAGTCTCCTCAGGATGCAGACGAACTCACACTGAAACTAGTGCAGGCTCTGTTGATTGCGGGGGCTCCCGACGGAGTCCCCCGCCATACAGCCCATGTTCTTCGAACTTGTCTGTCGGACTTTTTGAATGGGTTCGAAGTGAAAACCATCTGGGCACTGCTCGAATCTCATTCAGCCTCGGCTCAGGAAATCGGAGGAATCCTGCTGCACACCATCGACGCGAGTGAGCTGGAGTTGGCAGAAATTGCCTCCCTCGCATCCCATGAGATTCTGGCTGTCCGAGAAGCGGCATGGAAGCTCTGCGAAACTCAGCTCGAACGATTGCGAAAAGACCCTGGACCTCTGGCTCTGGTCGCCGACAGCAACTGGCAAGACTCTCGGCAATTTGGGTTTCAGTTTCTTGGTGAACATTTTGGAAACGAGGGAGCGCTTCCGCCAGACGTGTTGATTCGGATTTGTGACAGTGTTCGGCCGGACGTGCAGCAGTTTGGTCGGCGGCTGATTGAACGCGCTTTTGAATCGGGCCAGGGTGAGCAATACGTTGTCAAGCTGAGCGAACACCCGTCTGAATCAATGCAGCTGTTTGCATCCGGTTTTTTTGAACAGAATGCAACGGAAAATCCGGAACGAATGGCTGAGCTTGAACCCTTTTTTGTCAGCGTGCTTTCAAGAGTGAATCGTGGGCGAATCGCAAAAACACGAGTCATGGACCTGTTGCTTCGGGAAGCCCTGCGTCATCAGTCTGCAGCGCAAACGACTGTCAGAATTCTTACCCGCGTATCAGCAACTTCCGCGATTCAGGATCGAGAAAACATTATTGCCGCTCTGCTGGATATCGCAGAACGCTGGCCTGACATGAATTCGCCACTGGAGCTCAAGCCTGTGGAGATTCGAGGTGCAGTATGATTTTTCGAACCAGGAGAAGAGCATAGTCGACCGCCGTGCGTCGGGAACGAGCCTTTCCTTTGCTCCTGACACACGTCGCCCCTACATACTTTCGCAACGAATTACGACACTCGGCTCAACAACCAGCACCTCAGTAGACGTGGCACCACCCACCAGCATTATGCCTGCAGCCGCAGAACCAGATCCGCAGACAGCATCTCATGTCCATCAACTAAGCCTGCCCCTAAACGCTGCGGTGTACGGTACCCACTCGACCAGAGCTGATTTCAATTAGCGTGACTCGGACCACACCTTGAACAGTGTGCGGGCCCTGGCCCGATTCAATGCTCGCGTTTGAATTTGAATCTGCTCAATGCTGCCATTCCAGTCGGCATCGTGATTCCACTCGTCTCCCATGATCAGGTTGTGCGGTTCCCAGTTTGAGAAGTCGCCCGTGAAATCAGAAGACTTAAACATCTCCACTCCATTCACCAGACAGATCAGACGTCCGCTCCTGTAGGACACCACGATGTGCACAGGAATCTCCTGCGGCAATTTCGCAATTTTCAACGGTGGCTCAAGGCCGTTCATTCCAGTTTCACTGGTGCGCAACTGAAAGACGAGGTCAGATCCCTGCTGCCCGAGAGAGAAGTTTCGCGACTCATGGCTGGAGGAGAACGATGCAATCAAAGCCAGGGCCTTTGGCTTCATATGTGCCGGAGAAAACACCAGCTCCACGGTCAGTTCACTGGAGTCTTTTGCCAGTTCAAGAAGCTCAACATCAAGACCTTCAACGACATACGCTCCTTCACTGACCTGAAGTCGTCCTTCATCATCGATATGGGCCTTACCCGATCGCTTAAGCTCAATACCAGGCAATTGTCCTTTCGGCCCGTCAATTCGTCGAGGACCATAGCCACTCTTCCACAACATCATGGTTCCGTGGTGAATGCCCGATCTGTTCTTTGTCGGTGCAGACTGCAATTTGACACCTGATTCAGGATGACTGCCGGAATCGGTCGACGTGGAGTCCGGAAGGTCAAACGCAGGAAACTCAAGTAACCCCTCTTCTGCCGCCGTTGAGTCCGTTTCATTAACTCCCACGTCCCTCTTCTCCGAGTCATCGAGGGAGCCGGGCAGATCAAAGTCTGACTCAATACCTGATTTATTTCCGCGACTGGGCTCCGGCAGATCAAACCTATCCGATGATGTCTCCTGATCTGAATCAGGAGCAACATTCATGGGCTCCGGTTCCGGAAGGACAGACGATGACTCTGTCGAAGTCGCACCGAACGGCAGCTCCTTTACTTCAGGAATATCTGCAATGGAAGGCACCTCAGTGACATCAATCACTGCTTCAGTTTCTGGCGCAACACGAGTCGGCAGCTTGTCTTCAGAAGATTCTGCAACATCCACTGAGACGGTCGGAGGAGGCCCCTCCGTCTCGACGATGATCGGTTCCCTGAGAACGGATTCAACGTCGACATCGGGCGGATTCACAGGGACTTCGGCCACAGCGGGAGGCAGAACAGTCTCCGCAGATTCAGCCGGAGGAAGCTGTTCGACAACGGGAGGCAGATCGATTTCAGACGGGCTGTAGACCGGGCTCTGGTCGATCGGGTTCGGCTGCTTCTGAACGATTGGCTCAGGAACTGGTTGCTCAGCAGCGGCCGTGGAGTGCCGGGGAATCGGCTGCATCAACCGAACAGTGGGCCTGATGGGCCGGGTCGAAAACAGAACGGCCAGCGGGCGATGAGATGGTCGGTGACCACAACAGCCGGGAAGAGCAACAACAACCGCTAGCAGAAGAAGCGATCTCACATCATGCATCCTGCGCATGTTCTCCGTTCCTTTGATGGCTTCCCCTCTTAGAAATCCGTCAACGATGAATTCCTTCATCATCCGGGACATCGTCAGACATCTGCCGATAGTGAACCTGAGGCGCGCAGTTTCTGCCGCATTCTGAGACAGCCGTTCTGCTTTTGCCGATCGCCGCAATCAGATACAGGGACGGTCAGGCAGCGCAGGTTGAGCCTGCGGCTTATACGACGCGAATGGAGAACGCGTGTCTTCCACGCGACGAAGAACCCTGCGTCTCTGACCGGCTACTCTTTGTTCGCGTGGTGCTTCTCGTAATGCTGACGGAGCAGGTCTTTTCCGTAATCGTTGCCATTCGGAGTTCGCAACATGGCATGGACGTGCTCGCGTGTCGGCATCGGTGACCGAAACGGGGCCACTCGTCGCTGATGATCAAATTCGATCAGCACGACCGGACTGTGAACACGGTAGTAAAACACACTGTCAGCCTTCGTGTCCCCAATCCATGAGAAGTACGTGTGGTCGAGATGTTTCTTCACCTCATCCATTTTCACCCTGGCATGCTCGTCCCGCATAGTCCCGACGAATTCTTCCACCACTGTCAGCAGCAGAGCCTGCTGCTTTTTATTCAGCTCTGAACCAGGGATTCCCGCATAGTCCAGGTCTACGTTGTCTTTGTATGCCTGAGTCAGGGCGTTATTGCCGTTCTTGACAGCCGACAGGATCGCTTTGCCTTGCTGAGCAGAATCAAGCGACTGGATCAGACGCAGACCGTGCTCCTGCTCTTCCTGCATCACGATCGTCCCCTTGAACTTACCGCTGGTGGCATGAACAGGCTCACTGCCGACAAACACCGGAGACATAACAACCTGATCGCCCAACACGAAGAAATTGATAATCAGGTGATGTCCGTCAATCTGCCAGCCCCACGGCTTCGAATCAGAAGGCTCTCCCATAATGGTGATCCAATACAGCCATTCACCGTATTCGTCGAAGTTGTTGGCGAGTTCAGCCAGCGTACCATTCAACTTCATGATGTCCTGGGACTTCTTCAGGCCCTTCGCGCTCAGGCTCGCCTTGAGCAGCCCAAATGCCAACTCACGCTGCTCCTCATTCATTTCATCGAAGCCAACACCCCGACGCTTGTAGAAATGACGATTGTCCCAGCTCCGCCACTCGATGTGATCAATCGGAAACATCGTCTTGAGGGCCTGGTCGTCAGACAGCTTCGTCAGAAACTTCTTTGCCGCTTCAACAACCGGCTTTGTCGAGACACCGGTGCTCCTGATCTCAAACAGCCCTTCTTCGACCTTGCCCCCTGCGACGATGCCACGGAACGGCTGCTTGAGGGACTCCGCTCCACTACCGCGCCGGCGCTGAGCAGAGGTGTGATCTGCAAACAGGACAGAAAACAGAAGAACAGTGGCAATGCGGACAGTCACGATAGCAACTCCGAAGGATGAACAGGACTGGTAAGAACGGGCCCGTTGAGAATTGAACCCGGAAGTCGGCTCTGAGGGTCGGTGTATCGTGCCAGACTGAAAGTAGTGATGCTATCTCGACCAATGGGACTTCTGGCGAAGTCCATACTCCCCGGCAGAACCGGAACATCAGACCGTATCGGAAAGCCAATCCGAGTGGCCGCGCAACTGGTCGGATGAATTCGTTCCAACACAGCCCGCAATTCGACGAGTGGGATTCGCAGAATCCCCAGCGTGCTGGACGAGCCTCACGCGCTGAGTGCCTGGTGACAGATCAGGGCTTCTTTTTCTTCGATTTGCTCTGACCAGATGACTTCTTTTCGCTGCCTGTCGGTTTTGGCCCCGCCGCACGTTTGGTCATCTGTCCCGGCGAAAACGTCTGGAGAGACTTCCCGGCTGGCTTACGGTGATTCTTCGGGGCCTGGTCAACATCCTTCGCAACGCGATGCCAGAGCGCCTTCATCTCTTCCAGCTTCTGTGGCTGTTTGCTGGCGAGATCGTGAAGCTCACTGCGGTCATTGGCAAGGTCATATAGTTCCCAGCGGCCGCCACGAGCCGAGACTGCTTTCCAGTCTCTCTGACGAATTGCACGATTGTTGCTGAACTGAAAATACAACCAGTCATGCCCCTCTCTTTCTTTCCCCTGCAGTAACGGCAGCAGAGATCGCCCCTGAATCGGAGACGTCACCTGCCCGTTGAATTCCCGGGGATACTCAGCTCCGGTTGCGTCCATGCAGGTTGCCAGCAGATCAATCAGGTGTCCTGGCTGGTGGCTGACCGAACCCTTTTCAGCAGTCAGTCCCTGCGGCCAGTGAGCAATCAGTGGTGACGAAATCCCGCCTTCGTGTTGATTCTGTTTATACCAGCGAAACGGAGTGTTACCGACGTGCGCCCAGCCCACATCGTAGCACCAGTAAGATTTCGGATCCCATGGCTTCAGCTCTTTCCCCCGCGTTCGTTCGAACGGGCAGGCTCCATTATCAGAACAAAGCAGAATCAGCGTATTTTCATAGGCGCCGCGTTTTTTCAGATAACTGACGAGGCGACCAACGTTCTGATCGACACAGTCGACCATCGCAGCAAAGACTTCCATCCTCGACTCTTCCCATGCCCGTTCTTCAGGCGTCAGCTCTTCCCATGCGGGAATGTAGTCCGGGCGAGGACTCAATGCGTGTTTGTCGTTAATCAGACTCATCTCGATTTGACGCTGATACCGTGCTCGACGAACCTTGTCCCAGCCTGGGGCATACCGACCCTTGTACTTTTTCACATCCTGCTCTTTTGCCTGGAGAGGATAGTGGGGGGCGTTAAATGCAATGTATTGGAAGAAGGGTTTCTTTTCCTTAAGCGCTTCGTCGATAAACTGGATGGCATAGTCAACGTTCGCGTCGGTTGTATAGAAGTCATCGTCGAACCCCGACCACTTCTCTCCATTCAGTCGAAACGTATCGTCGCCAGTGAAGAAATTCGTGGCTCCCGACAGGTGACCGAAGTACCTCTGAAAGCCACGGTCCGTCGGCTCCTTATTAAGATGCCATTTCCCGGTCATGGCAGTAAAATAGCCGTTGTGCTGCATGACCTCCGCCACCGTTAACGCTTTGTCCATTGCGTTGTTACCGGCCTGAAAGGTGTACTTGCCTGTCAGCAGACAGATACGCGACGAATGACACTTGGCCGTGTTATAGAACTGACTCATTCGCAGCCCGCCCTTTGCCAGCCCATCGATGTTTGGCGTCTCAATTTCGCTGCCGTAACAGCCAAAATCCGAATAGCCAAGATCGTCAACCATCATCAGCAAAACATTGGGCCGCTGAATTTCGGTTGATTGATCCTGCGAAAACACAGGCCCTGTCGAAGCAATCAGGAATGCGGCAGAGAGAATTCGGGAAATACGCATGGAAATCAATGCACCAGAACGTCAGAGCATGGGAAGGACGGCCAACACCATGTTGAACAGATTGAAAAGAAAATGCACAAGGACAACTGTCCGATAACTGCGGCGGCGACTGTAGGTGTAGGCAAGTACGAATGCCAATGGCAACAGGGCGATGCTGTCAGGAAATCCGTGAGCAAAGGCAAAGATGACTGATGAGACAATCATTCCGACCATGTGCATGCGCTGTTGCGCGAGACCACCAAAAATTGTCACCCGATAGAGCAATTCTTCGGTGAGCGGTGCGACGATAACGGCCATGAATCCGAGACCGAGGATCATCACCGGGTCAATTCCGTCGCGAATCATTTCAAGAAACGGATGAGACTTTGACTCCGGCAGCATGTATGCCAGCAGCACTTTGAGAATCACAGTTGGCACATACGCGGCCAAAAACGTCTCGGCGGCAAATCTGAATTCCGGAACGAATTCCCAGGGAGCCACCTCTCCCGGCGGATCGGGATCATCTTCGTTGTGGGCCGATGGCACAGGATAGGAATCCGCATCGAAGATCGGGTCCTGTGGCCCACCATGGCCAAACGGGCGATGACTGATCGCCGGTGAGTCCTCTCCGCGGCCAGGTTCATCCCACCCCCTGCGATCCGATTCTTCCTGTCGCTGCTGGTTGGCATCCTCACCTCGAAACGCGCGACTACGTCCTCGCTGTCCAATCCAGACCGCCAATCCGAAACCACCGCCAATCATCAGACTGACCATCAGATTCGCGAGGAACATTTGAATGAACTTCTGGCGCGACGATAACGCATTCGCTTTCTTCGCGCCTGCCGCCGCTTCATCCTCCGCCGCTGTGCCTTCGTCGCTGCCCTCCGCAGATTCCCGGGATGCCGCATCAGTTGATTCGACATCAGTTGATTCGACATCGGCTGATTCGTCTTTCGGACGTTCCACCAACTCTCCCGGTCCGGCCGCCGCCGCATTGGCCGCATTAGCGACTTTGGCATTTGCTGCGTCCGGCGGATCAGGCACCAGAACCAGTGCGGCCATCGCGGCGGCAACGATCAGTGCAGCCATGAGCAGCCCGGGACCAACTGTTAACGCTTCCCGCTTCGCAAGCGGCAATGCGTGGCCGTCCTGATTGATTCGACTGATCCAGACAAGAATCATCCCCACGCTGACCAGACAGGTTCCCAGCAGAATCAACGTTGCCACGACGCCACCGACGGTGACTTCCGGAAGTGCCTGGTTGGCCTGAAGGAGGAGCAGGGGCATGAAAATCTGTCTGGATGAGCGAAGGCTGGTTGTCTTGATCAACCGTGCGGATATGATCGCCGCCCACTGACGCAAACACAAACCTTCAGTCCCTCCGGATCCCTGGAAAACCCATTGGCCACCGTCCTCGACGAAATTGTTGCTCACAAGCAAACGGAAGTTAAGGCCGCAAGGGCGCGTGTCACTGTCGAAGTGCTCGAGTCTCAGATTTCGAATGCTCCCCCAGTCCGATGCTTTCGGTCAGCGTTGGCAGCAGACCCTCGGCCAGGCCTGATCGCTGAAGTCAAGAAAGCCTCGCCGTCCGCTGGAATCATTCGGGAGGACTTTGAGCCGGTAGCGATCGCGCAGCAATATCAGCAGAGCGGAGCTCACTGCCTGAGCGTTCTGACGGATGAAAAGTACTTTCAGGGGCATCTTGACTTTCTGAGAGCCATCCGCGCGGCTGTCGACATCCCGGTGATGCGAAAAGAGTTCATCATCGACCGCTATCAGATTCTTGAAGCACGTGCCGCTGGAGCGGATTGTGTGCTGCTGATTGCGGAATGCCTCAACAATGAGCAACTGAACGACCTCTATCAATTCGCGCATTCCCTCGGGATGGAAACGCTCATTGAACTCTATGAGCCGCAAAATCTGCCTCGCGTTCTGGCTACGGGGGCGAAGCTGGTTGGCATCAACAACCGAGACCTGCGAAACTTCCAGACAACACTGGAACATACATTCCATCTGTTGGAGCAGATACCCTCCGACGTCCTGCTGGTCAGTGAGTCAGGCATCCGAACTCATGACGATATCGTACGACTTCGGGAAGCCGGAGCCGGCGGCGTTCTCGTTGGAGAATCTCTCATGCGGCAAACGGACATTGGCAAAGCAGTGCACGACCTGATGGGCACCGGCAACTGATTACGGATCTTCTTTCGAAGGAGCACACAATGAGCGATACGGCAAAGGCTGCTGAAGTCCCTGTTGAACACGTACTCGTTATCCCGACGGAAGTGTTCCATGAGATCGGGCACTTTCAGGGCTTCTGTGGTGACACTCAGAAGTACCTCGATGTGATCCTCGATCCGATTCACGCCAGCTATCGACCTCGTGACGCGATGGAGCAGGACCCTTCCTTCAAACAGCTGATCCCATACTGCATTTTTCGATGCAACGGAGAAGTCTTCAGCTATCGCCGTGGCAACGATCAGGGCGAAGCCCGGCTTCACGCCAAACGCTCGGTTGGTGTCGGTGGCCACGTTTCAACGCTGGACCTGAATGGTGAAGGTTCTCCCTACTCCGAAGGCATGAAACGCGAGATCGAAGAAGAAGTTGAACTGACAGCGGGCTGGCAGGAAAGCTGCGTGGGCCTCATCAACGACGACGAAACGGAGGTCGGTCGCGTCCATTTGGGCATCGTTCACATATTTGACCTGGACTCCCCCAAAGTTGCCCCACGCGAAAAGTCGATGATAGACGCAGGATTCGCGCCACCGGAACAACTTGTGCGCGAATCTGAGGAGTTTGAAACCTGGTCACAGATCAGCCTCAAGGCACTCTTCTGATCAGACACCGGCACATGCTGCCGCTGACCAGATGATTTCACGGGTTTCTGCCTCAACGTATCCACGACGAACTCAGGAGGAACCGTCATGAAATCCATCTGTACTTTTTTGCTGCCCGCGTTGCTGCTCAGTGCGACGAACGCTCAGCAAACACAAACTGCACCTGCACCTGCGTCTGTTACTGATGGGACGCTCAATGAGCAGTCTCTCGGTGACACGCTGAAATCCATCGGCCTGAAGCCTCAAAAGACTGACAAACGCTACGACTTCGCCTTCAAGACAAGTGTCCGAGGGGAAGAGTGGAAGTTCAGCATGTCTGCCGTGCTGAGCCGAAACGGAGAATCCGTCTGGGTCATGGCATGGCTGGACGAGATCCCGGAGAAATCCAGTCAGGTCCCTCAACTTGCTCTGCTGCGATTGCTGGCAGCTAATGACCGAATGGGGAACGGCAAGTTCTTTGCCTACATCCCCGCCAACCGACGCTTCGTTCTGCAACGTGTCGTCAAGAACAAGGGACTGTCCTCACAATCGATGACAACCGTACTCCAGGACCTTGCTGTCAGCGTTGCCGATGAGTATCCCAACTGGTCAGTTGCCAAGTGGGCACCTCAGAACTCGCAGCCGGTCGCACAGGACAATGTTCCCAACCCAACACTTGGTAACCGGACACAGACCTCTGAGAAGGCCTCCAAGTTTGGTGAACGAAAAATCCAGTAGCAGCCAGCAAATCTGAATTCGTCAGCGGTTAACCAGTATCCGGACTGGTTAACCGTTTTGCGCGCGCTGGATTAATTAGACTGCGCCCTCGTTGCCTTAGCCCCCGGCTAAGGTCGGACTCCGTTAGCTGGAACTGCGCCCAGGCGAGCGGGGAACATGAGTCCCCTGGTGATGGTCTCGCCTTCTGTGGCACGTCGACTATCAGACGCTGAAGCGCGGGAACAATCCGAACTCTGTCATACACCGTGTGACACAGAGTGCGGATATTCCTGGTGACCCGCCAGACCGTGGATTCACACCCACGGCTCACCGTATGAGATTAATCGCGCGCCGTCGCCAGAATGTCCTCGTAGACTTTCTTCGCGTACCGAAACTCATCGACCGCATCTTCTGGCAGAATGCCTGTGTTGCGCTGGATCTCCTCCTCCATCCGCTGGACAAAGAACTGCACACGCTTCTTGCGAGGTCGCAGAGGGGCATTCGGGACATCAATGTAAACCGGATTCGTGTGAGCAAAAGAAACCTTATCCCGCGGCAGGTCCTCAAAGCAACGAACAGCCACCCAGCCAGTTCCTTCGACGGAAACAGTCGTGTCCAGTTCCGCCCGAAATGTCCCGTCTTCCTGTTTGACTGACTGCACATCCAGTTCTGCTGCAATTTCACCATTGCGAATAATCTGGACTGACTTCACTGGATTCAGACCAGCAACCGTACCGGTGATATGAAGACGATTCTCTGGTGTCGATCGATTCCACTGTGCGCCAGGTAGTGCCCCATTGAACCGGACGTCCAGCAGGGGTCCATTTGTGACGAAACTGTGTCCGGCATTCAAATTCCGGATCCAGTTTTTAAAGTCAAAGCGGTCCGCACAATGAACGTAAACCCGGCTGTGCCCCAACGGGACAGGATGCACTCCAAATGCTGTTCCGGCGGTGACTCGCAGTCGGAATCCGCAATTCACGAGAGAGTAATACGTCTGCAGTCCAAACTCCGTCCAGCCCATCTCCGTAAAACCAGCATCGTTAATCTCGATCTCGGGCCAGTCGCGAGGGCTGTTTTCAAGTGTCCACTGAGGGAGTCCAAACTCAGTTTTCCAGTGATGGTTATTGCTCAACTCAAACAGATCCACGTTCATCACGGGCACGATCATCAGCGACCAGTTCCACGAATGTTTCTCGAGATCCAGCAATGCTCCCTGCTCGCGAGCGGCTTCCGCGATCGGTCGCGCCGGGGGTGTTGGTTTGGTCAGTGGCTTCCTGTGATTTAGTACAAGAACAGCTCCCTGTGTGTGCGGCTTGCCGTTGATGCTGAAGATCTCGTATTCCGTATTCACCGGGTAAATGAGATGAGAGTTATCCACCCATGATGCACGGGGACGGTAGATGCTGCCATCGTTCGCGGGAATCTGACTGCTGTCCCTTACCCAGTACGTAAGCGGCAGGCCAACGTTAACATTCTCTGCCTGAATCAGCGTTGGAACATCGTTGATATCCTGGTGGATGTGGCCGTCGCCCGAATACCAGCCACGTTCCTGCATCACGATGAACGTCCGGAGCTGCAGTTCAACCGAAACATCCCTGCCCTGCTGCACCTCAACAGTCGTTTCTGCCGGCAGGTACTGCTTTCCTCGCTCTGCGCGGACCGTGTATTTTCCGGCCGGAAGTTCACACTTGAACCTGTGAGCCGTCAGCGCTGTATGCTTTTCAAAACTCCCCGGGTTGCGACTCTGCTTCTCACAGGTCACGGCTGTTCCGCCGAGACTGGTTGCATAGAACCATTCGCCGGACTCTGTATTGCTGATATAGAGTCGACAGGCAACAAGGTTGCCTGAACTGTCTATGACAGAGCCGGTGATTCCATCGGCCTGTGTAACCGTTGCGGAACTCACAAGAATGAACGCAGACAGCAATGTGGGGTACAACCGGAATCTCATTGCAATCACCCTTCATCGACTTGATTAAACTCACACTAATTCGGCCGCGCGAGTCTGTTTAAGCGTAAGTCATCAGCGTTGAACGCACTCATGATCGAGTGCGGAGCGAGTCCTACAACTTCCGATCGATCTCGCGGAGAATCGCTTTTGTTGGCTCCTGTCCGCGCATTTTCTCAACGACTTCCTTGA
Organism: uncultured Planctomycetaceae bacterium; assembly: GCA_913031625.1. Taxonomy (GTDB): domain Bacteria; phylum Planctomycetota; class Planctomycetia; order Planctomycetales; family Planctomycetaceae; genus Fuerstiella. The sequence continues at coordinate 6,704 of CAJWGB010000028.1, read as the reverse complement.
GATCGTCGGTTGTGCGATCGACAAGCCCGAGGTTCGCGTCGTTCGGATACTTCTTCAGCAGATACTTGCCAATCTCAACCGACTTTGTCTGAGAGAAGATAAACCGCAGGTCGTCTTCAGTGAGATCATCACCAAACGACTTGATCGCTACTTTGACTGCCGCGTCACGCCCTTTGGGTACGTGCTGAATCAACTCCTTGAGTTCATCAAGGCTCAGCTTTCTGCCCAGCAAAGTCTTGGTGGCAGCGCTGGACAGCAGAGGCACAAACCGAGCAAGGTACATCAGGTCCCTGTTGTTCGGTCCTGGTCGACTGCGGGCCAGTCGGTCCCACAGCTCCTTGGCCAGTTCCTTCTGCTTTTCAGTTGCTTTGGGAGGAGAGGGAAGACCACCTTCCGACATCGAACGCCCTTTCTGACAGAGTTCGGAATGTCGAGTAGCTTACCGGCAATTCCGCCAGACACCAAATTGGGGTCCGCTCAAAGGCACCGATTCGTCAAGGATCGACTGTCCGATTCAGAATGTTCAGAAACCTGCGGGGGTGTGTGACTGATGACGGTGCAGTCGCATGGCCAGAACACCGCATAGTGATTTGATCTGACGTTCCAGACAAACCACACCGTATCTGAATCGCCCATTTTTCAGCACCAGCGAATTGCGGATACGGACGCGTCCTTCTGCAGTCTCGCCGCCGTCCGAGATCTCTGCTCGCACAATTGAGTCAAGTGCGAAGTCATCTGCCGTAACGACCGAGAAACCGGACGGGCTGACGTCCTGCAATTCACAATCGTATCGATCGCCAAAAGTGATCAGTTTATTGAGATCGGCAGTATTCATTCGCTTCGACTGTCGAAGATCCACAACTCCGGGCCTTTCGATGTGTTCGGGAATAAACACAAGGACAACAACAACCGGCTCAGCGTCATCAGCGAGTGGTGCAACTGGGAATTCCAGATTGGGCGATGCATTATCGGCGGCACTTTCGACCAGTCCCCGAACAAGCACCTGTTTAGTAAACAGCTTTCCATCATCGGAATATGTCAGGTGCAGCTGGTCCTCGACGTGACACTCAAATCCACGACGATCAATCTCCACTCCCAGCATCGCACCATGGCACCACAATATGCGTGCGGCGATGCTGCGCTCAGGAGTGCCTGAAATCTGAATGTACATGCCCGGGCAGATTCTCATGACGCATCCTGATCAGAATATGCTGGTCGTAGTTGCCCTAAGAAATCCAAAACTCGTGGGGGCACGCGGATAGCACGCCTCCCTAGGGGACAGGAAGGTCATAATGGTTGCCGATGCCCGACAAATTCAGTCAATTGGGGGGTATCCCCAGGCCCTGACTTCACATTGTGGGGCGGCGATTGCTCCCAGGCCGTCGATTCGCGACCATGCTGTCATTCGTCAGCCACTCAGGAGATTCTCCAACCATGACTTCGCGAGCCATCCTTGTCATTGCTCTGTGTCTGTCCTGCTCATCTGTGGCAGACGACAGACTCCCGAATGGGAAAGTCACTATCGGACCGGACTACACCGTTGATCCGGACCTCATGGATCAGGGGAATCCCAAAGGGAAGTTCTTTCAGTTTGCGATGCCGCTGGCCGACAGCAGGATATTCAAAGGGGATGATGCGACTCTGGATCGCAGAAAGCCTGTTCGGAAAGAGCGGCAGATCTTTGTGTACATCCCGGCCGCCTACAAAGACCGAACCAAAGCCCCGATTCTGGTGATGCACGACGCTCCCGGAAATCTCAGGCTTGTGCAGAATGCCCTCGACAATCTCACGGTATCGAAGAATCCGACTCGGAGGCTGCCGCCGTTTGTCGCCATCGGCGTGCAGAACGGAGGTAACGACAGCAAAGGCAGTCAGCGAGGACTCGAATATGACACCATGTCCGATCGACTGGCGCGGTTTATTAATGAAGAAGTTCTACCTGCGGTCGAGAACAACAAAGAGATTCGCGCAGCCTATCCCGGATTTGCAATCACCAAAGACCCGTGGGGACGAGGCGTCATGGGCTGCAGTTCAGGCGGCGCAGCAGCACTGACGATGGGCTGGTTCCGACCCGACCTGTTTCGAAGACTGATTACCTACTCCGGCACATTTGTTGATCAGCAGGATGATGACGCTGCCGAAGAGGAAAAATATCCACTGGGCGCGTGGGAGTATCATTCGGGCATGAAGCTCATTGAAAAGAGCGAGAAGAAACCACTGCGAATCTTCACTCACGTCTCAGAGTTCGATAACCGCTACAAGGATACAGAAGAGACCTACCACAACTGGGTGATGGCCAACGAAAGAACGGCCGCAGCTCTGGAAGCAAAAGGTTACGATTACAGATACGTCTTCAGCAAAGACTCTCGCCACTGCGACGGACGCGTCTTTCGGCAGACACTGGCTGACACTCTTGTCTGGATGTGGCAGGACTACGAACCGGCAGCCGAGGGAAACTGACTGTGCCCGGCTTGAGGCTGACTCCGGCGATCATTTTCGATTGCATCGAAGACAACCTTCGCATCGATCTGCTGCAGTTCAGATGAGATTGCACGATACCGCAATCGAGACATCGTTCCAGCAGTCAGAATTCCGATGAGTTTCCCATCAGCATCAGCAACAGGCGCACCACTCATGCCACCGCGCACAGGAATCGTCGTGGTGACCTGAAGCACATCCGGTCTGTTCTCGTGCTTCCGTGAATGGACGATTCTCCCGCGTGCCTGAAATGGTCCATTGCCGATCGCCTCGCGGCGGTTGCGATCATCGATCAGGACACCGGACGTCGCAGCCGTAAAAACTTCCGCTCCCCATGACGGGTCCGGATCTGTCACCGAAAAGTGAGCAGAGGGTCCCCATTCAAACTTCACAAGGGCAAGATCTGCGGGCGCGAAGTGCTGTACGATACGGCCGGGAGAAAGAACAACCGGCTGACCGTCAATAGTGCCAGGACGAGCTCCCGGATGGGCATGAAATGGAGACAGCACCATCACTGGCATCCCGCCCTCAACGACATGACCCGCCGTAAGAAAGTAGCCATCATTGGAAACCGCTGCCGCGCGTCCGCCAACGTCAATAAGCGAACCTGGCGCGTGATTCCCGTCGAGCATCCCGGAATCCGCACTCATAATCCATGCAGTTCGCGGGCCAAAAAACTGAGTGAGAGATGTTCCGTCGACTAGATTCGGTCCGGAACCGAGGCTTTCTTCCTGCTGTTGCCGAATCCGAGCATTGTCGAACGTGTACTCCTGCAGAGACACACATCCGGCCATCAGCGCAGCCAGCAACAGCATCAGCAGCACGACTTTGGATGGCGAATCCAATTGAGGCACACGAACGTCCCTGTTCGAGAAATAACACCGCAGTGTAGCGTGGTCGGAACCACCTCGGAAAGAGCGATTGGAGACCGGAAAAGACGACTCAAGGCAGCATCGTATGCCGTCAAAACCCTGAAAAAATAAGGGGATGGTCACAAGACCATCCCCTGACAGTGGCGGGTAGTTTGAGTTTCGGCGTCGAGATGCCCTTACTCTTCTGCTGCTGCAACAGCTTTCGTATCTGCCTGAGGAACCGCGATAAAGCTGCCAGCCACGCTGCCATCCTCTGAGTTCCACAGCCGAATCTCTCCGTCGTAGCTGCCGGACGCCAGCAGTTTACGTTTCGCACTATAAGCCAGCGTGTACACCCAGTCCTTGTGGCCAGCAAAAGAACGAACAGCCTTGCCATCCGCTGCATTGTGGTGATATGCCTTTGTATCAGCACATGCAGACAGAACGTGATTCTCTGCCGTCACGGCAATGCGGAAAATGTCACTGCCGAATCCGCCGATCTTTCGAGCTTCCTTCCCATCGGCAACATTCCAGACTCGGAGCTGCTTGTCACTGCCCCCACTCACGATCTGCTTTCCGTCCTTCAGAAATGCAGCCGTGTAAACAGAGTTACCGTGCCCATTGAAGGTAATCAGTGACCGTCCATCAGCAACATTGAATACCTTGGCAGTCTTGTCCCGACTGGCCGTGACCAGCTGACTGCCGTCCGGCGACCAGTTCACATCCATGACCCAGTCCGCGTGATCTTCGATTGTCAGCTGAGTTTTTCCGGTTGCAACCTCAACAGTTGAGACGACTCGGTCAGCACCCCCTGAGGCGATGGATTTCCCGTCCGGGCTCCATGTCACGGCAAACACTGCATCCTTCGTACGAACAAGTGTTTTCATGTGCCTGCCATCCGCGACAGAAAACAGTTTGACTTCCCCGAGTTGTCCGGGCGTGCCAGCTGCAACCGCCAGTTGAGATCCATCCGCACTGAATTCAAGGTCATAGACTCGTTCAGCCACGTTTGTAATTCGCCGAATGAGTTTGTTGTCATCCGTGCTCCACAACAGGATTTCATGGTATCCGGAGGTAGCAAGGATATTGCCTTCCGGGTTAAACGCGGTCGCTGTCACGGGAATTGGAACGCGATACGACTTAGGAGGCAGCGGCTGCGGAACTTCCGGAATTACCTGGAACAATTCCGCACTGGCAACAAGCCCCGCATCAAGTGGAGCACCCGCGTCAATCCACTTCCGAATGACGGAGATCTCGTCTTTAGACAAGGGGTCTGCCTTCTGAGGCATGGATCCGTCTTCAATCATCAGGACGAGCAGGCTGTCTTCTGCATTGTGAGCTTCCAGACTCGCACCAGACTCACCGCCCTTCAGGATCGCCGCAAAGGAGTCCATATTCAGTCGCCCACTGGCCGTTCGGGTGTTGTGACACGCCACACATCGCTTTGCGAAAATCGGAGCAATGTGGTTACTGAAGGACACAAACCGACCGAGCGGTTCAAGTGCTGCTTCCGCCAGTTTCATTTTTGCAACATACTCAGAATTGTGTGCTTCCACTTCACTGGCCGCAGCAGCAATCTGGGTTTCCACCTGTGTCTGAGCGGCTGCCAGTGTCTCCTGAGATTTCTTTGCCTCAGCAATAATTGTCTGATTGAGTTTGTCTGCTCCCTGCAGATCAGCAACCTGCAACTGCAGTTTGAAGTGCGCTTTGCTCTGATCTGAGTATTTGGTCTGCAGCTCGCGGATTTTTGACTGTTTATCTGCAAGACCTTTGGCCGAAGCCGTCGCTTTCGCCGTTGCCGCATTCTGCTGTTGGGATGCCGTTGCCATGATGGCAGCGGCGTTAGCTTCAAGCGGCTTCAAAGACGCCAGTGACTGAGCGATCTCTGCACCAGCCGCATTTGGATCTGTGCCTCCCGCAACTGCCGCCGCTCGCACTGCTGCCAGCGCTTCTTCCAGTGACTTAGTGCTGGCCAGCACTTTGTCGTGGGCCAACTTTGCACGCGCGACTCGGGCCGCTGCAGGAGCGATCGCATCTCGGTCTGCTCGTGCACTCGAGCGAGCCGTGCTGACGGCAACTCGAGCGACATCCAGTTCCTTCGCAGCCGCATCGAGAGTCGTTCGAGCTTTGGTCAACGCTTCCTGACTCTTCGGCAGCTGTTCCTGAGCTTTCTTCAACTCAGCTTCTGCTTTGGCCTGTTTCTGCTTTGCTTCGAACAGAGATCGTTTCGTGTCCGCCAGCTGGTTGACGAGTGTGTCGTGCTTCTTTTGTGCTGCGTCAGCCTGAGCCCGAACCGCATCCGCTGCGGCGATCAATCCATTGGCATGATTGTGCGCCGCCAGCTGCTTCTGCAATACGACGACCGATTCTCCGGAGGCAACTTCTGTCTGCTGGGCCTTCTTGAGCGCCGCAGCGTCAGCGGCGATACTTTTCTGACTCTGTTCAATCTGTTTCTGAAGTTCAGCGATGCGCTTCTTAGCGACATCGATTTCAGCCTGCTTGAGAGCAATCTGCTTCTGTGCGGCGACCTGGGACTTCTTTGCCGCATCCAGCTGCTGCTGAACAGCCTTTGTCCTGGGGTCATCAGCGCGGACAACCAGCCCGGCGCAGACGAAGAAGAGGAGGGCGAGTCGAAGAGTTCTTGACGACATGGACGTGTCTCCGATGGTGGGGTCTGATCGGAAAAGAAAGGAAATCTCTTCCGGTCAGGAAGTGCATACACATTGGGGAAGGTCGGAGGGGAGGCAGCTGAACTGTGGTGCAATTCGGCAGAAACTGCGGGAGCCAGCAAAGGCATGCAGATTATGCCGATTCTCTCGAATACAGAGAGAATCAGGATGTCTCCGGTCCCTTAGTGTCTGGAGAGCCGGCCGGCTGTCAACCATTTGCAGGTCAAGCCGTCCAAAGTTCGCGCATGCAGAAAGCCCGATGCAGCGCAACACGCACCGGGCTTTTGAATGCCGACGTCTGCAGAGTCAGCAGACTGTCAGATCGAGAACTACTTTCGATGTCGAATTTTGGCTCGCATACGTCGCTTCTTGCGGCCAATTTTTCGACGTCCTTTACCTGTCTTCTTAGTTCCCATTCCGGCGCGAACTCCAATTTTGGATGAACTGTGATTCATAAGTGAGGACGGATGCCCTCTCAGCGAACCGCGGAGGATACCAGTCCGGTGCCAATCGGGCAAACTTTCGCCCTGGCGGAATGAAAGTATCCCAAAATTGCTCTGGATCGTTCCTGTATCGGCCGCAGAGCAGCCCGGCAGGGCTCAATTGCAGGAAAAAAGCTCGGCTGAACCTGCAATTCAGGGAAAGAGGCCGCAGGTGTCCAGGTCTCAAAAGACGAAACCGTTCTCAACTCGAACCGCCAGGGTCA
>CAJWGB010000027.1 GCA_913031625.1 uncultured Planctomycetaceae bacterium | reverse complement strand
CTGAACGCTTCCCGCTCAGCTGAAATTAGCGCCCTCTTCCGAAACGAGCGCCCTCTTTTGCAGGCACGCTACAAACCTGGGTTTGCTACAGATGCAGACGCGTAAGAGCTCCGGAGATCAATCACTTAGCAGCCGCGAACGACAATCGACGGGTTGTCTCAAAGCCGGCGTTCAACAGTATCGTGACCGGACGCCACAGAGATTGTCAGGCGGGACAATCCTGTGAGTTGTGCATTGCACAAACACGACCTGCAGCACGGGGTCCATCGCATGAACCCCGCACGCGGTAGAAAGTTTCGAATTAATGATCATCGCCACCGCCACCAGCCACTGCATCTTCACCGCCTTCCATAAATGCCGCGTGCTCCTCTTGATCCTGCTGATCGGAGTCAGTCGTGTCAGCATCGCCTTCGGCGCCACCACAGCCGATCATTGTGAAACCAAACAGAAGAGCAAAAAGAAGATTACGCACGGGAGTTTTCCTTGGGAAAAAAGTAGATTATGGAAATACCGGGATCACTTTACTGATTCCGATACCGTCGGGCAACTGAATCAACTGCTTAGGGTCTCAATTTGACACCCGGAATCGTTCTGCCGAAGCACATGCTCCAGGAGAATGCGTTTGAGTAAGGGAGGAAAAAAAAAGTGGGTTCTGGGAGGGCTTGCCGCGTGGATCGTCACGGTGGCAGGAGTTCTACTCTACACGACTCAGGTCTCGAGTGTTGAAGAAAATCTCCGATTGGCTCGGATTGAGCTTTCGAAGGGACGGTTTGCAGCAGCTGGCGAGTATGCCATAGCGGTGCTCGAGGCTGCCCCGAACAACTCCACTGCGCTCTATATATCCGGACAGGCGCTTGATCACCGCAAAGAATCACAGAATGCCGTAGAGGTTCTGTCCCGTATCCCCTCGTCGGCTCCCGACTGGCCTGAAAGTGCAAGACTGCTTGCAAAAATCTGCCATTACGACGTTCTTCAGTTTCAAAAGGCAGATCAGCTCTATCAGCAGATTCTCGAGACTTCGCCGGATGATCAGCAGATTCACGATGCCCGTGCCAGATTGCTTGGACTGTGTGGCAGACGCGACGAAGCCGTACCCCACGTGCTTTTCCTTGTGCGTGCTGGTGTGGACACCGATCTACTCATGCTCATTCTCAAGGAGTCCGGCGGCCTGACTGATCCCGAGTTACTGAGCCGTGCCAAGGAAGCCGCCCCTCTGGACCCGATGCCCGTTCTGGGTGAGGTGACTCAGCTGACCATGGAGGGAAATCATCAGGAAGCATTACGCATTATGCGGCAATCGGAGTCGGACTCTGAGTCGATTCACGATGCCTGGTTTTCCGTCCTCTGCGGACTGCTGCGCAATACACATCAGCTGGAGGAGATTGCGACACTGGTGCCGGCCGACTGGCAGCCTGGTTCGGCCGAGGAATGGATGGCGGCATCTCTGCTGGCGGATTCTCGGGGAGATCACAAAGGTGCGCTTCGATGTGCGTGGGAAGCGGCGAGGCTGAAGCCCGAAGCTCTCGAACCACTGAATCGGACGGCAACCCTGCTCCGACAATTGGGCCGCGACGGAGATGCGGAACCGTTTTCTCACCGAGTCGACCAACTGAATCAGCTGCGCGACCTGCAACAGACTGTCATTTTCTCCGGCGGCACAGCTGACTTCGAGTCTGCATACAGTCTCATCAGCACCTTTTATGAAACGGGCCGCCTCTGGGAAGCATGGGCATGGGGGACCTCGGCGCTCGCCATGCCTCAGCCTGACAATCGGCTCCAGAAACTCATGGTGTCCCTTCGGGAAGAGATCAGTGGTTTGCCGTTGCAGCAGACTGCCATTCATCTGAACCCGGCGTTTGGAATTGACCTGTCTGATCTGCCGGTTCCCGTGATCCAGCCAATGGAGAGTCATGCTTCCGTCGGGGTGTCAGACAACATTCAGTTTCGTCGTCAGGCTGCCAACATGGGATTCGACTTCACGTATTTCAAAGGCGCTGAGGTTCCAACTCGCCGTATGTTTGAGTTTACGGGTGGCGGCATCGCCAGTCTGGACCTTGATCGGGATGGCTGGGAAGACATCTTCTGCACACAGGGAAAACTCTGGCAGGCTCAGGACGATCGCCACCACGACCGCGTCTTCCTGAACAGGATGGGGCAGCGGCTGGAAGAGGTTTCTTCGGTGGCCGGGATTGCCGAAGAGCAGGGATTCGGTCAGGGAGTCGCTGTGGGTGACATAAACAGTGATGGCTTTCCCGACGTCTATGTTGCCAACACACACACGAACGAATTGTGGATCAATAACGGAGACGGGACGTTTTCAAATGCAGAACTTCCTGACATTTCCGACGCGTGGACGACATCGTGCATGATCGCTGACCTCAACGGTGATGGTGATCCGGATGTATACGATGTTAATTATGTCAGCGACGACGATGTCTTCGATCGACTGTGTCAGGGAGAGCACGGCACAGTCATGTGTACGCCTTACGATTTCACGGCCGCGCGGGACAGAATCCTGTTGAGCGCAGGAGACGGCACCTTCAGTGACGGGACGGATGTGTTTTCCGACACGGCGCCGATCGGTAAGGGGCTCGGGGTCCTCGGGTTTCGATCTGGTGATGCGCTGCAGATCTTTGTGGCGAACGACACGACGGCGAATCTCTATTATCAGCATGATGCCGACAGTCAGTCGTGGGCAGAGAGTGCTGTCGCGGCCGGCCTTGCCTACAGTGGAGGCGGCAAGGCCGAAGCCTGCATGGGAATTGCGTTTGCAGATTGTGACCAGGACGGCAGTCCGGAGATTCATGTCACAAACTTCCTGCATGAATCAAATACGATTTACTCGACAATCGCACCGTCCCTGTTCGAAGACCGAACGCTCACGTTTCAGCTGCATGAATCGACTTTGCCCGTATTGGGTTTTGGCACGCAGTTTCTGGATGCGAATCTTGATGGCCGGCAGGAGCTGTTTGTCGCCAACGGCCATACGGAAGACCTTTCCGCAGAAGGTACTCCGTACCAGATGTCGCCATTTCTGTTTGAATGGGCGGGTGAAGGATTTGCTCTTCACGAACCGGGGCACGTCGGCGAGTGGAGTTCAGAGAAGATGGTCGGCCGCGCGGTGGCTCGTCTGGATTGGAATCGAGACGGGAAGCCGGACCTGGCAGTGGGGCTTCTTGACGCTCCGACATTCCTCTTAACCAATGAGAGCGACTCCGGAAGCAACTCCTGGATCAGCGTGTCCGTGACGGGCAGAGAATCCGGAAGAGATGCGATCGGCACTCAGATTCGTGTCTCAGGAACGGGGGCCAGCGGCGCATGGTCTCAGTTGCATCAGATCACTGCCGGTGATGGATATCAGTGTTCCAATCAGCGTGTCGCGTTTGCTGGCTGTCAATCGCCCATTCAGCAGGTTGAGATTGTCTGGCCTTCGGGGCATTCCACTGAGGTCGCGAAACCTCCGCAGGGTACCCAGATTCACATAATAGAAGGGCAACGGGCCTACGAGGTCCCAAGGTAGCCGGCTACGGGGAATCCCGGCTTACAACCGGCAGAATCCGCAGGAATGGCGATTGTGAGTACCTGCTGAATTTCACGACTGCTCGGGTCGATACGTGAATGGGAACCGGCAGGAATTGCGCCTTCGGGTTGGCGGAGTATCTTCTTGACACTCTGGCTGGCGCCGGTCACCATACCAATACAGACATATTCACTATTCCCGTTATTGAACGCACTCTGCCCCGGCGGTCTGATCAATTACGGAGATGTGAGCGGATTAATAGGAATAATCCCGTTTGCATCATCTATGGTGAACACACGACGTCTGACTCAGGCAGGAAGCAAACAGACGCAGAACCGACGTTCAACAGCTTCTCTTTGGGACTGAACCATGGCTCAAAACAAAACCGGACCGATCATTGGCCTCGCTATTTTCGTAGTCCTTTCCATCGGATTTGCGGTCGCATGGTACATGACGAACACAGAGCGAGAGGCCCTCGCTGCCAAACTCAACGAATCTGAACGCACTGCGTCTGAGCGAACAACAGACGTGAAAGACCTGTCAGCTCAACTCACAGAGCTGCAGCGGCTGGTCGGGATTCAGGACCCGAAAGTGTCCGATGATCTGGCTGACTTCAAGACAGATCTTGAGAAGACGGCCCAGGCTAATATTGCTCAATGGGCACGACCGGAAACACAGGCCGGAGCAAACTCGGGCACGTGGCTTGACGCTCTCCGCAACACCGGGGTTGAAAGCGATCGCTACAACCACGCAGCTGTTCAGCGAAAGCAGAACCTCGATGCTGCTCAGGCTCGGTTCACGAATGACCTCAAGAACAAGGACGATAAGATCTCAACTCTTGAGACCGCAAAAGAGGCACTCAACAATCGTGTCGTTGCAATTGAACAAGAGCACGACGAAGAAATGAAGAGACTGGAAGCAATCAACGACGAGCGAAATGCTGAGATCCGGGAACTCAAACAGAAATACTCGGACCTTGAAAATGAGTCTCGTGCCCGCATCGAAGATCTTGAATCAGAGCGAGATGAGTATCGACTTTCTGTTGTCAATCTGCGGTCTCGACTGCGAGACCGACAGGACCTCACATTCTTTACTCCAGATGGAATGGTAGACACTGTTGATCATGTGCGAGAGCTGTGTTACCTGAACATCGGCAGTGCAGATGGTCTGCAGGTTGGGGTGTCCTTCTCGGTCTACCGAAAAGATAATTCCGGCGTTGGTCGAGCTCGAACAGAAGACATCAAAGGCAAGATTGAAGTCGTTCGAATCCTTGGCCCACATCGTGCAGAAGCCAAGATTCTTGATGAGCAGCTCGGCAGCCCAATTGCTGAACTGGACCCCGTCTTCAACCCGGTCTTCCAGTCAGGTCAGGCTCTGGAGATTGCCGTTGTTGGTGCTGTCCGTCTTGATGGACTCAGTCGAGCCGAATTCCATCGTCAGGTGCAGCGTTCCGGCAGCAAGGTGTCTGTTCAGGTCGACGACAAAGGCGAGTTTCTTGATGGTCGCGGACAGATCATCACTGAAGACGAAGCCAGGACACTGATTTCTGCCAGGACACGATTCATCGTCATCGCTGATCTTGGTGATCAGTCGACTGCCAACGCAGAGCTCAAAGACCTGTATCGCCAGATCAATGAGAACGCGGATGTCCTCCGTAAGGAAGCTGAAAAACGCGGTATCTATGAAGTGGGTCTTTCGACCTATCTTGAGCATATTGGCTATAAGCGTCGACAGATTGCATGGACCCCTGAATCTGCGGATGGATTCCCGGCTGTGCTTCCAAACGGTGCTCACAGCCGAGCAGTCGGAGCACGGGGAGCCAAGCGTGAAAGCTCGGCTGTCATCTCCGGCAAATTCTCAAAACGTCGCACTCCGACATCATCATCAACGGGTGCAATCAGCGGTCTGTTCAAGAAGTAACAGCTCGTCACAAAAGGGTACAAAGCGGGTTTCGCCACAGTGAAACCCGCTTTTTCTATGCGCGCACCTGACATCTGAGAGCAGTAGCATCGTTAGGCGAGAGATGGAGTCCAGGAATTCATTCGACCTGTCGAACTACGGAGAGCTCTCTCCTCAGGCACCTGATTTGCCTACAATCACATCATGCAGACGTACCGACACTTTCTGATTGGGATTCTGACCATCACGGCAGCAGTGTGGTGGGCGGGAACTACGTTGCGCAGCGAGCTGGCAGCTCAATCCAGCAGCATCCCGGAACTCACCGAAGATGTTGGTGAATGGGTCACCGGACAGTCTGAGGTCCTGCGGACTGAATATCCCACCCATCTGCTTGTGGCACTGGACGACCCCGTCTTCCAGTTGCTGGATGATGGTTCTTATCGTCAGGTTGGAATTCTGAACAACATCGACGGTGGAACCAGTCGCGATGCGTCATGGCAGAAGGAGTTTGAGTTCGAGATCTTTCGCAATGCATTGAACAGGTGTCCGGATGGCTACGAACTCCATTATCACCGCACCTCATTGTCGCTTGACTCTGTTGTTCGCACGCTTGCACCGAAGGAGCGACAGGATGAAATCAAAGAGTACCTTGCTCAGGAGTGGCAGAAGAACAAACAGCAGTTGCTCCTTGAACTGCGGCCTGTCATCTCTGAAGGAATTCGGACAGCGTTGAAGGCTGTCGAGCAGGAGCTCCCCGACATACTCAAAGCCCATCGCAGTGAGTTCGAAGCGATCGGTGACCGTTATGAGACTGAGATTCTTAAGGAAGACCTCGTGCCTCTTGTGAGAAAGGAGATTCTGCCAATCGTTCAGGCTGAAGCAACCCCGGTGGTTGAAGACGTCGGCCGTGACCTCTGGAAGCGAGTCTCACTGTGGGGATTCGCATGGCGATACGTGTTTGATCAGTCCCCCCTGCCGAAGAAGGACCGTGTGAAGGGTGAGTTTCAGAGATTCGTTCGGGAGGAAGCAATCCCCGAGCTTGAGTCAAGAACAGATCAGTTCATCAAGGTGACGGAACGTATTGTGCGGCGATCTATGGACAATCCCAAAGTCAAAGCGGTGCTTAGGGAAAACCTTAAACAGGTAGCCGAAGATCCGGAACTTCAGCGACTGATCTGGAATATTGTCCGGGAGTCATTGATCGAGAATGAACGCCTGCGTGACTCCGTCGAGGGTTATCTCAAGGAGCAGGAAACACGCACTGTCATGCAGATCGCCGGCGGGCGGGTTGAACCTATGGTGAGGCATATTGGCGACATCCTGTTTGGGACGCGTGAGAGTGGAATCACGCCTCAGTTTTCCAGGATTCTGCGGCTGCAGATTCTTCAGAAAGACCGTCGCTGGTTTGTCCTTGTGCCGGTTCAGGGTGAGGAAACGGATGTCGTTGAGTCAGGGTCGTCAACTCCTCGTGACTTTGTCCGTGTTGTGGATATGCAGAAGTCTCCCATGATTTATCCGGTTGGGTACTCCGGTGAGATTCAGAGTCCACTCACGCCACAGGATCAATGATTCGGAGAGACGCATGACCGCTGAATCTGACAACACTAGGCCGGAGGCAGACGTTCCAACACCTGAAACGGAGACCGTTGAGCTTGAGTCTGTGGAAACCGGAACACAGATTGAAATCACTGATTTTCAGCTGAGTGCCGGCGGCCGAGTTCTGCTTGAGAAGTCAGGTGCCGGATTCCCGGCTGGAAAGATCACTCTTGTCCTGGGCTGCAGTGGTGTTGGAAAGTCGTTGCTGCTGAAGATCCTTGCGGGTCTGATCGACAGGCAGGATCCGGCAATCAGGTATTCAGGGAAGATAAAGTTCGGCGACGCTGAAAATTCGCAGCGTAATCATAGAACTCACCCGGTCGCTGTGGTTTTTCAGAGCTTTGCTCTGTTCGATGAGTTGACTCCCAGCGAGAACATCGAGATCGCTGTTGAGCATTCCTCAGATCAACGCGGACAACAGTCGAAATCGCAGGCACGTGACTTGCTGACAGAACTGGGTGTTCCAGACGATCGCCCAACGCCTGTCCTGAGTGGCGGGCAGCAGCAGCGTCTGGCAATTGCCCGTGCTCTTGGGATGAACACAGACATCATTCTATACGATGAACCGACGTCGGGACTCGATCGAAATACGGCTGCCCAGGTTGCGGAACTGATCCGGGAAACCCAGAAGAAATTTCAGCGGACCTCCGTCATTGTGACCCATGACTTTGAGGCGCTGCGAGGCATCGCCGATCACGTTGTGCTTCTGAATCATCACACTCTGCAGCTTCAGGAAGTGGCTGTTGACGACTGGGATCGGCTGGGCGAACTCCTGGGTGAGCCACCTCGCGTGGACGCCAGTGCAATCCAGCCGGACGGACTTCTCAGGAGAGCTGCTCGGCAGATCGGCCGAGCAGTTTGTGCCATCGGCGACTTCGTTGAACAACTGCTGGTTCTACCGGTGGCCCTGCTTCCTCTCTGGAGAAGCTTCCGCTGGGGAACGCGCACAACATGGCATTACGTGCGGCTCGTATGTGGCCCGTCAGCCTTGTTCTATATTGCTGTTGCCGGGATGATCATTGGATTCGTGGCGCAGGACTTCATCTTTCGGTATCTGCCATTTCGCCAGTACACCGAGCCCTTGCTGATAGAAAACCTGCTACATGCCACCGGATTTTCGCTGTACCGGTTTCTTGTCCCCATCCTGTGCACAATTCTGATTGCTGCGCGTTCGGGAGCAGCAGTGTCTGCGGACGTCGGCAGTAAAGTCTACGGCAACCAGCTGGATGCCATGCGGACTGTCGGGATGCGTCCGTGGCGTACGATCCGAACGCCGATACTGTATGCATTCCTGTTGGGCGTTCCGTTACTGACATTCTTCAGCTATGCCGTTGCCAGTCTGACCAGTGCTGTTGCCTTTCTGGCGACCCACTCTCAGGAAGGCATTGCGTTCTGGGCGTACCATTTTCATCGGGAGCTTCGACTGCCTGAGTCAGTTCTGCCAAAGGGAACTGACTGGCTGTTTGCCAAGCTGCTGACATGTGCTGTCGGCATGGCCATGATCTCGTGGAAGTGTGGATCGTCTCCCAAACAGTCGGCGCCTGATATCAGTAAGGGCGTGACTCAGACGATTCTCTGGTCAACACTGTTCACACTGCTCGTGCACTTCGGGTTTTCGTTCTTCGAATTCCACGCACCGAAGTAAATGAGTGATTCCTTTCGCTGGATCTTCGGCGTATTTGTTGCCACGCATCTGGGAACCCGATAGGTCACAGAAAATTGCATCCGTCGACATAAGTCGTTGGGCAGCCATGCTTGTTGTTAGCCGAGACGCGTGAGCGTCCGGGTGAAACGCACCGTCTGGCCGCTCGTTGACACCCGAGGCTTTACAGCCTTCGGCTCACATGTACTTCATGCAGGAAAGCCAATTCTGGCAGCAAGTTGCAATGATGGATGCAAATTCCCGGTCAGCGAGGGGAAGTGCTGCGTTTGAACGCAGATCCTTTGCTGACGCGTCGGGTTTCCATTCAGCCGACACCTTGAGCAGATACCTGCACTCTACTCTTCGTCCGTTTCCGATCGGACTGCGGCACGTTGAGCGGCGACTCGATAACGTCCTGCGGGCAGCGTGAACAATCTGCGAATGACGAATCCTGCGTCGCTGATCAATCCGGTTCCGGCGTCATTCAGGAACGTAAACGCCAATACGACCAGGGCTGCAGTAAACGCCAGCAACCCACTTCTCAGACTTCGATCAGCTGCAAGTCGCTCAATCAGCCATTGGAGTGGCGGAGCGTTAGCGGCCGTCTCAGTCTTCTGTTCTTCGTCATCCACACCGAACAGCAGGTTGCCGCTGACCGGGATGAGTTCACCGTCGTTGATTAAATGCGAATTCTCTGAGAGCCTCCGCAGGAAATCCGGATCTGTCCTGAGCGTGTCTTCGACACGTTCGAGGTATTCAACTTCATTATCCAGTTCCACAAGACGCGCAGCATTCTGTTCGTGCTCGAAACGAAGTCGATTCCAGACTGCCAGTTTGGGAGCAAGAAATACAGAGCCGTAGACAACAGCAGCAAGCAGAAGTGTGAGCCAGAAGCAGATTGAGACCGGCCAAAGTGTACGAGGGTGCGGCGGCTCTGCAGACGCAGCAACTGCAGAGGCTTCCTGGGCTTCAGGCAGGTCTTCTGATTCTTCAGGGTCTGGCAGCTCGTCGCTCATGAATGATCCAGCAAAAAAAAGCCCGGCACAGGGCCGGGCTCAGGACGTTAACCAATTGTGAATCCACCATCAGGAGATGGTGCCTCCAAAGACTGCGTTGTCTCCGAGAATCTCTTCAATTCGCAGCAACTGGTTGTACTTGCAGATTCTGTCCGTGCGGCTGGCAGATCCGGTCTTGATCTGACCGGTTCGCAGCGCTACGGCGAGATCTGCAATCGTATCGTCTTCTGTCTCACCGGAACGGTGACTCATGACAGCCGTGTAGCCGTTTTCATAGGCCAGCTGAACAGCGTCGATCGTTTCGGTCAGTGAGCCAATCTGATTCACTTTGACCAGGATGCTGTTGGCGATCCCGTTTTCGATTCCCTGACTGAGTCTCTTCACGTTGGTGACGAAGAGGTCATCGCCGACAAGCTGACACCGGTCACCTACTTTATCGGTCAGTGCCTTCCAGCTGTCCCAGTCATCTTCTGCACAGCCATCTTCGATGCTGCAGATCGGGTATTTGTCGACCCATGATGCCAGCAAATCAACCATTTCATCAGGACCGATGGAGTTACCCTCAAGGGTATACTTACCGGAATCGGCACAATAGAACTCGGTGGAAGCACAGTCGAGTGCGATCTTGATCTGATCACCCGGTGTGTAACCCGCATTTTCGATGGCTGTCAGGATCACTTCGATCGCTTCCTGATTCGTCTTCAGGTCTGGAGCGAATCCACCTTCATCGCCAACAGCAGTCGACAGACCCTTGTCAGCAAGGACCTTCTTCAGGTGATGAAATGTTTCCGTTCCGGCTCGGAGCGATTCGCTGAACGAATCGAAGCCCAGCGGCATGACCATGAATTCCTGAATGTCGATGCCGTTGTTGGCATGTTCACCACCATTGATGATGTTCATCATCGGGGCTGGCAGGCGATTGGCACTGACTCCTCCGAGGTAGCGGAACAGAGGCAGAACCCGGCTGTCCGCTGCGGCGTGTGCTGCCGCCAGAGAACAGGCAAGGATCGCGTTGGCACCAAGGCGGGACTTGTTTTCTGTCCCATCCAGCTCAATCATTGTGTGGTCAATGGTCGCCTGGTCGGCGAGGTCAAGACCTTCGATCGCGTCTGCGATCTCCGTGTTGACGTTTGTGACTGCCTGTCGAACGCCCTTGCCAAGGTAACGGTCTTTAGCGTCTGAGTCGCGAAGTTCACAGGCTTCGTGTGCTCCTGTGCTTGCTCCACTTGGAACAGCGGCGCGTCCGAAGACTCCGTCTTCACCATGGATGTCGACTTCAACAGTCGGGTTGCCACGGCTGTCGAGAATTTCGCGAGCGTGCACGGCAGTGATTGCCATACTCATAGTAGTTGACCTTATCTGAAGGTTAAGAGAACTGAGTTGTTAAGAATTGAGATACACAGCGCTCGCTGCAGCAGTGCCGGCTCCGGTTGGGGCCGACTGTCGCTGAGCTGCAAGGCACTGATCGACGGCGGCAAGGAACGAAAGAACGTTGGTTGAAGAGGCTGCTTCGCCCATCAATCCAATTCTCCATGTCTTTCCTTTCATTGGCCCCAGGCCGCCACCGATTTCGATTCCAAACTCATTCAACAACTGGCTGCGCACCTGGCCGTCATCAATCCCTTCCGGGATCAACACGGAGTTCAGCATTGGCAGTCGGTGTGACGGTTCGGTCACCGAATAAGAAATGCCCAGTGCCTCAAGCCCCGCTTTTAATGCCTCGTGGTGCTGGCGGTGGCGAGCAAATCGGTTTTCAAGGCCTTCATCCAGCACCAGTCGCAGGGCCTGATGAAGTGCGTAATTCATATTGATCGGAGCCGTATGATGGTAGGCTCGGTCAGCCCCCCAATAGTTCCGGAGCATGCTGATGTCGAGGTACCAGCTGGAAACCGCGTTGGACCGAGCGTCCATTGCTTCCAGCGCCCGAGGACTGAATGTGACTGGAGCAAGACCTGGCGGACAGCTGAGGCATTTCTGAGTGCCACTGTAAGCAGCGTCGATTCCTACAGCATCAATGCTGACAGGGAGGCCACCCAGCGAAGTTACGCAGTCCACCAGCAGGAGAGCGCCTGCATCGTGAACAATTCGGCTGATTTCTTCGAGTGGCTGTAGAGCGCCGGTTGACGTTTCCGCGTGAACGATTCCGACAACTTTGGGTTTGTGCTGATCCACGGCTGCGGCGATTTCGTCGGCTGAAAAGACTTCGCCAAACGGACGCTCAAGGACCGTGACGTCTCCGCCAGCACGGCGGGCCACGTCTGCCATTCGCCCACCGAAGACCCCGTTTTGACAGACGATCACCTTGTCACGTGGCTCAACGAGGTTGACGACGCATGTCTCCATCCCGGCACTTCCTGTACCGCTGATTGCCATCGTCATCTGGTTCTCGGTCTGAAACACCTCCCGCAGCATCTGTTGTACTTCATCCATGATCTGGAGGAAGTACGGGTCAAGGTGACCAACAGTCGGAGCTGCAAGTGCTGCCAGGACACTGGGGTGAATGTCGCTGGGGCCAGGACCCATAAGGGTTCTTTGAGGTGGATTAACCTGATCTGTCATGTGTGCTCCAGAAGCAGAAACATGCGTTTACTGCATTCACCATACCAAATGCGATTCTGCGATCGACTGCAAATCACGTGTGGTTTGCCGGTTGGGCTGATGTTCGACCGCAAGGCGCATTAGCTTTCCGCTGGGACCGAAATTCCCTTTGTTTCCCGGGCGAAGTTACTGATTTCGAGACCGCAGACTTCCCAAAATCCGCAATTAGGTTGCGGCGTTGCCGCTGAAGATGATCCCCAGGTCGAGCCGCCTGACAGCGACATCAACAGCAAACAGAACTATGGCGACAATCAACAGAAGTGGCCAGAGCTCAGTGACAGTGAGAGCCGATTCCCGAGGACCAGGTTTGAAGACCGATTCCGCCTCTGGATTCCACGTACCTCCGGATTGCTCCGCGATGGATTTGAGCAGTTCTGTGTTCTCAGGTTTCATCCGGTATTCCGGGTGGTAGCCGGTCACAAATCCACGTGACTGCTGAAAGAGTGACGTTCCGTTGATCGACTGGGTAACCTGAAGGTGCCATGTCCCGGCAGCCGCCGGTGAGGCAAACTGTGCCTCATACCGCCCGGGCGCTGTCTGTTGCACAGGCACGGACTGTGCCGGCTGGTCTTCAGGAATGAGTGTCAGTCGCGTCTCTGCGCCGTTCACAAACTCGCCATCAGGACGCAGTGAGTCAATTCTGACGGTGCAGCGGTCATGCTGCCGCTCGATCTGCAGCCCGAAATTCTTCATGTCCGATCTTCGCATACAGTGGCGAATCGTCTGCGCCCAGAATCGATTGAAGCCGTCCCATGTCAGCCACTCTGCGGCCCAGCGACTTTGCGCGTCCGAAGTAAATGCCACGGACATTCCGAGACCGTAGCGCCACCACGCCAGCAGCGGGTCGCCCTGCTCTGTTGTCAGGATGATTTCTCCCGTGGCTTTTGGGCGGGTCATGACATGACCCAGGAGAAACGGAGCTTCCTCAAAATCGATGTCTTTCAGGACGGAGGTCGCACGTACCTGAAGTGGAAGAAATGGTTCTTCCTGAATGGCCGATTTGCCCGCGGTCATCGTTTCCCGTGCAAAGATCTGTGGGATAGAAGTCGGGTCTTTGGAGAAGTAATACCGACCATCACCGAGTCGGGCAATCTGTTCCAGCATTGCCTGGTCTGCGTCGCCGATCCCCACCGTCGAGACGGTCATGTGGGCGGCGGCCATTTGCTGCGTCAGTCCTTCAAAGTCGCCAGGCGTTGAGTAGCCGTCCGACAGGATGATGACGTGTTTCAGACGAGTCTCTGTCGACTGCAGTGCGCGAAAGGCCTCTTCCATCGCAGGGTACATGGTTGTTCCACCGCCCGCTTCAATGGAGGCAATTCGGTCCATGACTGCCGTCTTTTGAGAGGCAGGACGCATTTCACTGACCCAGAAGGAAGACCCATCAAACGCGATCACTCCAATAAAGTCTTTTGGGCTCAGGAGTTCGACTGCCGCCCGTGCCGCTTCTCGTGCCAGAGCGATCTTCTGACCGCCCATAGAGCCGGATTTGTCGATTACCAGCACCATCCCCAGCCCGGGCTTCTCCTTCTCTTTCTGAAAGTCGCTGTGAACCGGCAGGACGTCGTCGATCACAGTGCGGTAGTAGCCGCCGAGGCCAAAAGAGTTGTCACTCCCAAGCATGATGAGTCCACCACCAAGGTCGCTGACATAACGACGGATCATCTCCATTTGATCGGCGTCCAGATCAGGTGCCGGAATACTCGACAGAACGAGGACGTCAAACCGCTGCAGCTCTGCCATTGTCCTGGGCATCCCTGACGGCGGACGAGTTTCCACAACGATTCCTTCTTCCTGCATGGCCCACTCAAGATTTCGAGCCTGTTGAGGAATCCGGTCAATGAACAGAACCTTTGGTTTGCCGCGTGTGAAGACGAGTCCCGCTGCTCTATTGTTGTCGGCGATGGTGTCGCGAAATGACTCATCAGAAGTATCAGCAGCGCGACGGACACGCGCTGAAATCTCGGTCGCAGCCGACGTCTGCTGAGTAAATCGGAAGACATTTTCGCCGGCGTTAATGTGCTTTGATTCTGAAATGACTCGAAAGTCACCGTTGTAGACCTCCACGACTGCGGTGTCGTCGTGATTAGCGTCGACCACAACTTCCACCTCGAAGGGTTCTCCTTCAGCAACCTGACCAGGCGTGCGAACTTCGGAAACCTGTATTTCCGGATTGCTGCGACTCGGAAGCAGAACTGTTGACACTCGTCCTCCCATCCCGGCGACTGCGGAGGCTGCGTCGCCCTGAGTCTGATTGCCGTCTGTCATCAGGATGATATGCGGGATGCTGCCAGCCGGCACTGTCGCCTGAGCGATTCGAAGTGCTGCTTCAGGATTGCTCCCGAGCTGCCATTTACCGCGAGACGTTTTGTCATCGGGCGCGGTGGGTGTCGACGCAAATCGAACAACCTTCCACCGATCCTCTGCAACGCGTGCTGTTGCCTTGTTTATGAATTCAGCCGCCCTGGCACTGCCCGCCTTCGAGTCGACGCTGAGACTTTCATCCACAGCAAAGACAGTGAAGACCTGCCGCCCGGACTGCATGACAGTTGCCCGGCAGATGGCCAGAATGATCAGTGCTGCAATGGCAGTCCTGATGACTGCAGAAGCGACCAGCTGGCGTTTCGGGCGGTCGACAAGTGATCGTCCTGAAACGATCCACACGAGAGGCAACAGCAGCCCCAGCCACAACCAGTGTGGATCGCTGAGTTCCGGGCTGTGCCACCATGCGAAGAGCATTGTATTCTTTCATCGTTGGGACGTGCCTCACTGTGCGACGTTATTCGATTCCAGTGAATGCAGCGTAGCTACCTCTCATTAAGTTCGCACCCAAAGCCAAAAAACAAAGCCTGGCAGAACAGCCAGGCTTTGCGCGGGTCTGTTACGTCATCTTTGATGACGACAGGATTGCTGGTTCTAATCGTTGATGCTCGTTTCGAGGAATCGAGCGAGCTTGTGGAAGTCACAACCGGCCTCGATGAATCGAACAACCGTGACCAGAGTGTCCGGGTCAACAAGGTCTTCGAAGTCGACGTACTGAAGATCCAGCTGGCCTGAAACGGAAACCATCACACCGTTGTGATTCTCTTCGCACAGAGCTCGGTATGCTCCGACACCCAGCTGGCTCCCGAGCATTACGTCAAACGCGTGTGGGCGAGCACAACGTGATTCGTACCCCAACTGCAATCCGGTGACTTTGCGTTTGGTGCCTGTCTGTCTCTCAAATTCGGCTGAGATGCGGGATGCGAACATCTTGCCAAGGTCGACGTGAGCCACAGAAATGTGGCCGTGGTCATCGCGAGGAATATCCTTCAGCACTTCGTCAGACAGGTACTCTGCAAGGCCTTCAGCAAGAACGACAATTCCGTATTCCTTGCCCTGCTTCTCCTGGCGGTAACGCATCATTTTCACGATGTTGCCAACCACTTTGTCAATGTCCATCACTTTGCGGGTGGCTGTGGATTCCGGAGCCAGGTAATCGTCGGTGATGTCTTCGACACTGATCACCATACTGGCTTCACCGGAAATCGCGGCACCGTATGCCAGCCAGCCAGCGCTGCGTCCCATGCTCTCAACGATGAAGTATGAGCGGCCTGCTTCAGCATCCGCGTGCAGGTTGCGGATCTCGGTGCCCAGCGTTTCCACAGCGGTGAAGTAGCCAAAGGTAAAGTCGATGCCCTTGTAGTCGTTGTCGATTGTCTTGGGAACGTGGACAACGGGAATCTGCTTACTTCCTTCCGGCAGACGTTCCTGGAACAGCTTGAATTTGTTGGCTGTCTTAAGTGTGTCGTCTCCACCAATAGACACGAGTGCATCGACGCCAAGGGAGCAGAGACCGTCGTATGTTCGCTGGAGAGGGGCCGTCTTTTCGGGGTCCTCGAGATCTGCCGGACTGCTGACAAACTTCCCTGGGTTTGTTCGAGCAGTCCCAATAATGATGCCCTGCTTGCTGCGTGTTCGTCGCAGCATCTTTTCAGTCAGGTTTAGGTAATCCTGACCTTCCTGAAGCGGGCGATCTTTCGAGTAGTCGATCAGACTGGAATAGCCGTGACGGATGCCAACAACTTCCATGCCGTTGTTAATGAATGAGATCGCACAGGTTGAAATGACAGCGTTGGCTGCCGGCGCCGGGCCGCCTGAAAACAGCAGCGCGACTTTCTTGATGTCGTTAGGCATAACTCTTCCCCTAAATACAAAATGTATGACAGGCACAGCGACGTCTGGGTCGCTGGAAATCAGAATGATTCGCCTGGGCTCGCTCAGCGAGCAGCATTGATCAGTAGGTGCGTTCGACGTAAGTCGTGTCGACCGACCCCGCGACGAAGGCGTCGTCTTCGAACATCTTCTCCGCGAGCGGCAGTGTTGTCTTGATGCCTTCCACGGTGAATTCCCGCAGACATCGCTTCATGCAGGCAATCGACTCTTCACGCGTTGGTCGATGCACAATCAGCTTACCAATCATGGAGTCATAGTACGGACTGATTGTGTAGCCTTCATGAACATGGGAATCGAATCGAACTCCCAGACCACCAGGCAGTCGAAGTTTCGAGATCGTTCCCGGACTGCCGCGGAAGTCGTTTTCAGGATCTTCTGCATTCACACGCAATTCAATTGCTGAACCATTGCAGGGAATGTCTTCCTGCCTGAACGGCAACTCCTCGCCAGCGGCCACAAGGATCTGCTGTTTGATCAGATCAATCCCTGTCACGAGCTCCGTCACCGGGTGCTCAACCTGAATACGGGCGTTTACTTCGATGAAGTAGAAGTTGAAGTCACTGTCGACAATGAACTCAACGGTTCCCGCGTTGTAGTAACCAGCCTCTTTCACGAGTCGAACTGCAGAATTGCAGATGTCTTCGCGGACATTTTGTGGGAGATTCGGAGCGGGGCTCTCTTCAATCAGCTTTTGGTGCTTTCGCTGCATGGAACAGTCACGTTCCCACAGGTGGACGACATTGCCGTGGGTATCCGCAATGATCTGAACTTCAACGTGCCGTGGGCGTCCGATGTATTTTTCGAGGTAGACGCCTGCGTTGCTGAATGCTTTTTCTGCCTCGGCGGCAGCTGACTGCAGGCCAGCACGCAGAGAAGTCTCATCGTCAGCGACTCGCATGCCCTTGCCACCACCACCGGCTGTCGCCTTGATGAGGACCGGGTAGCCAATCTCGTTCGCGATGCGAACCGCTTCATCAGCGTCTTCTATCAGGCCGTCACTCCCCGGCACGCAGGGAACTTTTGCCTTCATAGCGATCTCACGGGCGCTGACTTTGTCACCTAACTGCGACATGGCCTGGTGAGGAGGCCCGATGAACTCGATATTGCATTCACGACAGACCTGAGCGAAGTGGGCGTTCTCAGCGAGAAAACCATAGCCCGGGTGAACGGCCTGAACGTTACCGATCTCGGCAACGCTGATCAGGTTCTTGATCAGCAGATAGCTGTCAGTTGCCTGAGCGGGGCCGATACACCATGCCTCGTCGGCCAGTTCAAGATAGTGAGCGCCTCGGTCTGCTTCACTGAAGACAGCGACGGACTCAATTCCCAGCTCACGGCAGGCACGAATAATTCTCAGCGCGATCTCGCCGCGGTTGGCAATCAGAATTCTCTGAAACATGTTCGGTGGACTCTCGAACGAAAATTGGTCTTCCGGTCGTCCTGCTTCCCCCAGTGGGGTTAGGCAGGCTCAATTCGAAACAGGGGCGTTCCAAAGTCGACGGGATCTCCATTCTCCACCAGAACTTCGACAATCTTTCCGGACTTCTCTGCCGGAATCTCATTCATCACCTTCATCGCTTCAATGATGCAGATGGTGGTCTCGGGCCCGACTGTGGAACCGACACTGACAAACGGAGGTGAGTCAGGTCCGGGAGCCGAGTAAAAGGTTCCCACTGTCGGAGCGTCAATTGTGACACCTGCCGGAGCAGCGGGGGCTGCTGCAGATGGAGCTGGCGCGGGAGCTGCTGCGGGCGGGGCTGGTGCTGGAGCTGCAACAGGGGCAGCCTGAGGTGCCACCACGACTTCTCGGGGACCGCGTCGAACCTTCCACGATTCGTCGCCCTTCTGAAGATTGGCTTCCGTTACATCGTGTTTTTCCATCAGCTGAAGCAGTTTTCGGAATCGATCCAGATCGAAACTGTCGCTGTTATCTGTCGCCTTGGCCATCTGACATTTCCCCGCGGCCGGACCGCGAATCATTTGGTTGGAGATCTGGGTGCTGAATGTCAGTGGCTTCGCTGACGCTATCCCCTGCAGACACCCCTGTTTAACGCTGCGCGGAACCTGTCCGCACTGCTCTAAGGTCGCACACTCTCTCGAAAATGCTGGTTTTATGCAAGGAATTCCACAACCGCATCATCGAATTCGCGGGGAACGCTGGTCAAAACTTCGTGACCGTCACGGGTTACCAGGATGTCATCTTCAATCCGAACCCCAAACTTGCCTGCCAGATAAATTCCGGGCTCCACGGTAATCACCATTCCCGGCTCAAAAATCTGATCGGAAAGCGGGCTCATTCGAGTGGATTCATGGATGTCCAGACCGATCCCGTGCCCCAGGCCGTGACCGAAATACTTCCCAAATCCGGCGTCTGCGATGATGTTTCTCGCAATGGCGTCGACATCTTTGCACAGCGCCCCGGGCTTGATTGCCTTGATTGCTTCCTGTTGAGCTTTCAGTACGGTCTCGTAGACGGTCCGCATCTGTTTGGTGACTTTTCCAGTCACCAGGACTCGTGTGAGGTCGCTTCGATAACCTGACTGCGTTTCTCCTCCCCAGTCTATCAACAGAATTGGTGATTCGCTGACCTGGCGACTGCCAGCATGAGCGTGTGGGAGCGCTGCTGTCGGCCCAACTCCAACGATGGGCTCAAAACCGGGGCCCGTTGCCCCAAAGCTCCGCATTGCAGCCTCCAGCAGGAACCGAACTTCTGTTTCCGTCTGACTGTGAGTGAGACTGCTGCGGACGACTGCAAACCCGCGTTCCGCAAACATGACGGCGTCGCGAATCTGCTGCAGTTCCCATTTGTCTTTAATTTCCCTCAACCGTTCCGTGAGCCCGCTGGTTGGTGCCAGAGTTACGGGATCCACGGCCGCAGCCAGAGTCTGGTATTGCTCGAATGTCAGGTGAGACGACTCAAAACCCGGATTTCTGGGCGAAGCACTACGAATAATCGCGGCGACCGCTTCGGTCATCGGCTTGCGTGCATCCCGAATATCGACGTCAAGGTCCGGGCACTCATCCTGGAGTTGCGTCTGATAACGACTGTCACTGATCAGAATGGTCGTGTTGCGACTGATGTACAGCCAGCTTGAGTCCCCTGTGAAACCAGTCAGGTACCGGACGTTGGATTCCCCGGAAACCAGCAGTGCATCAATTCCGGCGGACTTAAATGATCGGACGAGCTTTGAGCGACGAGACGAGTAATTCGGTTCGGACATTGGATACCCATGATGCAGAATGACAAAGAGAAGGCATCAAGCCCCCCAGGGGGAGCATTCTGACAGGAGGTGCCCGCTGTGTTGAGTAGTTGTGCGTTCGCTTTTCTCTTTTTCTGAAGAACGAAATATCCTGATCCGGGTCAGGCCCAGTAGCAGATGATCAGTGTCTCACCTGACAGTTCTTTCGACCTTTACGGCAATTGCACATGGACCAGCGGGGAGATGGATGCGACTTTCTGCCGGCTGGTCCGATTCAGATGTCTCGAACTGAGCCGCCAGCGGATAGGTAGTTTCCCCCGGTTTCGTGGTTTCGCGGCGTGGTTCGGCTGCAGGATGCATGCAATCGTATCGTGGCTGCTCGGAAATTCCCTAAATTCGAGCATGCAAATCATGCCTGAGGACGTCGTGGGCAACACTGGACTCAGGGGACATTTATGGCCGGAAAAGAGATCTCAGTTTTCGTTGTGGACGACGATCCTGTCGTACGAACCACGATTGCCGAATGCCTGCGAAACGCTGGGATGATCGTCACTGACTTCCCGGACGCGGAGTCGGCTCTGGACAGAATGACGGGGGACGTTGATGTCATGCTGCTGGACCTGTGCCTTCCCCAAACGCAGGGGCACCAGTGTCTCAGGATGATGCGGCGTCAGTTTCCAGCAACTCAGGTTGTGATGATCTCCGGGTCGGAGCAGGTGATTGACATCGTGTCGTCCATTCAGCTGGGAGCGGTCGATTATCTTCAGAAGCCTGTAGATGCAGATGTTGTTGTCTCGGTGACTCGCAAGGCTGCGCTGAAGGTTCGGGCGCCTCGGGAAGACTCACAGGCGTGTTCCACTCAGGGATCAGAATTCGTCCTCGGCGGCATTCAGGCTGACCTGCAGCGGGCCGCTGAATTAAAATCGCCTGTTCTGATTCTTGGAGAAAGTGGTACGGGTAAGAGTCTCGCTGCAAAGTGGATTCATGAACACAGCGAACGCAATCAGGCTCGACTTGTTCCACTGAATTGTGCTTCGCTGCCGTCAGAACTGGCGGAATCCGAACTCTTCGGTCACGCCAAAGGCGCATTCACAGGTGCGGACCGTGATCGCGAAGGTAAGGTGGAGGTTGCAGATGGCGGAACTCTTTTCCTTGATGAAATCGGAGACCTCTCCATTCGTCTTCAGCCGAAGCTGCTGACGTTTCTACAGGACAAGCAGGCACAGCGAGTCGGTAGCAACAAGATTTATCAATGCGATGTCAGGATCATTGCCGCCACACACCGTAACCTCTCTGATATGTGCCGGAACGGAGATTTTCGAGAGGACCTGTTCTACAGACTCAATGTACTGCAGATTGTCATGCCGCCATTGCGGTCGCGGATTTATGAACTTCCGGATCTGGTGAGCGGCATGCTGAAACGGATCTGCGAGCGGTTCGAACGTGACTGCCCGGTATTTGACTCCAGCCTCATCGACGCACTGGGACAGCATTCATGGCCGGGTAATCTGAGGGAACTCGAAAACGTGCTGGAACGCGCGGTTGCTTTCCTGAATGGCGACTTGCTGACGGCCGATGAGATCCGAATCTCTCACATTCCCGTTCAGGAAGCCGGGGCAACTCCGGATCCCGGTCGTGGCATTCGAACGCTCAAAGAGCTGGAAAAAGAAGCCATCGAATTGGCTCTTCGCCGATGCGAGGGCAACAAGGCCTTGACTGCTCGCCAGTTAGGCGTGAGCGAAAAGACGATCTATAACAAGATTCGTCGTCATGGGATCACGGTTCCCAATTAGGGACTGGTAATCAAGCGCCGCATGGGGCAGACTCCTGCCGAGCCACGCCGGAAGACACAGATCCACCTGGAAATCTGTTCTCTCGCTGATCTGTCCGATATGACGTGGCGAAAAGTGAGTAGACCGATGGATTCGTCAGGCTGAAGGCCCCTGAATGCTGCTGTTTTGTGGCCAAAACGCAGTGATCCGAACTGCTTTGTGCAACGTTGCACGGCTTTGGCCATGGCCGGTTTTCCGCGGCAGTTTCGCTGATTAGAATGCCGGTCGACCTGATCATCAGCATTCCTCCACATTCAGGAGTCATTCATGGGACTGTTTCAGAAACTTCGGAACGAATTGATCGACATCATCGAATGGGTCGACGATTCTCGCCACACGCTGGTTTGGCGTTTTCCGCGGTATCAAAACGAAATCAAGAACGGCGCTCAGCTCATCGTTCGCCCTGGGCAGGCAGCCGTCTTTGTCCATCGAGGTCAGGTGGCTGACGTATTCGAGCCTGGTCATTATGAACTGAAGACAGACAATCTTCCGCTGCTCAGCACACTTGCCGGCTGGAAGTACGGGTTCAACAGCCCATTCAAGGCGGAAGTCTATTTTGTCAGCACCCGTCAGATCACAGATCTGAAATGGGGTACGCCGAATCCCATCATGCTGCGGGATCCGGAGTTTGGTCCGATTCGAATTCGTGCTTTTGGAACCTACGCACTGAAGGCGGAGAACCCCAGGATTCTCCTCGAAGAACTGGTCGGCACTGATCAGGTCGTCGACTCTGACGAGGTCACTGAGCTGCTGCGGTCGATGATCATTTCGACGTTTACGGACATTATTGGCACCTCTAATGTTGCAGCACTGGACCTCGCCAGTCAGTACACAGAATTCGGTGAGAAGCTGCGTGAAGCAGTTCAGGAAAAGATCGACGACGAATACGGCCTTGAACTGCCGCAGTTGATGATCGTTAATATCTCACTGCCGGAAGCGGTCGAGAAAGCTCTCGATACGCGAACCAGCATGGGCGTGATCGGCGATATGAATAAATTCCAGCAGTACCAGATGGGTAATGCCATGACGCTGGCGGCGGAGAATGAAGGCGGCGGAGGTGCAGCGGAAGGAATGGGACTCGGAATGGGCTTTGCCATGGCCGGTCGGATGATGCAACCTGGAATGGGGGTTCCCCCGGCAGGAGGAGGAGGAGCGCCTCCACCACCACCTGCTGCAGCCGCATGGCACGTCGCAGTCAATGGTCAGACTCAGGGCCCATACACTCTGCAACAGATCAGTGCCGGCATTGCCTCCGGTGAAGTGACTCGTGAGTCTATGGTTTGGCAGAACGGAATGGCCGGCTGGGCGGCAGCAGGCCAGGTACCGGAACTCAGTGGCTCCTTTGGAGCTCCGCCTCCTCCACCACCGCCACCTGCTCCTTAAGCTCTGATCCCCCAAACGCTGCGGTACTCCCGCAGCGTTTTTTGTTCGTTTGTTCGATCTGATCTACTTGATCTTCGTCGGCTTCCTGAAGAAGGATCCGCTCTCTTCTGGCTTGGGCAGATCGATTGGTTTCAGCTTGTGTTCAACCTTTTCGGTGGCCTTTGTTCCCTTCCCTCTGATTGGGGTTGATTGCGACGCCTGTCGAAAGATCTGAGCGAATTCTTCCTGCGGCAGCCAGCTCAGGAGTGTCTGGCGTGTCTGTTCGCGTCCCCAGACTTTCCAGATCCCGGCAGCAAATGCGACCGCGATATCCCGAGCGTCGTCGGACGGATAATTCCGTGTGACATGCAGTGGGATTAGAAGAGCGGTCAGAGGCACCTGCTGTTCGTCCTGCTTCGCCCCAGCATGGACATGATTGATGAGTGTGGTCAGTTGTTCAAATTCTCTGTCGCTCATGGACCGCACGCCGTCAATCACCTGGACAACCAGATTGGTGACCACGCACGGTTCGCGAAGAATGGTTTCGATTACCGGCGGAAGGCTGTGTTCGTCAAACCGGCTTAGGCCGATTCGGGCCAGAGGTGCGCGATACGTGGGAAGCAACGTTCCACTGAGGACACAGGTCACCGGTCCGTGATCACTGTTGCGGGTGATGTCAGCCAGCACAGTTGACAGTGCATTGGATTCTCCCGACGCCTGAGCGTGCAGCATTGACGCGGCGAGGCGGTGAGGAGCAGAGCCGGTCGGCACAAGTCCCTTTAATGCGTGCAGACCCCATGTCTGCGTGATTCCGGGTTGATTCTTCTGTGGTTCGTAGGGAATTGAGAAGTTGGCTTCTGCATTGAGAGCGGCAAACTGATTCTGGATGTGATCAAAGAGAGTTCGGTCCTTCAGAGTTTTCAGGGCGAATTCCATGAGCGGCGAGAGCGGTTCACCAGTGGACTCCATCAGCGACTGCCAGGAACCGGCGGCAAACTGCACGAAGCCAGCCAGTGCTCGGTCTTTTGACCATAGGTTGTCCCGGTTTGCTGTTTCCTGCTTCAACCCTGCAACCTGGGCGTCAAGGATTCCAGCTCCGGATCGTCCGGTCAATACGGCTCCATTTGACTCCATTCTCATGGAGGTCAGTGCTCCGGAGTTGTTATCGATCTCCATGTGCCCCTGCGCCCAGCGGACGACCGTGGTGTTTTGTGTGGCAGTTGTTTCCAGGTCGTTCACTTTGGAGTATGCATTGATCAGGGCGGCCGGGTTTGCCTGGATCAGAGTCTTGAGTGGTTCGTCCGCTGATGAACTCACGCCGGCAGCAAAATTCAGTGTGAACTGATGACCTTCCGGGTCCGGTTCGTGTCCCGCAATGCTTAACGTGATGATTCCTCCGAAAGGAAAGTTCTCGCACACCCATCGCGTACGATTGCCATGATTGACTGCGCCCAGGTGTCCGGCCACAAATGGAACGGTGGCGTCAATGAGTTTCAGTCCGTCCCTGCGAGCTACCACAGCACGCAACATCCCCCCCCCGGATCCTGACAGGGTCAGTCGGAAATCAACTGCATCCGGTCGCAGGGCCGCCGGCCATTCGTTCTTCGGGCCTGTGACTGCCTTGGCTGCGTCGCTGATCTGATTTGTGAGCCCCGCGCCAGCAAGGTGAAATGTCAGGTCTTCGCCAGTCTCTGGAAGTCGTCGAATGTAGCGTGCGAGATTTACCATCGCCTGTTGGGTCGGGTTCAGTGGCTCACCCAGCCGGGGAACATCTTCAAACTCACGCACATGAACGACCAGTGGCAGTACGTGGTTCGGTCCGAAGGGGGGCTCAAGAGACGTCCGCACATAAACAAAACGTCCCGTTGCGATCAGGCGGTTCCGGATCTGTTGATGCAGAGCCCGGGTGGCTGTCAGTTCGTCCGGCAGGTCCAGCACTTCAAAAAGATCGGCTGGGGTGTGACGCGTGAGTCCCTCAAATTGAAGTTCACTGATCTTCTGACGGGGGCCGGGCTCATGCACAGTGATCACCAGTTCTGCCGTGGAAGTTTGTTTGTTCTTTTCTGCCTCGACCGAAAGTTTTGCAAAGTGAAAGCCCATTTCGCCCATGATCGCGTGAGCTCTTTTCTCGAGCGCACTGATATGAGTGGCTGCGAATGAGGCGGGTTTCCCGACCTTCCACCTGACGCTTTCATCAGCGGTGTCCTCTTTCTCCTGTGAATTTGATTCGTTGTCCTTTTTCTCCTTCAGTCGAATTCGTCGCAGCAGTGCATCTGCATCAGGTCCCGTCCAACCGGTAATCCGCACATCGCCACAGCGATAGCGCGGGCCTTCCGCAATCCGAACCGTGACAGGTTTCGAAACCCCTTCTCCGCTGACTTCGACCTGAACGTCGTCAAAACCTTTTGACTGATATCCGTCCGCGATGCGTTGAACGAGCGCTGCGTGGAACTTCTCAGGTGAGATCGCCGGGTTCACGTTGGCCTGCACCTGGCCGTCAAGAGCGACGGCATTCCGAATGTCTCCGGCCTCGAACGTTTCATTGCCGGTAAACTCCAGCTGCCAGACATCCCGTTGGTCCCATTCGTCAAACGCCTGATCGTCAGCCAACGATCCGGTGGACGTAAAAAATGCGAGGGTCAGGACCGTGCAGATTTGTCTTCCATGAACCATTTGAACCTCCATGTTCTCAGGTAAATGCCCAAAGAATGTAGTTCAACCCGGTCGCAGGCGAAAAGGTGAATGTTCGGTCGTGTTTAGGCCTGTCAGAAATTCTGGTGGCCGGATGAAACGAGAGGTCTAGAACCCGATCGGAGAATAGATTCGTCAAAATTCCGGAGGCTATCGTGCGATCAATTCTGATCTGGACCCTTCTTGCGTGTGTCTCATTGGCAGCTGACTGGCCCCAATGGCGCGGACCATCTCGCGACTGTCGCCTCAACGGAGCAACCGCATGGCCGGAATCGCTGGATGAGCAGCGTCTGACCCGCAAATGGCGCGTTGGGCTGGGCCCCAGCTACTCAGGCGCACTGATCTCCGGAGACCGAATTGTCGTAACCGAGACTCGGGATAAGTCGCACGAAGTGGTTCGGGTTCTTGACCGTGCGACGGGCAAGGAACTGTGGAAGAAGGAGTGGCCGGGAGCCATGTCTGTTCCTTTCTTCGCTCGTGAGAACGGTAGCTGGATCAGGTCCACTCCTGCGACAGACGGCAAATACCTCTATGTGGCCGGAATTCGAGATGTGCTGGTCTGCCTCGAACTGGAGACTGGTGAAGAAGTTTGGCGACTTGATTTTCCGGCGGAGTTCAAATCGTCATTGCCCAGCTTCGGGTGTGTCTGCTCCCCACTGATCGATGGGGAATTTATCTACTTTCAGGCGGCTGGTGCTTTCTTCAAGCTGGATAAGGCAACAGGGAAAGTCGTCTGGAGAACAGGAAAAGAAGGTGGCGGACTGTTTGGCTCCATGAGCGAGAGCGCCTTTTCCTCTCCTGTTATCGCAACAATTGGTGGCGTGAAACAGCTTGTCGTCCAAAGCCGTTCATCTCTGTTCGCAGTTGCCCCGGAGACTGGCAAGGCACTGTGGTCGACCAAAGTAGAAGCTTTTCGAGGGATGAACATTCTGACGCCATTGGTGATTGGAGACACTGTATTCACCAGTACCTACGGCGGAGGCAGCTTTCTGTTCGACGTTCGACGCTCAGACAGCGGATTCAGCGTGAGTCAGAAGTGGAACACGAAAGCTCAGGGATACATGTCGTCTCCTGTTTTGATTGGCGAGCATGTCTACATGCATCTGCGTAATCAGAGGTTTCACTGTGTTAATCCGGGCGATGGCAGCGTGGCATGGACGACTCGGCCGTTCGGGAAGTACTGGAGCACGGTTGTTAACGGGACCACCATGTTGACTCTGGACCAGCGAGGTATATTGCGACTGATCAACGCAGGTCCCGATGAATACAAAGAAGTGTCGAGCCGTAAGGTGAGCGAAGCAGAAACCTGGGCTCATCTGGCTGTCGCCGACGGGGACATCGTTGTGCGAGAGCTAAACGGGGTGTCGGTCTGGAGCTGGAAGTAAGCAGCGCACATCGGTCTCATAAATCTGATACCGCTTTGGCCCGTGTGAGACAGCGACATCATGTCTCACCCGGGCCAGCTGCATTCATTGTGTTGCATGATGTACAGTTCCCCGTCTCATTCTCGCAGTGTGCCTGACCGGGGTCTGGTGTGCTGGTGCGACGCCGTATTTCATGCCGCAGATTTCAGTACCACCTGGATCTGAGATTCGCCCGCGACCTGCAAAAGTCCGGCCTGGTTGACAGGCTCATGGGAAAAGTGTGGAATCGGGACCTGTATCCACACACGTGGGTGCTCTCCCTCCTCCAGCATCCTTCCAGGCCCGGACTGTGACCAAACCGTTTGAAAGCCCGCCGGCGTCCGATCAACCGTCGGACGCTGTCGATGTCTCGGCAGCGGATCCAGTGCTCCCAGAGCAGACGATTCCGCCCGAACAGGACCCGACTCTCGAGCCCGATACACTGTTCACAGACAGCTTTCGGGAAGCACGCGTCATACTGTTGATGTGGGTTTGCTGCTTCGTTTGGACGATGGTTGTCTGCCTGAGTAACGGATATCCGGGACCTGTTGATCCGGCTACATTCCCGACCGTCCTTGGAATTCCAGGCTGGGTGGCGTGGGGAATCGTATTTCCGTGGTTGGTTGCTGATGCAGTGACGATTTGGTTCTGCTTTTACAGGATGAAAGACGGCGACCTCGGTTCAGCCCCAGGCGAAGAAGCAGCAGGGGAGGAAGCGTGATGCTGATTTTCAATGAACTTCCTGAAGTGTTGACGTTCGCAGCGGCCGGATCCGGGGCGCTGG
Organism: uncultured Planctomycetaceae bacterium; assembly: GCA_913031625.1. GTDB lineage: Bacteria > Planctomycetota > Planctomycetia > Planctomycetales > Planctomycetaceae > Fuerstiella. Next base: position 8,857 of record CAJWGB010000027.1, on the reverse strand, counting down.
TGACATTTGTTCTCTACACGCTGGCTGTGTTTGGTCTGGCTGCGATTTCCAGCCATTTGTTGAAGAACCGCGCATTCCTGAGTGAGTATTTTCTCGGTAGCCGAAGCCTGGGAGTCTGGGCCCTGGCTCTGACCTTTGCTGCAACAAGTGCGTCTGGTGGTTCATTCACCGGCTTTCCTTCGCTGATCTACACGCACGGCTGGGTCCTTGCACTGTGGATTGGCAGCTACATGATCTTTCCCATCTGCACGATGGGATTGCTCGGTAAACGGATCAATCAGGTTGCTCGAAAGACCGGGGCCATCACTGTTCCTGACATTTTGCGAGACCGATTTCAAAGCCCGTCGTTTTCAGTCCTTGCTTCTTCCCTGCTGATCTTCTTTACGTGCGTTAATCTTGTTGGTCAGTTCAAGGCCGGCAGTATGATTCTGCAGACGCTGCTGGGTGACAACTCGTTCTATGTCAGTCTCCGAGATGGCCTCGGCGGAATGGTTCCTCCCGGTGCTCCCATTATCGGTGGTGTGGATCCAGGGTACCTGCTGTGTCTGGTCACGTTCGGAATCGCCGTAATCATCTACACCACATGGGGTGGGTTTCATGCGGTTGTATGGACGGACGTCATGCAGGGCGTAGTAATGGTTCTTGGTGTTGTCATCATGCTGCCACTGGCCATCTATCAGGTGGGCGGAATGCAGACGGCGACCGAAGAACTGGCCGCAATGGTGCCTCCTCATCGAGTCGAACTGACTTTGAAAGGCCCCGCTGGCAGCAGTTATCCCAAAGGCGTCTGGCTGAATCAGGGCGAACGCATTTTCAGAACCGGCGATCCGGTCGTTCTGGACAAATCCGGTGACGTTGTGTTCGCCGATCCAAAGACAAAATTTGTGGGTGGCATTGAGATCGTGGACAAGGGCGACCTTGGTCGTGTCCTGGCAGAAGGATCCGATGTGGAGTTCAGTTCGGAGCTTCAGATCGTTTCGATCAACAGCTCTGTAATGGCCGCCTATCCCGGAGACGATCAGCCGGGTTCTTTTGTCACAGCACCTGGCCCACACGCTGAAGACGACCTCGGTTTCCTGCCCATGTCGCTCGCGTTTTCAATGTTCTTCTACTGGGCGATTTCGGGAACGGGTCAGCCAAGCAGCATGGTCCGGCTGATGGCCTTTAAGGACACGCGGACACTGCGGTTTTCCATCGCGACTGTCGCGGTGTACTTCTCCCTGATCTACTTCCCTTTGGTGGTGATCTTCTGCTGTTCGCGGCTGCTGATCCCAGGGATGGAGGTCGAGTCGGATCGCATCATGCCGCAGATGGCGGTGACGCTGACCGAGAATATCGGTGCGGGCTGGCTGGCCGGACTGCTGGTGGCAGCGCCCTTTGCTGCCGTGATGTCCACGGTCGACAGCTTTCTGCTGATGATTTCGTCGTCGATCGTTCGGGACGTCTATCAGAGAAATATCAATCCGCAGGCCACCAGCAGGCAGCTGCAGCGAATGAGCTACCTCTGTACGATGCTGGTCGGTGTGGGGGTGGTCCTTGTTGCAACGAACCCTCCGGAATACCTTCAGTACCTGATTGTCTATGTGGGTAGCGGCCTGGCGGCCTGCTTTCTTGCACCCGTCTCCCTTGCCTTGTACTGGAAACGGATGAACGGGCAGGGAGCAATCGGCAGTATGGTCTGCGGATTCCTGAGCCACCTGTCGCTGTATATGGGCGGCTGGCTGGCAGGGGACGGCTTTACCAAACCACTACGACCGTTTTCCATTGATCCGGTCGTGATTGGCATCGTGACCTCATTCGTCGCCGGAATTGTGATTGCTCTCGCCACAGATCCACCTTCACACAGCATCGTTGCGAAGTACTTCTTCCAAAAGAAGACGGACGCAGCAGACTCGAAACCAACCGCCTGATTCCCCTCTCTATTGCTGCCGACTGAGGCTCCTTTCATGAAATCAATTGCCACTCTTCTGTTCTGTGTTTCGCCAGTCTGCTTTGCGGGTGACTGGACTGAGTTTCGCGGGACGAGCCAGGGACATGCAGAATTCTCGAACCTCCCGATCACGTGGAGCGAAGAGGAGAACATTGCGTGGAAAGTGCCCGTTAAGGGAATTGGATGGTCATCTCCCGTCGTTGTTGGAGAAAGAATCTATCTGACCACGGCCGTCGCAGAAGATGAAGAGTCAAAGGCTCGCTCGTTGAGAGTGCTGTGCCTGAGCGCCAAAGATGGAACGACCATCTGGGACAAAGAAATTTTTGTTCAGGCGGATGAGGAACGTGTTGAGATTCATGGAAAGAACAGCCACGCCAGCCCTACTCCCGTCATCGACAATGGTCAGATGTTCGTCCACTTCGGTCCGCATGGGACCGCGTGCCTGGATCTGGACGGTAATGTGGTCTGGAAGAACAACGAGTTGCTCTATATGCCATTGCACGGCAATGGCGGATCACCGGCAGTGACAAAGAAGATGTTGATCATCTGCTGTGATGGTCGTGATGAACAGTTTGTGGTTGGGCTCGATCGTACGAACGGCAAAGAGGTCTGGCGTAAAGAACGAGATGTTAACGTCTCTCGAGGGTTCAGTTTCTGCACACCGACGATTATCAGTGTCAACGAGAAGCAGCAGGCTGTGTGTCCAGGCAGCGGAGCCGTGTGGTCTTATGACCCAGGTACCGGCGAACAATTGTGGCGCGTAAAGTATGGTGAAGGGTATTCGGTTGTGCCTCGACCAATTACCGGTCACGGATTGGTTTATGTCTGCAGCGGATTTGGTGACGGCCAGCTGTTTGCTATCGACCCAACGGGAAGCGGAGACGTAACAGAGTCACACGTCAAATGGCAGACGAAGAAGGGCGTTCCCAAGTCACCCTCCATTCTGTTGATTGGGGCGGAAATCTACATGGTTGACGACCGCGGTGTAGCGACGTGCCTGGACGCATTGACCGGCGATGTGCACTGGCAGGAACGTTTCGGAGGCGGTTTTTCGGCCTCTCCCGTATTCGCAGATGGGCGGATCTACTTCCAGAGCGAAAAGGGACAGACGGTCGTGGTCGAGCCCGGAACGGAATACAAAGAACTGGGGAAGAGCCAGCTTGGTGATGGCTCATCACGCACGTTTGCGTCTTACGCATTTGTAGACGAAGCCATCCTGCTGCGAAGTGAGACGCACCTGTATCGAATACAGAAGTAGTGGGCTGGTCTCACGGCTTGATTTTGTGGATGTCCCTGGGCGCGCTGAATCAGAAGTAATTCCGACGAACGGAGGGCGTGAGCGAAGCGGCTTACCTCTGATTGCAGAGGTCTGCTGTGTAAGCCGTATGTGCGGCGCACCTGAGTTCCCGCTCGACCGCGTTCTTTCAGTGAAGCCATTTTGAAGCCGTTCCCGCGGGGCAGGCTGGCACATCCCATAACCGCCCTAATTAGCCCAGTCGCCGCACCGGGACGGCCTAAAACGCTGTCTTTCTTTCCGATTTTGGGGCATCCGTGTTACGCTGTGCGTTCTTCCTCTGTGACTCGGTGGCCAGCATCGCGTGACAGAGTGGTCCTGACGGAGGAATCTGATGAGTACAGCACTGGATCCGGTCGTTGTTCGTAAACTGCAGCATTTTGCTCGACGTCGCCGTCGCCTGATTGTTGCTCGTGGACTGTTCTCCGGCATTGCGACGTTTGTCGTGTGCATGGCGATTGTGGCGGCCATCGACTGGTACTGGCTCCTGTCTGATTCCACACGCTGGAGCCTGAGTGCGGGTGCCTATTCAATTGTTGCGTTGGTTGTCTGGTGGACCTCAGTTCGTCGGCTTTTTAAGTCGCCGGATCGCGAAGAGATCGCTGCACGGGTCGAGCTTGCCGAGCCCGAGCTCCGCGAACAGCTGCTTTCAGCTGTTGAGCTGGCCACAGATGACCCATCTGCCATTAATGACTCACCAGTCTTCCGAAGTCTGTTGCAGGGCGAGGTCGCTCAGCAGATGGTGGAAGTTCGGGTTGGCCGACTGCTGCCGCTGAAGCTTATTGGCCGCTGGGCTCTGGCCGCACTTGTGTTTGCCGGAATCGCGGCTGCACTCTGGATGTCTGATGATCCACGATTCCAGCAGCTTGCTCGTCGAGCAATGATGCCAGGCGCTAATATCGCGCGGGTCAGCCGCATTCAGATTGAGGTGCTCGAGCCGACTCCGTCGTCTTTAACCATGGCCGAAGACGAGACCGTTGCCGTCCTTGTGGGAATTTCCGGCGGGGATGTAAGTGAAGTCACGCTGGAAACGCGGACACCTGAAAATGGAACCGTGCGTCAGTCAATGCGCCCGAAAGAAGCGTCCGAGTATCTCGCGAATATTCACGTCAGCAATGAAGACGTGGAGTACCGAGTTTTTGCCGGAGATGCGATCACCAAACGGTATACGATTCAGTCTCGTCCGCGGCCGCGTGTCGTGGAGTTTCAGAAGACGTTTGAGTACCCGGAGTACAGTCGGCTCCAGAAAGAAACGGTAGCCGATACGAATGGTGATCTTCGGATTCTGGAAGGCACAACTGTTCAGTTGGCATGCAGACTGGACCAGCAGGTTTCTCAGGCAGAGCTGAGGATCGACCCGATTGATTCGGATGAGATTCAGACGATCCCGTTGAAACGAATTGGAAAGGGATCTGACGCCGTGTGGGGAGCAGATGTTCCGGTAACGCAGGATGCCGTTTACCGTGTCCATCTTGTTTCCAGGGAAACGGGATTCGATAACCCGTTCAGCCCAAAGTATGAAATCAGCCCGTTGCCGGATCTTGTGCCACGTGCCGGCTTTGTCGATCAGCAGGAGTCTTCTCTGCTCCTTCCGCCCAACGATATTCTTGCCCTGAAAGGAATGGCGGAAGACGATCTCCCTGTTGAGACTCTGGAGCAGCAGATCTCAGTGAATGGATCTGAGTGGCAGACTGTGTCGCTGGAAACCAGTAATACTGATCAGGAAGGCCGAACGGTCACTGCGGCGTGGGACTGGGATCTTGTCGGACATGATCTGCAGGTTGGCGATCAGGTGACTACCCGTTTGGTTGCCACGGATCGCAAGGGCAACCAGGGAGAGTCGATTCCGATTCGCATTATCGTGGCTGCGGCAGACTTTGATCCGGAGCGACATGCGTTGATGGATTATAAGTTCGGTGTCTATGACCATCTCAAAGAACTGGCCGACATTGCAGAACAGAATAAGACGTCTGCTCTGGAGCTCATTGAACAGCTTCGTAAGCAAGAAGGAACTGAGCAACAGCAGGCGGCCCACCGTGTGGCACTGCTTGAAATGGCGTCTCGAGTGCGTGAAGAGTCTGCATCAGTGCTCAGGGAGATTCGTCGCGTCGAAAAAGTCATGCCGCCGGGTGCTGATGCAGCAGACCTCGACCTGACGGGTCGCGTGATTGCCAGAATTCGCAGGGATCATGGTCAGTCTCCGGACTGGCACATGCAACAGCTTGGCGAGGCAAAAGACGAGGCCGCCCGACAGAACATTCTGAACGGACTGAAGTACGCCTATGAGCGGATGGCGGACGACGCGAAGTCCGCCTCCATCCACTATCAGGCGCTGGCGACTCACAACTTCGTCGCAGCCGTTGCGGATGACCTGACAGCCATGAAACGGCAACAGGAACTGATTGTGAACAGTCCGACGCAGACATGGGTTCGACTGCTGCGACAGGAAACGCTGATCATCAACCAACTCGATGCCCTTGAAAAACTTCTGCAGGCCCACAAGGATCGCCTCGCCGCAGGTAACAACACTCATGTTGATCAACTGCTCACGTGGCTCACGACTCATCGGGATCGCCTGAATGCCGGGACAGAGTCTGAAGACAAACTCCCTGAACTGAAGGCAGCTTCTGTTCAGATATACAATGAACTCAAAGCAAAGGATCGGTATGAGATCACGGACGGCAGTCTGCCGGCACGCGTTGTCGGTGCACGACGCGACTTTCAAAATCGGTCCGGGACGCTTTACGATCCAATCTATCAGCTCAGCAACAGTGTACGTCAGGAAACGAATCTTGCTCGGCAGGCAGCGGACGCAGCAGATCTGGATCAGGGCCTGGATCTTCGAAAGCAGGCGGATCAGTTCCTGGCTGAGACTACCAGCAAGCGGCGACCGGGAGTTGATCAGCTTCGCGAACGCAGGTCACTCACCCAGTCTCGTCGTGATGCAGATGCTCAGTATGCCGCGGATGCCGGACTGACTCATCGTGCCACAACCGGACTGCTTAACCAGCATCAGGCCACCAAGCCACAGGAATCCAAAGTCGCGGATCACCTGATGGAGATTGCTCCTGCGTACCGTGTTCTCGAGGCCGGACACGCTGTCGTTGAACTGCAGCATGCGATTCGAGCACTCCTCAGTCAGGAACGCTGGGACGCTCAGAAGCTGGAAGGTCGAACTGACAATCCACGTCAGTGGGAGTTCGTTTCCAATGGTCTGTTGAATGCGGCAGCAATGTTGCGGGCGGCAAAGGTCGATAACGAAATCGTCGCAAAGATTGACCAGCTGCGTTCAAGTCCGGCGCACCGGGACGCTCAACAGAGAATCACGGAACGTCGCTGGCGACGAGACATCGTCATCGGCGCCGGTCATGAAGTGGAAGAGATTCGTGATGGTATTGACCGGGTGGCCGAAGAGTTGAAGCCCGTCATGGCGGAAGCGCGCGCTGTGATCGCGAAGTATGCTCCGACGATACCGGAAATGGCTCGGGCAGCTGCGGAGTCGGTTCGCAGGCTGGAAGATGAAACCACTCAGGCGGCGGATGAAGTGGAACAGTCTGATTCTCCGGAGCAGGCCGACGAACAGGTTGCTCAGCTGGAGCAGCAGCGTGAAGCGGTTAATGAGCAACTGGAAGACCTTTTTGAAGCTCTGGTTGAAGACGCAAATTCGCAGGACATTCTGGACGAAGAAGAACTGGAGCGTGCTCGCGATGCAGACGACAGTATCGCCCTCGTCCAGAAACCAGCGGCGGAGATGAATCAGGCGCTGGATGCTGCGAAACAGGCAGATGACCAGCAGCAACAGGCAAATGAGCTTTCCCGGTCAGCCGAAGAGCAGGAGAAGACAGCACAGGCGCTTGAGCTGATTGCTGAGCACTTTGAAAAACTCGACGCCGGCGAAGATGTGGCTGAGACCCGGGAAGAGCTGCGGGCCACGGAACAGCAACAGGGAATTGCGGCTGAGATGAATCAGCAGTTTGAGAATGCCCACGAACTGGCTGAAATGGCCCAGACGGACACGGAAGATCTGATTGCTGAGCTGGAAGAGGAACTCAAGCAGAATCCGGCGATGCAGGAAGCACTGTCTGAGATTTCACGCAATACGCTGGAAGAGGCAAAGGCAGCGCTGGAGAACGCAGCTGTGGAAGATGAACGTCTCCAGCAGTCGAACGAACAATCGGACCAGGAGTTCGTTCAGAAGAAGAAGGATCTGGCAGAAGAACTGCGGCAACTCGGTCAGGAAGCACAAAAGCTTTCCAACGAACTTGTTGCTCAGGCAAATCAGGCGGCAGCCCGAGGAAAGACGCCGGAAGCTCAGAAGAAGCTGGCAGAGACCCAGCAGAAACTGAATCAGGCGGCAGCGAAAGCAAATGCATCCCGTGAGACCCAGCCACTGGAAGATCTTCAGCAAACGGCAAATGAAGCGGCTGAACGGATTGCCGAAGCGACCGCCGCACTGGATGAGGCGAAGAAGCAAACTGAAACCGGCAAGGATCAAAAGATCCATGCTGACGAAAAAGCCCGACAGGCCGCAAAGCAGGCTTCTGAAGAACAGCGCAAGGCATTTGTGGAAGCTCAGAAACGCAATATGGCGAATGAACAGCGAGAGGCTGACCTGCGCAAACGTCAGGCCGAACAGCAGGTGCGTGTCGCCGAGAATCAACAGAAGGCAGCTCAACGTCGAATTGACGCCGCCAAACGAAACCTTGCCCGCCAGCCAGACAACCCGTCGCTGAAAGCTGCGGTCGCGCGTGAGGAAGCTCGAAAGCAGGAGGTTGAGGACAAACGTGTGGCAGAAACGAAGGCTGTTGAGAAACAGCGAGTTGCCGAAGCCGAAGCAGTGAAGCAGAAGAATGAGGAGATAAACAAGTCGGCCACCGCTCCGCTGAATGCTCCTAACCCAGCCACTGAACTGGCAGACGAGTTTGCTGAGAAGGCTCAGGAAGTTGCGAAGCAGTTGAACGAGAAAGCACAGGGGTTGAAGTCGAAGTCCGACTTTGGTGACGAATTGACCCCGTCTCAGGGACAACTGGCGGCTGCCGAGCAGAAGCAGCAGGAGGTCACTCAGGACGTCAAGCAGACTGCCGAAGACGTGGCACGTGCTGCAAGGCACGAACGACGACTCAATAATGAAGCGGCCGCTGAGCCGATTCAGCAGGTCGCTGAAAATATTCAGCAGGCAGCGGATAACGAGTCTCAGACTGCGCAAAACCAGCTTAATGAGGCAGCCGCCGAAGCGATGGCGAATGCACAGGCCGAAGCTCAGGCTGCTCAGCAGACGCAGGCAAACAATCAGAATCAGGGCGAGCAGCCGGCTCAGGGGGGAATGCCTGACAGCGGGATGCCACAGGACGAGGGCCCCAACAACCAGCAGGCTCAGGAGGCGCAGCAGGCTCTGGCGAACGCAGAAGATACGTTTCGGCAGGAAGCGGAGAATCTTTCCGAAGCGATTGAGCCGCTCCTTGCTGCAGCCGAGGCACAGGCTCAGGCACAGCAAACTCGTGAGCCTCAGAACGGTGAGCCTCAGAACGGTGAGCCTCAGAACGGTGAGCCTCAGAACGGTGAACCTCAGAACGGTGAACCTCAGAACGGTGAACCTCAGAACGGTGAACCTCAGAACGGTGAACCTCAGAACG
>CAJWGB010000026.1 GCA_913031625.1 uncultured Planctomycetaceae bacterium | reverse complement strand
GTAATTGACGCAGGCACCAGAAAACTTCTCGCTCGGGTCGCTGTTGGCATCGATCCCGTGAGCCTCGCAGTCCGTCCGGATGGAAAGGAATTATGGGTCTCAAACCACGTCTCAGATTCCGTCAGTGTCATCGACATCGTTCCCGAAAGCCGAACCCACCTGCAGGTTCTCGCCACGATCCAGAAGTTCAATCCTGACTCGCGGGCAACAGAGTTTGATGAGCCGGTTTCAATTGCGTTTGCGGACAACTCCAAAGCCTATGTCGCCTTGTCTTCTGAGAACCGGATCGCAGTGATCGACGTCGCCTCCCGCAGGGTTACAAAGACTCTTCACATCACCGCCCAGGACCCTCGCGCGATCGTCGTACGAAATGAGCGACTGTATGTAATTCCTTTTGAATCCAACAATAAGACCCAACTGTCAGGCGGCCGCGGCGACAAAATCGATGGAGAGCTTGTCACATTTGATGCATACGAGCACGCAATCCGAAACAACAACGTTCTTTCGATCGGTGCCGTTATGGACATCGTCAAGAACCCGGCTGTCCCGGACCGTGACCTTTATGTGTTTGACACCAGGACCGACAGACTTGTCGAAGTCGTTGACACTCTCGGAACTCTCCTGTACGGGCTGACCGTCAACAGTCGGGGTGAGGTTTTCGTCGCACAGACGGATGCACGCAATGACGCGAATGGTCGCGCCGGCACAAAAAAACACGGCCTGGCAGAGCTTGACAACCGAGCCTTTCTGAATCGCATCACTCGGGTACGCACAGGAGGCGGAGACGATCGAGTTTCGTTCATCGACCTTGAACCACTGCCGCCTGAGCAGCCGGGGAAGGGGATGGCGCTGGCAACCCCGTTCGCCGTTGAAGTCTCCTCAGATGACTCGCTGCTGTTTGCCACTGCCGCTGGTTCGGACAAGCTCTTTACCGTTGACCCGGATTCCGGCGAAGTACTTGATCGGATTCCAACCGGAGCAGCACCTCGTGGGATTGCTCTGCAGAATAACAGCAACGGAGCAGCCGACACGGCATGGGTCTTTAACGCACTCGCTAACACAGTTTCAATCGTTGATGTCTCTGACCCGAAAGACCTCAGCATTGCCGGCTTTGTGAAACTCGATGACCCAACCGACCATCGTGTGAAGCAGGGTCGCATCTGGTTCAATGACGCAGACGCATCGACGACCGGTACGTTTTCCTGCGCCAGCTGCCACCCGGATGGACACACGGACCAGCTGCTGTGGGTTCTGAAAACTCCCGTCGTCACAGGCGGCAATCAGATCATGCCACGGTCTACGATGCCAATCCGCGGACTGAGAGACACGGCTCCGTTTCACTGGGACGGTATTCCGGGCGACCCATACGGTGGCATCAATAGTGCGAGCGTGCGACGCCGCGTTGAGGCCAATAGCGACCCGAATGATCCGGCGAGCCCGGCCCGACACCTGATCGATGGAGGTCTTGCTTCCACAATGCACCTGGAAGGAAAAGAGCTCATCAATGACGAGGGCAAAAGCGGCCTGTTGACTGCCGCTGAACGTGATGAAATGGCAGAGTTTCTCATCAACGTCCCGTATCCTCCCGCTCAAAAGCGTCCGTATACCAACAAGGTGACTGACCGAGCGCGACGCGGCTTTGAACTGTTTCACATCAAAGGAGACCGGCAGGGAGACCCGCGACCAAATGTATGCGGCAACTGCCACCGCATGCCCTTTCTGGTAAGTACGAACACTCCTGGCACTGGCATGGACGCACCCACCTGGCGTGGGGCTTATGACCGATTCCTGATTCTTCCGCAGGGACGTCTGAACATTATTGAATTTGATTTCTATCGGCGTGTCGCAGAGCAGGGGATCCCGGAACGAAGTGTGTGGCAGTTCTCATGGGCTGGTCGACGTCGATTTGATCCAATCTGGGATATGGTGCTTGAGCAAAGCAATGGACACTCCGGCGCATTCGCTCGGCAGGTGACCCTGAACAAAGAGTCTGCAGACGAACTACAGACTGCTGACCTCCTCGAGGCCCTTGAAAACGCGGCGCGAGATGGAGGCGTCGTATTGGAAGCCGATGGCGTACTGCTGAAAGGCGAAGAAGCGACAACACTTTCAGTGCAGTTCGACCCCGTCTTTGAAGGGGGATCCTACGTGGAACGTGAAGGAGACCGAACTGCCTACAAACGAAGCGACCTGCTGAGTCTTGCAAAATCCGGCGACCTGATCGCCACCCTGACCGGACGCCACAATGGGCAGGATGTCGTCAAACATCCACAACCAGCGATCTGGACGCGCGGTCCGATCGAACGGCAACGTGGCCGACAGCGTTTCCCCATCCTGCACCCGGACGACAGGACCATGCGGCTGAGCGGCCGACACATCCGGGAAGGGGCGAGCATTGTGGTTAATGGTCGAGGTGTTTCGGGAACTGTCGACTTTGGAGCGGGAGAGAATGTCGACATCACTCTCGATGAGCTACCGGAGCCTGGACTCCATCTTGTCCAGTTGCTCAACGCTGGTGGTCAGTACAGTAATGACTTTATCTTCCACGCGGCGGAGGGACCGGAAGCCGCAAGAGAGCTGCAGATTACCATTGATGAAGAACACATCGACTCACGGTCAGCCACCAATAACGCAATCCGCAGAGGTGACCTCGATCAGGTCAAACGGGCCCTCGCTCGAGGTGCAGGAATCAGCCTGGACGTGCTCAACAACAAGACTTCTATCGAACGCATTAATGCGCAGGCACCTGATGGATCGACGCCAATTTCAACGGCCGCTCAATACAACCAGCTCGAGATCCTCAAATACCTGCTGGCGAAGGGCGCGAACGCCAACGCCACAAACCGAGACGGCAACACGCCTCTCATCGTGGCCTCCTTCTGGTGTAACACTGAAATCGTGAAGGTGCTGCTTCAAAAGGGCGCTGACCCAAACAAAGAAAACCGAGCGGGTCACTCAGCAATCGAAGCGGTCTCCAGCGACCTCGACGACGGCCTCAAAAGTTTCTATCGAGGCGTCGCTCAGGGAGTTGGCATCGAACTCGATCTCGATCGAATTGAGAAAACTCGCCCAAAGATCGCTGAACTGTTGAAGAACGCCGTGCGTGACGAGTAGCCGAGGCGGGCAAACGCGGTTCCTGACCGTTCGTTAATGCCCGCTGCCTTGCAGCATTCGGCTAAGAGGCACTTCATGCAGCAAAGCCAGTTGTACAACGCCCCACAGCGCTGGATGCCTCGCTGACCAGGAAATTGCCCCCCTCTCCCCAAAACGCAAAACAGGCTGGTTCACTGAACCAGCCTGTTACGGGTTTTGAAGATCGTTCACGATCAGGACTCCTCTTGAGCACCAGGATCAAATAAGAAGGCAGCCCTCATGGCTCCCTGGGAAAACGGGGTTACTGAATAACGGTTTCAGGCAGAACACTGTCATAGATATTGCTCTGAACTTTCTTATCAGGTGAGGTGGATGACGTTCGATTGCGGCACTTTGCAGATTCGTTTGCAATGTCCCTTAAACGCTGACTCTGAGCAATCTGCAGGGCTTCCTGCAGAACGCGGTCTCCGTTAGCAGGCCCATCAGCATCGGCAATCTGAACATCCGGTGTGACGCCCTGCCCGGACATTGGACGTCCGTTCGGGCTGTAGAACCGAGCTGTCGTCAGACGCAGACTCCCATTCACAGTCTGCAATGGAAAATGAGTCTGAACAGTTCCTTTGCCGTAGCTGCGTTCACCAACCACAACACCTCGTCGATTGTCCTGCACGGCTGCAGCAAAGATCTCGCTCGCACTGGCACTGTCATTATCAATTAGAACAACCAGTGGAACCTTCCATGTCCGGCTGTAGCTGGCCACTTCCCGCATGTTGTCATTGGCCAGTCGTCCCCTCGTGGACACAATTGTGCCACACGGCAGAAAGCGATTGGTAATGTCGACACATACGTTCAGCAGCCCCCCGGGATTGCCTCGCAGGTCAAGGACCAGAGACTGCATTCCCTGACCATGCATTTCACGCAGAGCCTGATCCAGTTCTTCCGTAGAACGCTGACCGAACTGACTGAGACTGATGTAGGCAACTCGATCAGTTCCGCGAATCATTCTTACGTCATTGACCGTGTAGATCCGAACACGCCTTCGAGTCAGCGTGACAGTCCCTGCACGAACACCATTTCGGTGGATTGTCAGACGAACTCGCGTTCCGGATGAGCCCTTCATCAGGTCAACACTGCCGGCCAGCTTCATTCCGCGAATGCTTCGACCATCGATAGCTGTGATGATGTCTCCGGACTGCAGACCAGCCTCGGCAGCGGGGCCGCCTCGAAGTGCCTTCATGACCAATAGCCCATTGTCGTGCACCTTGAGTTCGACGCCCACACCAACAATCTCACCCTCCAGCATTGCACTCTGCGATTCCTGCTCCAAAGCGGCTCCGCGACCGGGTTCCTTTGGCTCAAGAGCAGAGAACTTATCGAGCGTATCAACCGTCGCATTCGCAAACTCCCAGGCAACAACGTTGGCCGGAATTCCGGCCGCCTGCGCCTGCGACATAACAGACTGAACAACAGACTCAGCATCACTTGCGTTTCGAACCCGGATTCGATCCGACAGTCGCGACAGCTGATCACGGAAGCCATCCATTCGAAATGAACTGTTCGAAAGTCGAAATGCTCTCTGGAATGATGGATTGTCAATCGCCAGCGCCAGGTTCCGCAGACCTCGTCGAACTCGCAGGTCGTAACTGGAGGGCTCCAGATGTCGCCTGTCAGTCTGCTGGGAGACTTCTCGGTAGAGTGCGATCGCCTGCGACCCACTCATTGCCTGCACAGCACGAATTCCCGCAGGATCGCTGTATCGCTCAGTAATCACCTTGAAGATAGCATCAGCTTCTGAGCCGTTTTCTCGACGCGGCAACGCTGGCACATAGGGATCCAGTCCACGATCACGACTGGACGGCTGACTGTAATCAGGAACAGGTTCGAATCGCCGATCTGTTGGAACGGGGCGTGAGAATCCTGAACCATCGTTCGGTCGAACCGGACGGTAGTCGCGATCAAAGTTCGAGTAATCGACGGGTACGTATCCCGGTCGCTGAGTCTCCCACGATCGCGGCCGGATCATCGGTGACTGCCCACCGGGTGACCGACGAAAGTCATCCATCGACGGCCACTGAAACGGATTCGGAAGGCTGCGGCGACCAGAGTCACCTCGCAGTGATTCTGAGCCACTATAGCCGCGGTACGTCCGGATAGAATCATCCTCCGAGTATCCTCTGTTGAGTCGACGTTCATCGATGGGAGCACGAAATCTGTCCTCGACCGCTGAGCCCAGTGGAGCTTGATAGTCGTAGCCATCCCGCAACCGCAGCATCTCATGACGCATGCGATCATTCAGGCTCTGGACGGGCTGCCGGAAGAGTCGATCAGTGTAGGGGGAGTACACACCTTGATCCCCTTCATACCGATCGTGAACATAGTCCGCATCGTTCTCACCCCACGGACGATAGCGATCATTGTCGTAAGTCTGGCCCATGGCTGTCGTCAGTATTCCCGCGAGACAGACGGCCAGTCGTAATGTCGGCTTCATCATGATTAGTCCTCCTTCTTGAGTAGTTCAGGTGCTCTCAGAGCACGTCATTCATCAGACCGCGTGGGGAAAGTGTGTGACAGCGGCGACCGCTGGTTCAGGTGACTTCAGGAGCGGCTTGTTCGGCTGCGGTTCCTCGACAACCAGTTCGCCCCGCAGAACTCGGACATCCTGCGGCGCGTCAATCCCCAGTTTCACAGTTCCGCGGCCCGTCTTTATCACCTTGACAACAACACTGTCGCCAATCCGGATGGTTTCTGCCGGTTTCCGAGTAAGTACGAGCATGATTCTTAACCTCCATTTGTAAGACCTGAGTGAATCATTCAGTGCTGGATCGCCTGAATGTTGTCGTTATGATCTTGATAATGCCAACACTGTGCCAATTGTGATCTGATCACAACGAACAGCACAGGAATCAACATAAGTCACTAAATAAAAACACCTTGCGCAATCCCAAACACATCGGAAGGTGCGGCAAATACTGCATGTCTTCCGGTTAGGTAAACTCTCCGTTGAAGAAACAGCCGAGAGCTGCCCCCAAAAATTGTCATTTTGACAATACGGATGACACAGCGCCCAAATTTCGAACCAACACTTGACGTCACACCAGGAGTCCGGCATCGGTGAGCGGCCAGAACTGACCTTTCGGGCGGTGGAATTCTGTGCCGAGTGTCATCTGTCACCGACTTCCAATGCCCGTCGGGTGCCGTCTCAGTCGGCGAACCGCCTCCCCGGAGCCCGAAAGGACTCATTGAAAACGGGACCGAGGGAATGAATGACGTGGAACAACTTTGGATCCAGTTTGTTCGACGCACTTACAGCAGAAGCTTCGAACAGGCCCCGGCGGGTCTTCGGTTAAGCGACGCAGGCCCGTGCCACGCGACGACCACACTTGCCAGTCTGGAGTTCGACCGAGGCCGGATACAGCAGTATGATGCCCGTCACGTATCGAAGATGGAGACGTCCTTTGATGTTGACGCAGATGCAGCGTGCAAGCCCGGAGAAACCCAATGAGACACCTTCTGCTGCTGCTCATACTGTCGGCAATTTCTTCGGTTGTGGCACAAAATCCAAAGACGGAAGTACCGCTCGAGTTTCGGCGACAAGTCACGAATCTCCAGTACAACAAGGATGGAACCGTCGGGTTGATTCGATTGAGTAAGCCAGTTGTGACAGATGCCACACTCGAACAACTGCCTGAGTATCCGCATCTTGAGTACCTGGCAGTCGTTGCCCCGCAGGTCAGTGATGTTGGCTTTCATCATGTGGCCTCGCTGAAGAAACTGAAGACACTCTTTGTTTCAGAGACTCGCATCTCATCAGCCGCCCTGAACGCACTTGAGCACATGCGGGGACTGACTCACCTCTCACTCGCAGCTACCCCGATCGATGACTCGGCGGGCGGCTCACTCGAACACCTCTCCGCTTTGCAGGTGCTTTCACTCGAGGAAACCAAAGTCGGCGACCAGACAGTTTGCAGCGTGGCACGGCTCATCAATCTGGAGTGCCTGTTTCTCGACGAGACTCTGGTGACAGACGACGGGCTGATTGCACTGACGTCACTCCAGAAACTGCAAACACTTTCACTCAACGAAACGGGAATCACGGGCGTCGGCCTGGACGCACTCGTCAGCCTCGAGTCACTTACGCACCTCTCGATTTCCGGCAACAAACTGACAGCCGAAGGAGTAAAAGCCCTTACGCAGCTGAAACAGCTGAAGGTGCTTGAGGTCTATCACTGCGGCCTGACACCGGATGCGTTAAAGGCCCTTCAGCAGGCGTTACCGGACACACAGATCTTTTTCCAGGCCACTGGTGCCGGCGACCGCGAGAGCATCGCTCTGTTCGCGAAACAAAATGCCACAGCTGCCGTCAAATCGGTTCTACCGGATGTCCGAACACGACTGGAACAGGATTTTACTCCGGACTTTCAGCGACACGTCATACCGCTGCTCGGCCGGCTGGGATGCAACGGACGTTCGTGCCATGGCTCGTTTCAGGGACGCGGTGGATTTCGGCTGTCGATGTTCGGCTACGACTTCTCGGCGGATCACACTGCGTTGCGCGACCGAGTAAACCTGCAGCAGCCCCGGCAGAGTCTCATTGTGAACAAGCCAACCTCTGAGAAAGAACACGAAGGGGGCCTGCGGTTTGCTAAGGGCTCATGGCAGCAGGCAACTCTTATTCGGTGGATCAAAGGGGGAGCAAACGGCCTGCCGGAGTCTGCGCCCACATTCGTTCGGCTGGAAATCAGCCCGTCCGAAATTGAATTCCACAGCGACAATCAGACGGCCCAACTGAAAGTCGTGAGTGTCTGGTCAAATGGTCTTCGAGAAGACGTAACAAGCCTGGCACGATTTGAGCCGCTCGATGACGCACTCGCGAGTGTTACAGAGGAGGGCAGAGTGACCAGCATTCGCCCCGGCGCCACTCATATCGTGGTCTACTACGATAACGGCGTGGTCCCGGTTCCCGTCATCCGTCCCGTTTCCGAGCAATCAGGTGCCGCATTTCCGGATATCCCGGCCCCTACGGAAATTGATCGGCTGGTCAATCGCCGACTGCAACAGCTGGGAGTTGTCCCCACGGACCTCTGCACAGACTCTGAGTTCCTTCGCAGAGCATCACTGGACCTCATTGGAACGCTTCCCACGCCGGATCAGATCCGTCAGTTCGTTGACGATTCCAGCGAGGACAAGCGACAACAATTGATCGACGACCTGCTTGAACACCCAGCCTACGTTCGCTGGTGGACGACAAGGCTGTGCGACCTGACAGGCAGCAACGCGGGATACCTTGGCAGTACGGAAATGGCCTCCGTGGTTGCCGCTCAATGGCGTGACTGGATGCAGCACCGAGTCGAGAAGAATATTGGCTGGCACAAAATCGTTGAGGGCATCATCACGTCAAAGTCACGCCCGGACACTGAGTCCTACCGCGACTACATCGCACGGCAGAGCGGCTTCACGAAGCGGGGCAAACGCGATGCCGAATTCTCCGCACTGGGCAACCCCATGCCGCACTACTGGTATCGAGACAACATCACAGTCCCATCAGACAAAGCCCTTTCATTCGGTTACATCTTTATGGGCACACGGCTCGACTGTGCTCAATGCCACAAACATCCGTTTGACCAGTGGTCGCAACACGACTTTGAACAGTTCACACAGTTCTTTACAAGAATCGGCCGTGGCCTTGCTCCGGATGCCATGCCTCGGAATCAACGTTATCGTGAACTGCTGGGCGTCCCGGGAAAGCTGAACACTGCCGCACTGCGCCGCCAGAGCTACCTGAGAATCGCAGCAGAGGGCCGCGCGATCCCGTGGAATGAAATCTACATCAAGCCCCCCGGCAACAGCCCGCAGCTGGCAAGATTTCCCGGTGGAGCAGAGATTGATCTAAACGATGTCCAGGACCCAACCCTGCTGCTGGCTCAGTGGCTGATCGAAGAGCCACATCGTTCCATGGCACGAGCATTCGTGAATCGCATCTGGTCCGTGTACTTCGGCAAGGGAATCGTCGCTCCCACCGACGATCTCAACCTGGCGAACCCTCCATCAAACGCACCGCTACTGGAGTACCTGACGTCCTCATTCGTGAAGCACAACTACGACATGAAATGGCTGCACCGCACAATAATCCAATCACGCACCTACCAGCTGTCATGGAAAGCCACGCCATCCGGGCTTCATGATCATACACATCACAGCCATGCCGAAATCCGAAGACTACCGGCCGAGACAGTCGTGGATGCAATCCTGCAGTCCACAGCAAACACCAAACGGCTGCGATTCATTGGCCGCGATGTCGAATCCAGAAAAATCAACCAGCAGCCGCGTTCCTACCAGACTCGTTCCATCGACTATTCCCTGCTTGTCTTTGGCAAGCCACTGCGCAGCGTAAACTGTGACTGCGAACGCGCAGAATCGCCCGCCCTGCCACAGGCGCTGTACATCCGAAATGACGAAGAACTTCTCCAGATGCTCGACCGGGCAGATGGCTGGGTGAGTGAAGTTAAGGGTCTCAAATCACCGCCCAAAGACCTTAGGCCATGGATTGAACAGGCCTACCTTCGAACGGTTTCCCGAATACCAACTGTCGAAGAATTAACTCGGTGCCAACAACACTTTGCCAACCAGGAATCATTTGCGGACGGCCTGCGAGACCTGCTGTGGGCATTGGTGAACACGCAGGAGTTCATCACCAATCATTAGAGCGTTCGGTTACAGCCCAGCGTGTGATTGAATGGAAACCCGAAACGTGATCGGAAATTACATCCGTTGACGCAAGTCGTGTGGCAGCAGTGCTTCTGTTAGCCGTGACACGCAAGCGTCCGGGCGAAACGCCCACCTGGCCACCAGCGACAACGATGGACGCAATTTCCTGGTGAGGGAGGGATCTGCTCACAAGGACAACGCATCCCCTGCTCACGCTTCGGATTACCAGACTGCCTCTTCTCGCCCCACGTATTGACGAGGATAACCCACAACCCCACTGGAGTTTGACGAGCCGACTCCGACCTCACAGAGGCCTCCCGTTTTACGAACCAAGCAGCCGCTCAATCAGATCCACGTCGTCGCCCAGGGGCCTGGGCAACTTGTCTTCCCATGCCACAGTGCCCGCGCGGTCGATGAGGAAGACTCCCGGAATCGTCTCGGGGCCGCCACCCGGTGCGTCGGAAGGTCTAAGACGCCCCCACATTTTATGTGCCGAATCCGGACTCATCGACTCGACATCAGACAGGAGCGGAAACGGAAACGGCTCATTCGTCTTACGATTCACCTGTGGCAACTGAGTCGTGACACCAAAGACTTTGATGTTCTCTGCCTCAAGATCCTCGTGCCGTTCTCTCAGCGACCACAAAGTGGAGTCACTCTCCGGGTTTCCGTTGAAGAAAACCAATACGATCTGATGGCGATGCAGGTAGGACCTCAGATTCACGAGCCGCGGCTTCTTCTCTCCACTACCCTGATCGTAAAGTTCAAAGGCAGGAGCGAACTGCCGGAGTTCCAGAGTCTGCGGAGCGGACGGATCCCATGAATCAGGGCGGGGGTTAGCTGAGCGCCAGACAGCAGCGGCTACCAGAACGACTGCCGCCGCGGCCAGAAATACAACAAACCTCCGTGATTGAGCAGCCATAACGATACTTAAATTCGACTTTAACTGCTTCAGGCAGGGTCAGGGGGACCACTGACTCCACTCTCCCATTCGACGCCTGTTCGCTCTTCAAACAAGGGAGCAGCTAAGGCGCTTCCTCACGGATCGGCGCAAACTTGATTTTACTGACAAATCGAGTGACCTCTTTGTTCTCAATCCGCCCGGAGCAGGCACTAATCGTGGCAATGATCCCGCTGTAAGGAACTCCGTAATCGGGATCGATCTCGACCTCCAGATCATCAGCGTTGTCCCCCAGCCCAACAATCTCGTCAAAGACCTTGGTATTGACTCGCTGGAAAGCTGCAGGACCGACTCCCATTGTCTCACCATTCACCAGTACTTCCGCCAGTGCTCCATCAGCAGAAGCACGAAGTCGGATCTTCAAGGGCTCAATCTGTGGGTCATCGGTCGACTCAGTCGAGGTCTGCCCCAGTGGCATACTGATGCTGAAGTCACCCTCCGGCTCAATAATCTTGAGCGTCAGCATGAAGAAAATCAACAGCTGGAACACCACGTCAATCATGGGTGCCATCTGTGTTTCAATCTTCTCGCCGTCAGCACTGCGACTTCGAATCTTCATTAATGCCTCAACAAATATTACTCAATTGATCTGCTGTGTTGCCTTGAGAGCAAACCGAGTAAACCCGATCCCCTCTTCCTGGCACATCTTGATAAGGCTCTGCACAAGCCCCGCCGGGACGTCCGCATCAGCTCGAATCTCCACCGTCACTTCGTCCAGTGCGGTGTCAATGACTTCGTAGAACTGAGCTTCCTGCTGAAGCCTTGCCCTGCTGCCTTCGACTGTAAACTGCTCGCCACCGAACAGAATCAGAGGCTCATCGCTGATCTTCTCCCCGTCGGCCTTATCGAAGCCGAGATTGATGACAACGACATTCTCTCGCTTCACCTCAGGAGGCTTTGCAAGCTGGTCTTTGGGAAGAGTGATCCGTTCGTCAGCCTGTTGCTGTTCAAAGTTCGTGATCACCATAAAGAAGGCAATCAGCTGAAACACGATGTCGATCATTGGGGTCATGTCGACATCGGGCGGAGTTGAATCTGCACCCTTGATTTTCATGGATTCACACCTGTTGTGCACAAATCAGTTCCGACACCGACGGTGCCGGAGCAGGCCCCGGAATCTAGTTCTGCTTAACGGCAGAGAATCGGCTCATCAGACCTTCGCTGACCATGCCAATCTCCAGCACCAGTCGCTGAATGCGATTCTTCAGGATGCTGTAAAACACCATTGCAGGTACGGCGATCCCCAGACCAATCAGAGTGGTGAACAGGGCGGTAGAAATACCTTCCGCGAGCTCAGGTGGCTTGGGAGCAACTGCAGAGGAGGCGATTTTGTCGAACGACTTAATCATACCCTGAACAGTTCCCATCAGTCCGAGCATCGGAGCAACAGTTCCGATCAGCGCGAGGTAACTCAGACGATGCTCCAGTGCCATATTCTCGTCTTCTCCGGCTTCCTGCATGCCCTCAACGGACTCTGCATAGCCGCGTTGAAGACGAGCCATTCCGGCAGCCAGAACGCGAGCAACGAACGAGTCATCGTTCTTCGCAACCTCGTAGGCGCCCTGGAAGTCTTTTGTGTTCAGCTTGCCTTCAAACTCCTCGACGAATTCGTTTGGCAGCAGAACGTCCCGACGCACCTGAAGTACGTTCATCATGATCAAAGCAACCATCACGAACGAAAGGGCAGCAAAGACGGTCATCCAGAACCAGCCCAGAGCAGCAAACATCCACTCAAGGAATGACCGTTCAGAGGCAGTGCCGGTCGTGCTTTCTTCTTTCTTTTCTTCCTCTGCTCCATCGCCTTCATTCTCCTGAGCAACTGCCTGCCCGGACGTACTAAACGATGGCATGATGGCAGTCGTCAAAACAACGGCCATCAGCAGCACCAGCCATGGAGTCCGGCGCCGTGAAATCTGATCCTGAAGAGTCAGCATGTTGGTATTTCTCCAATTCCAATTTGAGCATTCTGTTCATACCCCAATGAGCAGAATGTTGTTCGTTTGTTTGCTGTTCGAAATGTAGCTGTTCGACCTGTCTGCGTCATCCATTCTTACGGACTTGACCAAAGTCGCCGAAGATTGGCCTAACCTCCGGGGCTCTTTGCCCACTGGCTGTTGGGATACATTTGTTTGAGCTTGGCGGAGGTACTGGCAGAACGGTCAGCGTGACCGGCCTGCTGCCACAGTGCCACCAGTCGAGCGAGTGCTTCAGCGTGCTGAACCGTCTCGCCTTCATAGAGCACATCGACATGCAGGTATGCGTATAGAGCAGGCTTAAATGCCTGTTTCAGCCGAAGGCAGTCTCCCTTACGAAGCCATGCTTCCGCGTGAGTTTTTGTTTCTGTGTCAGGAGCACTCTTGATCACTTCATCGAGTGTGGCCACAGCCTGATCGAGGTTGCTCTGACTCTGAAGGCAGGCTGCTTTGCCGAGCATACCCGCAAACTTCGTGGCAGCTGCTTCTGGAGCTGAACTCTGTTGAATCACTTCATTAAATTTCGCCAGTGCTGCACCAGCGTCGCCGGTTTTGAGATGCAGTCGGCCAAGCTCGACACCTGCCTGCAGTTTGTACGCGGCAACAGGGCCATCAACGACTTCCTGAAGCAGTGTCGTGGCTTCGTCCGCTTCATTCATGCCAGCCTGAACAGCAGCCTGAAGCAGAGTCGCCTCAAGGTACCGGTAGTGGGTCTTGTTCGCTGACCGAAACTTCTGCAGGGCTGACTTTGCCTCGACAGATTTATCCGCATCGACCTGAGACAGCGTCGCCAGAGCTCGTCCGATCAGAAATTCGAACTCACTCCTCATCTTGCCGCTGGTCCCCCCGACAGCCTTCTGATACTTCTCCAGAGCAGCCTGAGAAGCACCGCTGAATTCATTGGTCTGCCCCTGCAACAGCTCCGTCGGTGCTCCTGCAAAATTGATGGTCTTCAGGTCATTCACGGGAACGGAGATCAGATCTCCGTTTGTCCGCTTGATTGTCACCTGAGTCAGATCCGTCTTGCCAATGTCACCACGAATTCGGGTAGACTCACTCTTGCGCGTCAGATCATCTGCCGAGCTGGACAGAGCAAATGCTGCCATCAGAGTCAAAGCAAGTGATTGTTTCATATTCATCTGATTGATCCAGACAATAGACAGTGTTATTTCTCGTCAGCGGGTGGCTGAGGCGGTCGCTTCCTCGCCTTCTTCTTAGGTCGAGGACCTCCCTCTCCCTGTTCCTGTGCCGCCTTTTCTTTTGCTGCACGTCGCCGTCGCGCTTTGGCTTGCTCCATTTGCTCAGGCGTCATCGGACGCTTCTTCTTCGCAGGTGTCTTCCCACCAGGACCAGCCTTCGGTGCCCCCTTCTTCTTCCGCCTCTTCTGAGGAGCTGTTCCCGGAGGACCTGGGGGCGGACCAATATCAAGCCCTTCAAAACTGGGTTCGCCATCGCCGGACGGCATTGAAACGGGTGGACCCGCAGTATCAGCCTTCACATTAACATCGGATGAATAAGCCCGTTTCCTCTGAGGCGGCTTGCTCATCATCTTGTAGCAGCCAAACCCAAGCCCGCCGGCGAGCAGCAAGGCAACGCCAAAGAAGGCCACCCCCGGCCCCTCAGGCTCATAGGTCGGGACAGGGTCTTCGGCTTTGTCTTTCGCAATCTCTTCCTCCGTCCTGGCAACCATCTGCTCAGGAGGCACTTCAACTTTCTCAAATCGCTTCAGCGTGTAGTGTTTGTCGTTATTCCCCATCCCCAATTCAGCGACAATCGTGTCGTAAAGGCCGGAAAAACGATCGAACTCTACGTCAGAAAGATCGGAAGTTCGGGAAGCAAACAGTCGCAGTTCACCGGCGGCCGTATCCAGCATCTGCTTTCCGTCCGCTGCACCAGTCTGGAAGTAACGAAGCCGCGAGTTTGCAATCTCGTAGCGAGCATCAAGAAACTGCGGGCGCAGTTGCTCCCATTCGGGCTGATTGCGAGTTTGAGCAAGCCGACGAGCGAGATACCCATAGCCCCAGATGACTCGCTTTTCCCCGACCTTGATTCCCCCAATTGCTTCGAGGAGTTTGTCTGGCTCACCCCCCGCATCTGCCCCCCATTCAGCCAGGCTGTGTGCTGCCTCAAACTGACCTTCGAGAAGCATCTCTGATTCAGTCAGAATCTCCTGAGCCATCGAAACGGCTTCCTGATACTTTCGTTGAGCGGTGCGGCACTTCACCAGTCTCAGCTTGATGGCATTGACAAACTGCTTCTCGACAAGTTTTTCGTCGAGCATCTGCTGGAAGGCTTCTGCGGCCCGAGCAAAATACGGCTCGGCCACTTCGCGTTGATCCCGGACTCCGTTGCCGAGTCCGAGGTATGTCTCGCCAATCCACAACAACGAATTGTAATCGAGCTGATCCCGTTCCCTGACACGGTCAAGGAAGGATTCAAAGTCGGTGCGGGCCTGATCGAGCTTCTCGGTATCTCCGGCAGCTTTAAGTCCTTCAAGTTCGGACTCCAGCTGTTTGCCGAGTTCGGTATAAACAGCGGCCAGATTCTGCTCACCCACATTTTCGAGACTCGTCATAATCTCGAGCGCTTTTTCAAGCTGCTGCGTGCCGATGTACGCCCGCAGCATGTAGCGATAAGTCTGTGCGGCCAGAGCCGTGCTGCCAACACCTGTTGCCGGCCGCTGATCCGCCGGTAACTGCTGAATTGCAAGCACCGAATTTGCGGCTCCCGCCGTCAGTCGGGCAATGGTCTCCTGAAAATTCCCCTGACGATTGTTGATGTCCGCCAGTGAGATCTCCGCCTTCACGACTTCAGCCCCCGGTCGACCATCACCAAGGTTAGCTCGAGCCAGCTTCAATCCGGTTCGGAGATACTTTGCAGCGTTGTCTCGCAGCTCCGTCAGATTGCCAGCTTCGGATTCTCCGCCTGCAGCAATCAGACCGTTGTACCATGAGGTCAGGTATGCCTGTCCGGCCTTGATCTGTGCGGTGGGATACAGTTTGTATTCCGGAGCGACCGTCAAATAGGTGGCAGCCGATGTTTCCGGATCGCCCAGATCGCCGTAGATCTTTGCCAGTCGAAAGCGAGCCTCATTTCCTTTGGCGGATTTGTCATAGTCGCTGATGATCAGCTCCATGACTTCTTTCATCAGCTGAATCTCAAAGTCTTTGTCTTCACCAGCCTCGTTGTAAGCACGCACAACTGCAGCCATTGCAATATCAACGGCCTCAAGTGCAGCCTCCGGGTTAACCGCCCGGTCCTTCTCCATACAGAATCGGGCAAGAATAACCGCATCGAGGTTCTTGTTCTGTTTGAGGTAGACGAAGCTGAGGAGATTGCGGGCGGAAGCCACCAGTTTGGGATCGGTATCTCTGTCCCGCAGCTTCAGGGTCAGTTGCAGCAGTCGGCCAAGCTCCTTGAGGTTGAGGTTCAGAGTTTGCGTTGCTGACTGGATGGCGGTCTGATCTCCGCTGTCTTTTGCCGTCTTCAGGGCATCGACAGCCTTACGATAGTCTGAAGTCAGAATCGCTTTGGCGGCGTCGTATGCGCTCAACGCATCGGTTGGCTCCTTCGACCGGTCGCCTCGCAGGGCACCGATCCTGCGCTTCATTTCCAGAGCAGGTTCGTAGTAGCGGCCTCCGACCTGTGATACCTGGTCGGCATCATCAAAGGCTGCATTAAGCAGTTGATTGCGAGCCTTCTCTTCGATCTCACGCTCGGCTGACATCTTCTCATATGCCAGGGCACGTTCCCACTTGATTCCAATCCCCTGTTCGGTGCCGAGCAGTGGCCTGTTAACGTTATCCGCGAGCCACTCTGTTGCTTCCGTAACGACCAGCTGATAGTCATTTCGCGTTTCGTGATTAAGACAGATCAGGCGAAACTGGACGGCGTATGCTCGCAGCTGTACCACGGCAGGCTGGTTGGATCGGTCGTCTTTGACGTCATTGTAAAACGAGACAGCTCGCCCAATGTCTCCCTGTTCCTGAAAACATTTACCGCGCATCAGGTTGCTCAGACGACCAAGAGGCGTACTACGGTTCTCCTGATAAATCTTTTCAAATTCAGACGACGCACGAATCAGAGTCTCATTCCGCTCCTGGCTGCCCATTTCGAATGTCTGGCCGCGCTCATAAGTACATCGCGCCAGCTGATACTGAGACCGCAGTTTTCGCAGCAATACCTGATTGCGCTCCTGAAACAGATCGGGTTCTTCGTCGCGATCAATGAATGCCGGATACTTATCGTTCAGTGCAGAGTATTGATCAAAAGCGACCTGGTAGATGCCCTTCGCCTGATCAATCAGACCGCGAGCCGACTGCAGCAGTTCGTTCTTTCGCGACGCAGCAGCTGGTGACTCAGCCTCCCAGACGGTTGAACGAGCTCGCTCGAGCAGCAGCTGGCCCACTTCGAAATTGGCAAACGCAGCACGAGGATGGTCGGCATTCTCAGTGGCGAACTTTTTTAGTGCCTGCTCGGCCCTTGCGAGAGCCTGTTCTTTGTCATCTGAGTAGGCACTGGCTGTCGCCTGAGCGCGCAGCGTAATTCCACGTTCAAGGTCCAGAACTTTCGTCACTTCCTGGGGAAGGTCACTCCGACCTTCCAGCTGATCAATGTATTCCAGCGCAGTATCGAAGTAACGACGCTGGCGGAGGCCTTCCAGAAATTTCAAGGCAGGCTCGTCGGCAGCTGCGGAAGTCAGCAGCACGCACGAACAGATCAGCAGTTTTCCGAAATTAGACAATTGCATGATCATTCCGGATCTTATGGACAAACACAGTGTGGCTGCAGAAACGCAACCGCCCTGACCAGGGAGATAGGTAACAATAGGTTATGGAAAGCCGGTTTAACAGTTTGTCCATCTAAAAAGTGAACGACCGCTGATAACGCTCGCAGCACTCTTTCACTGAACGTAAGAATGGAGAGACTGGAAAGGCGCGGACAAATATGCCTGAAGGAACCAGATTGCCCGTTTTGATGATGTGACGACGGACAGGAAGTGAGATGCGAGACAGAAATGACCGGAATCGGTCGTCCCCCTGCCTGCCGCCAACTCAAGAATAGGAAGTTTTTCTGAGGTTCGCAAAGCTATTATAATCAATTCTCGGAGGAATGAGGGCTCCTTCCCTGAGGATTAAGGACTCACTTTTCGTCAAGCACAACCGGTCCTGACGAACTTTCGGCGTTTGCTCACCAGTTAAAGTTTGTTGTTGGTAAATCTATGAGTATCTACCGATTACTTTTGCTGCTGTTACCCACGTTGCTCTGTGGCAACGTACCGGCACAGAAGGAAGAATCGCGCTCAGGTGACAGCGCTCCGGTCGTCATTATGGCTCCCGGAGGCCCGGTCATCGCAAATCTGCGCATTACAGTCGATCGACGCCCATACAGGCTCTGGGTCGCCACGTTCATGGCCAAACGCGCGGACAGTAATCGTGATGGCTCGCTTGGTCTCGATGAGGTTTCATTGATACCGGACCGGTTGATCCGACAGGCCGGCGCCCGAAGCCCTCAACACCTGCTCCGGCTGGCGACCGGGCAGAATGAAGCTGACTCTGTAGACGCGGTAAAGTTTTCCGAATGGCTTGCCTCAGCGCTCGGTCAGGGAGTCAACGTCATTGCCGGGGCCGTTCAGGCATCAGAGGCGGTGCGTCTCGCCGGCCTGATTGATTCCAACGGCGACGGTGCCGTGACTCGGGAAGAGGTGCAGTCCGGCAGACACTCCATGAGATTCCGCGATCTCGACGATGACCAGACCTTTAGTGCTGCGGAACTGCTCCCCTACCGCGACCCACGCACACAGCAGGCTGCCGTCGTTCCGGAAGTGGCTCGACTGCCGTTCGTGCAACTGGGCGACAATGAAGAGGTGCAGCGATGCGTTCAACAAATTCTTGAGCGATATGGAGACGGGCAGACGATTATTGGGGCGCGTGTCAGGCAACCCGCAATCACAGCCGAATCATTGAATGCAGACGCGCTCACCGGATTGTTGGTCGATCCCGTCTTCCATCTCGAAGTGAACATCGAGCTTCCGGACAGACGCCGAACGGGCAGCCTTGAATTCAAAATCCCGGACGCAGCGAAAGGATTCTGCCGGGTCACTCCAGGCAGAACCGGCCGCGCTCGCCTCATTGTTGACGACATGCCGATTGAAATCCGGGCACGTGGAGGCGGCCAAAACACCCGCACATTTCTCGTCTCGTTCCTGATGCAACGGTTCTCTGTCTATGACGAAGACAAGAACAGCTACCTGACTGAAGACGAGTTTCCGCAGATGCAAAGTCAGTTTGCACAGCAAAACGTTCGTGCTCAGTTTGCTGACGTTGACCTGAACAACGACGAAATGCTTGTGCGAGAAGAACTGGCGCTGTTCCTCGAACGAGACGCGATCGCCACTCAAAGCCAGATCGAAGCCAGTATCAGGCAGGATGGAAAGACCTTCTTTAAGCTGCTCGATGAAAACACGGACCGAAGACTGACCCAGCGTGAGTTCCTCGAAGGATTCGATCGTCTCCTGGAGTACGACATAAACAATGACGAACGAATCACCGAAGCGGAACTGGGGACAGCTTATGCTCTGGAAATTGGCCTTGGGCAACTTTCCGAACTGCGAACGTCAAGAATGATGCAGGATCAGGGCATGCAGGGAACCACCAATGCCGTTCTGCCAGGCCTCGCAAACCTTGAAGGACCGGAATGGTTCAAACGCATGGACCGTAATCAGGATCGTGACGTCAGTCGGCGGGAGTTCCTCGGACCGCGGGAAACATTCCAGGAGCTGGATACCAACAAAGACGGACTGCTCAGCCGAGAAGAAGCAGAAGCACTCTAAGCGTCGAAGCCTGAAGAAAAACAAGCCCGCGGCGCGACCAGGTCACTGAGAACACGTTTGTTCGTGGCACCAACCAGAACGCGCTGGCATTCATTCCGGTTCATTCTGGCTCGTCGTCGCCCGGGTCAAAGAAAGACTTCACAGCGGGCGGTTTCAGCGCAAACTCACGACTTACAGCGTCTTCTTCCATGACCTGACTCACGTCAATCTTCAACTGTCTGACGCGGATCAAGCTGAACTAAGTCGCCATTCGAAAAGAAGAGCCATTTACCAGATCGAACTTCTGGTCACCAATTCGAACCAGTGAACGAAGATACGTCTGCATCTCCCAGTCACTCAACGGAAGCTGATTCCAGCCTCAGCGCGAATCTGCATCGCCCGGCTGCTCTTCACCGTTATCTGCGGCAGACGTCTCAGGCGCAGACGTCTCAGGAGTCCCCCGAGCTGCCAGTCGGTCCGCAACCCAGGTATCAATAAACAACTGAGATGCATGGTACATCAACATCGGCAACAGAGAAAACGGCAGTCCGGTAGCCTGCGACACAAGCATACCGATCGGCAGGGTCTTCTGGCTGCCGGCAATCACAGTCGCGCGACGATCCGATTCTTTGAGTTTAAGTACACCGCTCAACACCCATACAATTCCCATTGCGGCAACGTGCAGCCCAATGCAGCAAACCCAGACCGTCAGAAATTCAGTGTGACGCAGACCTTCACCAAGATTGTTCTTTGCGAAATCCATGCCTCCTTTGAAACATGAAACAAACACAAGAAACAAAATGATGCTTTGAGCCATCATGCTGAACTTTGGCTTATTGCGATCAACGACGTCCTTTGGCTTTGGAGCAAGCCGCAACAGCTGCCCCGCCAACGCCGGCAACAGCGCTGTCAGAACCAACCGCTGCATCATGGGAACAAAACCAAGTCCCCTGGAAGCATCAGATGTCCCAAACCACTCGGTGCCGACACTCATCCACAATGGTGTCACCACAAAGCACAGGCCATTGGTGAGCAGGGTCACGAGGAGCGAAACGGCATCATTGCCGCCCGCGCGGCGCGTCCACACTGAGGCCGCAGCCATCGTGCAGGGAACACTGGCAGAAATCAGCAGGCCCACCCGAAGATCGGGGCTCGCCTGCAGAAATAAGAGTGGTAAACACAGCAACGGAATGCAGAGCTGATTCACTCCACACGCCAGGAGCACGGGCAGCGGCTTCCGGAGAGACTGAAACAGCCGTCCACTGTCCAGAGTTACCGACATCAGGAACAGGATCGCACCGGTGCAGATCGACGTTGGAACGCTCCTGACCAGGCCTGGCAGCCACTCGGGCGGGTCGTTCCTGCCCAGCAGAATCCCGAGTGGGATCAGGATGAGCAGTCCGACAAGGAACCAGTGTTTCTTCAGAATCATCATCAGCGAGAAGAGACCTGACCAGACTCGTCACGAGGAAGAATCTTCAGCACAACGGGCTGTGATGTGGCACTGTCTACATTCGATTTCAGATAGAAGGTTCCCGATGACGGCCTGGCCACGGGCGACGCGGTAATAAAGAACTCGCGTTCCGACTGACCGGCCAGTAACAACAGGCCATTCAACCCGATATTGTCAACAAACACACCGTGAGGAAGATTGCGGCCTGAATCGGAGTTCCCAAACGAAACAACACCGTTGTGACTGTTCCGCTCGAGTCGCACCTTTGCTCGAATG
Source organism: uncultured Planctomycetaceae bacterium (assembly GCA_913031625.1). Classification (GTDB taxonomy): domain Bacteria; phylum Planctomycetota; class Planctomycetia; order Planctomycetales; family Planctomycetaceae; genus Fuerstiella. The sequence goes on along the minus strand of CAJWGB010000026.1, from coordinate 15,810 downwards.
GTCTCTCCGGAGCGAACCTCGAGAACGAGCGGTCCGTCTGATTCTTCATAGGACTCAACGATTGCTCGCAGTTTGGGAGTTCCCCCCAGTTTAAGTTCTTCCCACTTTCCAAGATCTCGTTCACCAATTTCTTCCGTGAACGCCTTGATTGTGATCTTTGCAACATCTTCCGGAGTCGGAGCCTTTGCATCCGCGCTGGCGTAAATGATGCCCATGCACCGCACCTGCTCCTCGCCGATTTCTACCGGGCCGGAAAACGAAAACCCGGGTGGCAGGTTCTGCATGTCAATTGTCACGGGACCGTTAAAACCTTCACGCCGTTTTAGATCAAACAGAATCTCTCGTCCGGTACCAGGTGAGACGGTCAGTTTTCTGGTGTTGACATTGATACTGAAATCCGGTTTGGGAGTGCGAACCTGCAGTTCATAGTTGAACTTCTCGCCCCCCATTCCTCGTGCATCACTGATCGAGACGACATACCGTCCAGCAGTCGGAGCCCTAAAGTACAGCCGCGAGTCACGTCCCAGTTCCCGACGCCCATCATCGTCATTCTCGAAGTAGACCGGAAACACAGGCAGACCATTCGGGATCAGTTTTTCGTCCGGCCCACGCGGCACCACGATGAAACAGGGCGCCTGCAGAGCATGAGCCGTCGGTGTCGTATCAAAATAAGTCCAGCGTGTGCCAAATCCCGGATACACGATGAATCCGGAATCCGGACCGCGAGGGTAATGCCATAGTTTCACGACCTCGCCGTCCGCGTAGAGAAACTCATTGAGCTCCATTTCTTCCCAGTTAAACACGCGGAAATCATTACTGGTGCTGGAGTCCTTACCACGGAATGTGAACCACGAATCTCGCACAGCCTGCAGCCGGGTTCGCAAAACGGGTTTTCCATCCGGAGTCAGGATCCGAATCTTCGAATCGAGATCTGACTTCATACGAGCCGCGTTAACCTCCAGCAGGAGCCGCTGGCCGGCAGTCGCCTCGAAGCTGAAGTGATCCACATCTGCGGGCGACTGAATCGTCCCGGAGATCTTAGCTGGAAGCTGAACGGCCTGAGCACTACCCGGATCGTCATGCCCGTCCTGCTCCGTCACCGCCACGAGTTGTGTCGTGTCCTGTCCCTTCGCGTGATGTATGCCGACGTCCACAACTGTCGGGTTTTCGGTTTTGGAATCAGCTTTCACAGACAGAACGGCGGAGGTGCCCTTCAGGTACGTCACAAAGAGTTGGTCAGAACTCAGAAAAGTCAGTGAAGTGACAGGAAGCTGCTGAGTTGGCAGAGTCTGCTCATGAGCAAATGGCTGTGTCGACCAAACCTGCAGAGTCCCATCTTCTGCGGTGCTGGCGAGACGCATTCCATCTGCCGAGAGGGCGATCTTCGTAATCGCTTTTTCATGGGCGAAACGGGAAATCCTGATGGGATTAATCTGCGGTTTGTCACGTGACACCAGGTCCCAGATGCGAATTCTGTTATCTGCACCGGCAGCAAAGATCCTGTCTGCACTCACAAGCACGGAATATTGCTCGGACGTCGGCTGGCTCAGCGTATCAAGTCGTTCGCCGGTTGACGTGTTCCAGACTTTGACAGTCCCGTCAGCGCTGGCACTGCACAACACCTTCCCTGATTCGGCGAATGCCAAACCGAAGATACTTCCATTGTGTCCTTCAAGGCGATCCGTAACTTTACCGGTCTTTGGATCATGCAGAAGAATCTGACGATCATATCCCGCCGTGGCCACTCGGCTGCCACCTCGAGCAACGGCCGCGGCATAAGCCGCGTCCGTATGACCACCAAGCCGAGTCACGACCTTCCCATCGGCGACGGAGATTACGATTGCCCCACCGGAAACTCCGGGGATGCCAACCGCGGCAATAACTTCAGATTTCCCGAAAACGGACAGCGCTGTCACTCGCTCATGTTTCAGCTCCGTCTTCCATTCCACTTTGCCCGTTTGAGCGTTCAGCAGCGCGACATGGCGACCTCCTCCGACGACAACGTTCCCGTCCGATACGGCAACACTGGCCAACAGAGACGGAGCCACTGAAGCGAACGGCTTTACTTCGGGAACGTCTGGATTTCCGGTCGCGATGGGACGAATCTTTGCCCCCGCGAGCACCCACTTGCGCAGGACTTCCAATTCTTCGGCTGTGGGTTGTGGCTCGTCTGCCGGAGGCATCTGAATGTCTGACGGACGGCCGAGGACTTTGGAAAGGAGACTCTCCGCAGGTCGCCCGGGGTCGATAACGGATCCGTTTTCGCCGCCTCGTTTCAGCGAATCCAGCGTCTGCATCGACAGACCGCCCTCGCGGTCAGCGTCGTTATGACAACCGATACAGTATTGCCGCAGTAACGGCTCAACAGGCGTCTGAGCCAAAGCCGGAGCAGGAAGAAGGATTAATGCAGTGAAACAAACAGCGGAACGCATGATGCCTGCCTGAAAGCCGGAGAACGGATACTTTTACATCATAACATCGCCTGCCTGGAATTCGATTGAGCGCTGTGGCGAGGCTCTACTGGAGGCAGGAGTCCTGATCGAACGTTGGCGTGTCCACTACAACACGGTCCGTCTTCACAGCTCACCGGGGTAGAGACCGCCTGCTCCAGAGGCGATTCTACCGAGGGCTACAGGCAGCCCAATCACAACTCAAAACCTGGTATCATTTTCGGGGGCGGGGCCCTGTTCGCGAGTGCTACGTTCGCGAATCACGCGTCAGGCTTCGATCAGCATAGCCGCATCACTGGGATTCCAGCATGCATCAATTTTCAGTGCCGCGCGATTGCGGGTCGAAGCAGATAGGCTCACCAGATTCCGAAACATCTCTCCCGACAATCTTTACCTGTCCTGGGCTGTGGCCGGCAGCATAAAGACCAGAACAACAAAGCATGCCAGGAGGCTGGTTACCATCCTACTCATCCACAGACTCAAGCCCCTGCACAATGTGTTCGATGGCAGCGGGCGCCATCCTGTTAAAGTAGTCCCAGGTGTGACCACCGGCACGAGTCTCAAGATCCCTCTCATGCATGATCCCGGAAGAAGAGAGTTTCATGCCCAGCCGTGCACAGCCGTCAAACCAATCAATGTCGTCCGGGTCACAACAGAACCATTGATGCCGGGGCCAGTTCAATGGATTCAGGTTCAACACAACAGTGGCCTGCCGCGCGTCTTCCACTGTTTCAAACATGGCATCAAGAGGCAGGTTCTGCCCGTAGAGCTGATGAAAGTCAATTGCCGGTGACACCGCAGCAACAACCGGAAACGTGCGTGGATGCCGATAACTCAGCTGCTGCACCCCCTGTCCGCCCATACTCACTCCCAGGAGTGCTATCTGCGGCGGAACGATGCTCCAGCGCGCCTCAATCCACGGCACGAGGGACTCCAGAATCCACTCCTGTGGTGATCGTCCAGCGTCAAAGTCGTCACAGACCTGGTCCAGCCACCATGAACGTCCCCCATTCGGACAGACGGCAATCAGGCCTGCCGCCTCAAACAACTGTGTAAACACAGGGTTCTCGCGGAGTGCGACCCCTCCGTGTCCATGCAGGAACAACACGACACCGTTAGGAGTCTCAGTCGAAGGTTCAAAGACCCCGACTGCATGCCCGTCCACCTGATCTTCTGACCAACGAACAAGCAGTTCGCCTGAATTATCCTCAGAAACATCTGAGGAGAGCATTTTGCGGAGACGATCAAACATCCGGCAACGTTTCGAAGTAAACAACCTACACGAAAGAGCTTACGGAGACACATCGCTCCGCAACATGAAAATTCGCCGGCAGTACAGAGCTCTGACGCGACGTGGGGCTCAAATCTCCCTGTATTTTTTAGGGAGCCTGAAATAAACCGTGACAGCTTCCCGTCTTATGACCGGAGACTCCAACCATTGAAAAACCGAGCTGCTGGCAGATTCACAGGGATCAGCTGGTGGTTTGGCTGACTGTGTGAAAGAATCTCCGCCTGAAAGAAAAGTCTATCAGTGCCCGGAGCCAATCGTTGCCACAAGTCGCCGAAAAACGACGAATCGTCGAACAGGCGTGTGTGGACTTCGAACGGGACCTGCGAACGTTTCTTGCGGGCGTAACGCGCGACTTTCACCTTGTGGACGACGCGTATCAGCGGATGGTTGTGAAAGCAATCGAAGCTGCGGAAAGTGTGAACCCGGAAACAGTTCGTGGCTGGCTGTTTCGAATTGCTCTCAACGAAGCTCGTGAACTGCAGCGCGAATCAGCGCGTCAGGGGCGGTTGAAAGAGGGCTTTCGAACTTCAATGCCGCTTCCAACGGAATCTCCTGAGGGTGACGGCTACGCTCAAATTGTGTCCGAAGAAGAGAAGGTAATTGTCCTGAGGGCCCTTGGTCGTCTGGACGCGGAATATCAGGAAGTTGTCGTAAGACGTCTTCAAAAGGGACAAACGTTCGCCACTATTTCGGAAGAAATGGGGCGTCCACTCGGAACAGTTCTGACGTGGATGCGGCGAGCACTCATTCAGCTGCGAGAAACCGCAGAGATTCGGCAGCTGACTAATGAATGATCACCGTTGGGTGACTGACTACTATGACAACGACAGACCATAACGACGAACAGTTCTGGCAGGCATGCCTGTACGTCATGGGCGAACTTTCCGAAGCACAACAGGAACAGTTTGAAGACCAGCTGGCGTGTGATCCAGAACTGTGCGATTTCGTGATCGAAGCGACTCAGTTGATGGCCTGTGCTCAGACTGTAGATCCGGTCCTCAGCCGGCAGTTGGTGCCACAGTCCGCTCCTGCCGAAGCGGGCACACGAATTGGCCGCTCACTGGCCTCGGCCGCTGCACTTGCTGCCTGCCTTGCACTGTTGTTCGTTGTCACGCGTCCCGTCACTCCACCTGCGACTGCTGATCCTGACGCAGAAGTCCTGGTTGATGCATGGCTGAGCAACGGCCTGGAATTCGAATCGACAGAAGCGACGGAAGACGAAGAATTCACTCCAGAGATCGACGTCCCGGAGTGGATAATCGCCGGTGTGTCGCTTGCTGAACTGGAACTCGACGATGGCAGTATGCCGGATGATGTCATGCCGGACGGCGAAGACATGGAACTCTGATCAACTACCAAGGCACCAGACTTATGAATTCCAGCCAGACTCTTCAGAGCATCATTGCTGCCCTTGTCGTGACCCTGTTTGCAGCCGCGCCATTGTTTTCAGTGTCTGCCCAGGAAAAGGCTGCAGGGCAGAAGCAACCGCCAAAGAACCAAACTGACAGGGTACGGGACAAGAAGCCAGCCAATAGTAAGCCCACGGCGAAGGACGCAAAGAAAACAGGGCTGCAAAGCGATCGGGCGCCGGCAAAGCGCACCGCTGTTCCTCGACTCAAGCCGGAGCAGGAAGCCAAAGCGATGACGTTCGCTGACGAACATCATCCGGAACTCGCAAACCTGCTGCGTCAGCTCAAGAAAAAATCGGCTCCACAATACATCCGCGGACTCCGGGAAGTGTGGACGACTTCACAGCGACTTGAACGCATCCGAGAACGTCAGCCGGAAAGATTTGAATCACAGATCAAACAGTGGAAGTGTTATTCAGAGATCCGCCTGCTGACCGCTCGATACGTGCTCACGAATGATGAAAAGCTTGCGCCTCGCATTCAGACGCTCCTGAAGTCTCACCAGGAAACAAAGCTCCAGGCAACTCAGGCCGAACGAGATCGGATTGCAGGCCGCCTGAAAGAGCTGGACACCGACCTCGCAAATCAGAAAAAGAACTTCCAGAAGAATCTGGATGTTGAATGGACGCGAATTAAGAAACAGGCAGAAGCCTCTGCCCGCAATCGCAAACAGACCGACGAAAACGTCACAGCAAAAGACTAACAACAGTCCTTTTCGGCGAACGGGAATTCGAAGATGACAATAAGACAGCTGACATGTGGACTGCTTGCACTCACCGCAGTCGCCTCTGCAGTGGAGCCAGTGAAGCCTCTGGATCCGGTCTCTGCGCGGTTCTCGAAGGACACGGAGGAGACTCCCGATTTTCAGCGACATGTGATTCCGCTGCTGGGCAAACTTGGCTGCAACGGCCGAGCCTGTCACGGTTCATTCCAGGGACGCGGCGGTTTTCGCCTCTCACTGTTTGGATATGACTTCAAGGCCGACCACGAAGAGCTGTCGTCACGAGCCGATACTGATGATCCTTCAGAAAGCTACCTGCTGCATAAGCCGCTCATGGTAGAACCCCACGAAGGTGGCCAGCGCATCAAGCCAGGGACCTGGCAGCATCGAGTCGTCCTAAACTGGATTCGCGGCAAGTGTGCGCCCCAGCCGGAAAGAGCGGCACGGCTGACAAAACTTGAAGTCACTCCGGCGGAGATTCAGTTCTCGAAAGACGGACAGTCTGTCCAGCTGAAGGCTGTGGCCATCTGGAATGATGGCACTCAGGAAGATGTCACCGATCTTTGCCGATTTCAGTCCAACGACGACCAGATCGCCGACATTGGCCGCAACGGACTTGTGGAAGGTGGAACTCCCGGCGACACCCATGTTGTTGTCTTCTACGACAACGCAGTTGTGCCCATTCCAGTGATGCGCCCCGTCTCTGACATGAATGGGGACAACTACCCGCAGACCCCTACTCCAACTCAAATCGACAAACTTGTCGTTCAGCGGCTGAAGAAGCTGGGAATGGTGCAGTCTGATCTCTGCAGTGACGAAGAGTTTCTGCGTCGCGTCAGCCTTGACGTCACAGGCGCGCTGCCAACCATCGATGAAATCCGTGCCTTCCTCACAGACACTTCAAAGAACAAGCGACAGAAGAAGATTGACGAACTGCTCGAACGCCCCGGGTACTCAGCATGGTGGGCGACACGACTCTGTGACTACACCGGAAACAGCGATGACCAGTTGAACAACGTCACGCCTGTTCGCCAGGCAGCTTCCGCCCAGTGGTACGACTGGATTCACGCACGGGTCCGGAAGAACGTTCCCTACGATGACATCGTCGAGGGTCTCGTAATGGCAGTCAGCCGCGACCCGAACGAGTCTTATGAAGAATACTGCGAGAACATCAGCAGCCTGTATCACAAAGGCAGTGACTATGAGTTTGCTGATCGCGAATACATGCCGCACTACTGGTCACGCCGCAACTTCCAGCAGAATGAAGACCGCGTGATTGGATTCGCATACACGTTCCTCGGAATTCGAATCCAGTGTGCTCAGTGTCACAAGCACCCGTTTGACCAATGGACCCAGGACGACTTCAAAGGCTTCCAGGGATTCTTCACAGGGACAATCGGACGCAACACAGCGCCTCGTCCTGAAGAACGCGAGAAGTATCAGGCGATGCTGAAGAAGTTCGAAACAAGAGACCTTCGTGGCAATCAGCTTCGAAACGAACTGAGAAAGATTGTCGCAACCGGCAAGACCATTCCGTTCGGTGAGGTCTACACAGTTCCTCCGCCAAAAATGGAAGTCATCGAACGTAACGGCAAGGCTCAACGTCGTCGTCGTGGAAGCACACGCGTGGCCACCGAAGCTCGACTGCTGGGCCAGGAACCAATGGACCTGACGGAGTACAAGGATGTCCGTGAGCCGTTAATGGCATGGCTGCGATCTCCTGAGAACCCGCTGTTTGCCAAAGCATTTGTGAACCGTGTCTGGGCAGGCTACTTCAATGTGGGCATCGTCAATCCTCCGGATGACCTGAACCTTGCCAACCCGCCCAGCAATGCAGCTCTTCTGGACTACCTGGCCAAAGAGTTCATAGTCCATGATTTCGACATGAAGTGGCTGCATCGAGAGATCCTCAACAGCCGCACGTACCAGCTTAGCTGGCGTCCAAACTCCACGAACCGACTGGACGAACGCAACTTTGCCCGAGCCGTTCCTCGTCGACTCCCGGCTGAAATCGCATGGGACATTGTCAGCCAGGCGGTCAGCAATGACGAGAAGTATGCTCAGTTCTGCTCCAGCAATGAAGGACGTGCGATTGCCACGACCGGGGCAGGACAGCGATACGCTCAGCGAGGTGGGAACGGATACGCACTGGCGATCTTTGGACGATCCATTCGCGAAAGTAACTGCGATTGCGACCGTTCAGAAGAACCAAGCCTGCTGCAGACGATCTTCCTGCGAAACGACACACAGGTCCTCGACATGCTGGATGGACGCGACGGCTACCTCGCTCAGGTAGCACGCGAGCATAAAGTCCCCTTCCAGGCCAGGACACCGTCTGCCACAGATCGAACTCGGACCAACCGCATCAATGCTCAACGTAAGTCCATCTATCAGCAGCTCAAGACTCTGAAGGAGCGACTTCTGAAACTCCGAAAGAATGACGGCACTGAGCGTCAGATCGCTGGAGTTCAGCGTTCGATTCAGGGTCTGCAGCGACGTCTGCGAATCCTGAGCGGAGAGCCTGCTGACCCGAAAGAAAAGCGTGCCGACAAGTCACAGGACATCAACGTCGCCAGTGCAGTAGAAGACATATATCTTCGCACTCTCACTCGCAGGCCGACGGAAGACGAAGCGGCCGCTGCTGCACAGTATGTGGCGGAAGCAAAGGATCAGATTGATGGACTCAGAGGGGTACTCTGGGCCGTACTGAACACGAAAGAGTTCATCGTAAATCACTGAGCCACTCATCTCACTGAGTCTTAATACATATCACTTTTCTGAAGGAACATTCGCATGGCATTTTTCCAGAACTGCGAAGGAACGGGACGACGCGACATTCTGCGAGCAGGAGTCGTGGGTGCGGCTGGGCTGTCACTGGCTAACTACATACAACTGGCTCAGGCCGACCAGCTCAACAAACAGGCGAAGGCAAAGTCAGCGATCTTCATTAATCTCAATGGTGGCCCATCACACATGGACACCTTTGACCTTAAGCCGGATGCTCCGGATGAATATCGCGGAGAGTTCAGCCCGATCGCGACAAAGATCCCCGGCATCTACATCTCTGAACACCTGCCAAAGCTGGCTCAGACGATGGACAAGTTCTGCATTTTACGGGGCGTGTCTCACTCTGTTGCTGCTCACCAGCTGGGAACTGAGTACGTCAACAGCGGCAACCGTCCTCTGCCTTCCCTTGAGTTCCCCGGCTACGGCGCCGTAGTCAGCAAAGAAATGAATGGCGATCCGGAACTGCCGAAGTTTGTGGCGATTCCCCGCAGCCAGCAGCGCCCCGGATACCTCGGGGTTCGCTACGCCCCAATGAACACCAGTGCGACTCCAACCATTGGCTCACCATTCCGCGTTCGCGGCATGAGCCTTGGTGCCGGACTGACAGTGGAAGACGTTGAAAAACGCAACAACCTGCTGGGCCGCCTCGACCGCACCTTCGGTGAATTCGAAGCGGAAAGCCAGTTGCTCGACGGTCTCGATCAGTTCGGACAACAGGCTCACGCAATGATCACCAGCCGCAAGTCGCGGGATGCATTTGACATCTCCAAAGAGTCACCTGAATTTGCGAAGTCTTTCGGTGAGTCGAACCTGGGAGCGAGCTGCCTGCTCGGACTCCGACTTGTTGAGGCGGGTGTCCGCTTTGTCACCGTCACCAATGGCGGGTGGGACACTCACCGAGATAACTGGAACGCACTGTCCACTCGACAGCTGCCACCGCTGGACGAAGCACTCTCAGCCCTCTTCAACGGACTGGAAGAACGTGGGCTGCTTGAGTCCACAGTTGTCTATGTCACCGGCGAATTCGGACGAACTCCAAAGATCAACACCGAACGCAACGGCCGCGACCACTACCCACGCAACATGTTTATGTTGATGGCAGGTGGCGGCGTCAAAGGTGGCCAGGTGCTCGGCGAAAGTGATGAAAAGGGAACGCTGCCCAAGAATGAAGGGTTCAGCCCGGACGACGTGGCCGCCTCATTCTATCACTCCCTCGGCATCAATCACGAGAAGGAATACAACACGACAACCGGACGACCAGTCATGATTGTTCGCAACGGAACGGTTATCAAAGACCTGTTTGCGTAACGTCAACAGGCCTGAGTCGGCGTCCTGGGATGCCGGTCGGCCATGTGGCGATCTCCGGGCGAGAATTGTCGCGTTACCACATTGTCGGCGGGGCCGTTTTACCTGGGAAGCTTTGCCCTGACAAACTCCGGCAGCCGCTGATGAATATTGTGTCGTCGCCCGACCGGCAATGCAGGCCCCGGAGTGCTGCGGCCGGAATCCATTTGCGCTCGTAGCAGTGCCACCATCGCTTTGACTCGTTCCGGGTGCTGCGCGGCGAGATTGGTGTCTTCGTGAGAATCAGCTGAGAGATCAAACAACTGCAGGAAGGGAGCCTGCGTAAGATCCTCCCACGTCAGGCTGCCCTGATGCTGCTTCAGTGCCGCCTTCCATGCATCCGCTGACGCCGGGACGTTGCCATATACACCTGCCGCTCCGCTGCCCGGACAGAGGCAAAGTTTCCATTTGCCCTGACGCACCACGAACGGACCGACAGACTGCATAATCAGATCGCTGCGGCCTCCGACTTTTCCGGGCGTCTTCAACAGGTCGGCAAAACTGACGGAGTCAACTCCTGCGTCATTCGGAATCTTCGCTCCGGCGACCTGCCCCAGAGTCGCCATCAGGTCGCACAGCCCGACAAGGCCATCGCATTTGGTTCCCCGCGGAATCTGCCCCGGCCAGTGCGCAATCAGAGGAACCCGAAGAGCTCCTTCATAAACGGCGAACTTATAGCCTCGATAGGGTCCGGCAGGGTAATGACCTTGCTCTTCCATCCGGTGAATCTGTCCAGGCGTTGCCTTGAGAATGTTACCGGCATACGGCGCCGGTCCATGATCGCTGGAGAACAGAACGAGCGTGTTCTTTTCGATCCCTGCCTTCCGAAGCGCTGACATCACGCGTTCAACCGCATGATCCACTTCCATCACAAAATCGCCGTAGACTCCCAGCTGACTCTTCCCCTGAAACTTCTGTCCGGGGCTCGTTGGAGTGTGCGGCGCTGTTAGCGCCAGATAGAGAAAGAACGGATCTTTTGCGGCTGCGGAAGAACTTTCCTCAATGAACGCTTCTGCCTCTCCAAAGAAGGTCTCCAGCACTTCGTGGTCCTTAAAGTCCTTCTCCGCCGCTCCCACGCGGTTGAAGGCGCTCCAGCCTTTCTGAGCGGTTACTTCGCCCTGCCAGATATTGTTGCGAACATAAGCGTACGGATACATATCCAGAGAACCGGGCAGAATGAAACTGAAATCAAACCCCTGCTGCACGGGCCCAATTTCAAGCGGCTTCATGAAGTCTACATTCCCGTTGTCCTGACGCTTCCCGTCGGTCGTGGCCATTTTTGTCCCAAGGTGCCACTTCCCGACATAGCCCGTGCGGTAGCCGGCTGAGGCCAGCATGTCGGCAAGCGTGTATGTGTCCGGACTGTAGCGACAGCCAACATACCCCCATGGACCTCCCTGCATGAAGCGAGGGAATCGCCAGGGATACCGCCCGGTCATGATGGCCGTTCGAGTGGGCATGCAGACGGACGCATTCACATGGGCGTCCGTGAATCTCACCCCCCCACTGGCAAGTGCATCAATGTTGGGAGTATCAATCAGGCAACGGTCGCCTCCGTAACATTTGACATCGCCAATCCCAAGATCATCGGCGAGGATGAAGACGATATTGGGTCGTTCCTGGGCAACTGAGGTTGACTCCACACAGGTGAGGGCAAGAGCAAGAATGAGAGCACGAGTCATGTGGTTTGCACCTTAAGACAGGCCGGAGGGTGCGATTTTACCACAGAGAACACAGAGGTACACAGAGATGGGCTCCGGGAAGTCTCTCTCTGTACCTGTGTGGTTATTCCATCCAACAGCGATTAGCGAAGCTGATAGAGGACGCGTTTCTTCTGCCAGTCGACCATTCGATCAAAGATGGTGTCGAACGGCTGGTACCGATGAAACTTCAGCCCTCGATCGACCCAGTCCTTATGCCAACGGTCATACAGAGCCCTCATCTCCAGCAGTTGGCCCTTTCGCGACTGTGCCTTCGCGATGTTGCTGAGTTCCATGCGGTCCTGCTCAAGATCGTACAGTTCTTCGGCAGGCTCAAAATTGCCTTCCGCCCATGGCCAATAGATGTATTTGGCGTTGGCAGTCACAACCGCCAGGCTGTGGACGGCGGGAGGCCCCCACACGTTGATCAACGGAAGCGACTGATGCGTTGTCTTCTTCGGGTCATCATACAGGGACAACAGACTTTTTCCGTCGACCCCAGGTGGAACGTTGACACCGGCAAGTTCCAGAATGGTCGGGAGAAAGTCCACATTCCCGGTGAGTGACTGACACCTCAGGCGTTGTCCGCTGTTTTCATGCCCCGGAATGTACATGATCAGCGGCACACGTGAGGACTCTTCGTAAGGAAGCACTTTGCTTCCATATCCGTGAGCTCCATTCATGAACCCATTGTCAGACGTGTAGATCACGACTGTATCGTCAGAAACACCAGCCTCCTCAAGCGCCGTTCGGATCATGCCCACGGCAACATCAATTGCAAAGATCTGCTGGTAGTAGAGTGCTATCGTTTTGTCATAGTCATCTCTGTAGTGCCAGCTATCAAAGCGTTCGTATTGACGCCCCTGCTGACTCTGGCGGCTGAAATGCAGCCCCGCCTGCCGTCCATAATTTGTGGGTTTTGAAAATGTCATTCCCTGGTAGACGTGATCAAACTCCGGATCCGGCTGAACAGGGTGATGAGGTGCTTTGAAACTGATCGAAAGACAGAAGGGCAGATCACTCTTTGCCGCTTTCCGAATGAAGTCTCGGCCGAAAGCGCCATAAGACCGCGTCGAATGAGGATACTCTTTCGCGTACACTGCCATCGACTTATTCTTAGCTGTGTTGTAACTCGTTTGCCCCGGTCCACCTCCCCACGCATCAAAATCGGACTCGGGAAGACTGCCTTTGCCCTCGGGTTCAGGAGCCACCACAAAGCCGAATTTTCCGGCGAAGGCCGTCTGATACCCGGCTCGTCTCAGCAGCATTGGGTAGGAGCGATCCCACAACTCCTGGATAAGTGGTCCGTGCTCAAAGTTGCAGCCTGTGCGGTACTCAAAGCGACCGGTCATAATGTTGACACGACTTGCCATACAGATGGCTGTCGTATCGTAGTGGGCATCAAAGACCATCCCCTCTTTTGCGAGCTGGTCCAGGTGCGGCGTGCGGGCGCCGGGTGCGTGATAACAGCCCATCGATCGGACTGCCTGATCGTCCGCCAGCAGGAATACGATATTGGGTCGTTTATCCGCCTGCAAACTGGTAGATGGGAACAGAAACAGGCAGACGAAGAGAAGGCAGAACTGTCGCATTGAATGACCGTGGTTTCAGGAGGAGTGACTGGTAAACCAGTTCACAGTTTCAGACATCCCGTCTGAGAAATCTGTTGAGGGTGAGTATTCGAGTTCGTGAATCGCCTTCTCAATGGAGAAGTCGAGATTCCGCCCAAGGAACTTGATGCGTGCACTATTCACAAGGGGAGCCGTCTTTTTGCCCAGCAGCTTCCACAGGGTCTCCATGTGCCATGCAATGAATCTCGCAATATGCAGCGGCACGACTTTGGTGGGTGGCTTGATGTCTGCGGCCGAACAAACAGTATCCATAAACTCCTTCTTGCTGACGGCTCGAGGATCCCGAATATTGAATGTTTCCCCGAGGACCTCGTCCTTTTCAACAGCCAGCCAGATTGCCTCGCACAGGTTGCCGACAAACGTGTTATTCATCAGTTTGTCGTGGTTGCCCAGATAGGCGAACCTGCCCGTGCTGAGCTTTTCCATCAGCCGCGGCATCACCGTTCGATCGCGTGGACCATAGATGAACCCGGGCCGCAGAATCACGCCGGGCAGTTCACGGTCGCGAATATATTCCTGCACGAGGAGTTCTGACTCGACTTTCGTTAACGTGTAGCCGTCGATCCCGTCTGTATTGGGAGGCGTCGACTCATCAGTGCCATAGTGATCCTGACCGGAGTAAACCCCCAGCGAACTGATCTGAATCCAGCGCCGGAGCGAGCCGGCATTGAGCGCAGCGTCCATGAGACTGCGAGTGCCGTCGACATTGATACGACGGTATTCGTCGGTTGGCCCCCAGTCTCCGACCTTTGCCGCACAATGAACCACTACGGACACGTCTTTTGTCGCCGTCGATAGCGACCCTGTGTCTGACAGGTCTCCGGTTACGATTTCGGTCGCCGTCTGACGCAGCGACTCGGTCTCTGAGTCGGCGCGACAGAGAGCGCGGACTCTCAGTCCACGCTGTGCCGCCTGTTCGACCACGTGACTGCCAACCAGTCCGGTCGCACCGGTCACCAGAATCAGATCTGACTCAGTCAGTTGCATGCAGAACCAGTCAGAGAGGCGTAGATGGTACAATCACGAACAACGGTCAGTCCGCCGATTCAGTCTTCTCCACGGGCTTGAACTCACCTCGTTGGAGCTTGTCCCAGTACTCATCCATATCCTTGCGTACTTTGCCACAGAGCAGCACTACGCCGATAATGTTCGGGATCGCCATACCAAAGATCATCAGGTCACCGAAGTCGAAGACGTTCTTAGCCGAGATGATCGACCCCATAAAGGTAAACACCACGAATATTATTCGATACACCATCGAGCTGCCGTCACCAAACAGATACGCCCAGCATCGCTCCCCATAGTACGACCATGAAATCATGGTTGAGAATGCGAACAGGACAACAGCCACTGCCAGCACATACTTCACACCACCGATCTCAGAGTCCATTGCATTCAGTGTAAGGGCAGCCCCTTCTTCGCCTTTGATCTGAGCTTCCCATTCGGGATGTGCCTTGGGATCCCACGCTCCCGTAATAATGATCACAAGTGCAGTCATGGTGCAGATGACCACGGTGTCAATAAAGGGTCCAAGAAGTGCAACGACACCCTCTCGAACGGGGTACTCGGTCTTCGCCGCTGCGTGCGCGATCGCCGCCGAACCAACTCCGGCTTCGTTTGAAAACGCGGCTCGCTGGAATCCCTGGACAAGAACACCAACGAACCCACCCGCAACTGCTGCCCCTGTAAATGCATCAGTCACGATCTGGATCATAGCGGCTGGTACTGCACCAATGTTCTTCAGGAGGATAATCAGTGCCACCGCAACGTACAGCCCGCACATTGCCGGAACCACTTTCTCAGCCGTTGAGGCAATGCGGCGAATGCCACCGATGATGACCACTGCAACGAGAACAGACATAATCAGGCCGTAGACCCACCGATAGTCAGCCTGTTCTTCAACAGCCTGATCGTCCGCCGCTGCCGCATCTTCAGCCTCGGTGGGTGCAGCAAAGAACGGCACAGCTGTCCCGACGGCTCCAAGAGACTGGTTCACCTGATACGAGTTGCCTCCGGCGAAGGAACCCCCAACGCAGAGAATTGCAAACAGCACCGCGAGCACCTTGCCCAGTACGCCGTGTCCCATTTCACCGAGACCTTTGGACAGGTAATACATGGCACCACCCATCACGCGGCCGTCCGGTCGCTCCTCGCGATACTTCTGTCCCAATGTGCATTCGACGAATTTGGAAGTCATGCCGAGGAACCCGGCCAGGATCATCCACAGAACGGCTCCCGGCCCACCGAGGCAAACCGCGACTGCGACACCACCGATGTTCCCCAGTCCAACTGTCGCCGAAAGTGCGGCGGTGAGTGCCTGAAAGTGAGTCACTTCGCCTTCGTCTTCGGGATTGTCGTACTTCCCGGCCGTCACCATGATCGCGTGCTTGAAGGCACGAATATTGATGAAGGTCATTTTGAGCGTGAAGAAAAGTGCTCCACAGATCAGAACAAGAACACCAAGGCGAATCGTCTTA
>CAJWGB010000025.1 GCA_913031625.1 uncultured Planctomycetaceae bacterium | reverse complement strand
GAAGGGATCGTGCTGACGAAGGTATCCCACTTTCAGATGAGAACCCCGAATGACTTCCCCGCTGTCCAGCTCTTCGTCTCCGAGCAGAATTCTGAGCAGCGTGGACTTCCCGGCACCGTTTCGTCCGATAAACCCCACCTTCATTCCGTCATGAATGGTGACACTGGCGCCGTCCAGCAGCTGCTGGTCAGCGTAGCTTTTGACTCCATCAAGTAACTGTAGAAGAACGGCCATGAGAGTGATCGCGATTCGAATGGAAGAATGCGGAACTATGTACCGGCGGGACGCTCACCGATCAAGACGTCTGGCGAGCGTCTGATGAGAATCACAGCATCCTGCGTCGGGAAACTGAGAATCCCGGCACACGAGGCTCGAAAATCGCTCAAACGGGCAGGAGGATGCCGTTATCTTTCTGTTTCGAGACGAGCCACCATGGGAATTGGAGAAACCGCCGCTCTGACTGCAGCTCTGCTGTGGGCAGTCGCCAGCCTGCTATACGGCAGAGTGCGACTCTCCGCATGGGAGATGAACTGCAGCAAGAATGTGATTGCCAGTGCCTTTCTGCTGATTCAGCTGGGCGTCATCTTCCTGTTGGGACATTCGGAAAGCTGGCTGCCCGCTCACACATCAGCATGGCTGTGGCTGGGATTCAGCGGAGTCATCGGAATCACACTCGGAGACACCTGCTACTTCCGGAGCCTGCAGATCCTGGGCCCCAGAGAATCCCTCGTGGTGTTTACGACCGCACCATTGTTTGGAGCGGCCCTCGGGTGGATCTTTCTACAGGAGCACCTCACCCTGGTCAACATTGCAGGGATGTTAATCACTGTCTCCGCTGTCGCATGGGTGGTCTCAGAGAAGGGAGCGGCCAGCGAAGCACCGGGACTGTACCCTGGTTCACGCAAAGCCGGCATCTTTTTCGGAGTCATGGGGGCCGTCTGCCAGGCAGTCGGACAGATTTTTGCCAAGAAAGGACTGGCCTATTGCACGCCAGTCGAATCAGCCTTTATTCGGCTCGTAGTCGCCGCTGTCGGTGCTGTCATCGTATTGCTGTGTCTGAAGCGGACTCGTTCACTTATGACTGAGATTCGCCGCCCCGGACTGCTCAAAGCCTTTCTCCCGGCAGTAACGATGGGCACATGGCTGGGGATCTGGCTGTCGCAGGTATGCCAGGCTCATTGCTCTGTCGCGGTCTGTATTACGCTGCTGAACGTCTCGCCGCTGTTTGCAATTCCTCTGGTGTGGTACTTCCAGAAGCAGCAGATCACTCGGCGGGCCATCACCGGATCCGTTGTAGCCGTTCTGGGAGTTGCCCTCCTCGTAGCCAGGCCGCAGGATTCGCCGCAATCCGCTGACTCGCCAGACAGAGCCGCGACAGAATCACAGAAAGCGCAGTGATTTACACCCGAAGTGCTCGGGATTCGGTGACTGTCAGGAGAGCTCCCGGAGCCGACATTGACACAAATCGCGGTTTCCGCGTAGAAACTCGCCCAAATTCCGCCAACCGTTCGATGGAGCGAACAGTATGCGCCCGTTCATAATATTGCTGTGTCTGGCCTCAATTACCGTTTCCGGATGTGGAAAGAGCGACAAAGACGCCGAGTCCAAGGCCGGCGTGCCGCTCTCCATTAACAATCCGTCCAAGGGAAAGGCCAGCACGCCAAAACTAAAGAAGGACATCAGCAACAAAGCTGTTGAGGACCTTCTTAAAAAGGCACAGGACCTCACGAATCAGAGGCAGCTTGCTTCTGCCATTCAGGCGCTGAGCCAGGCGATCGGACTCGATCCACAGGATGCAAGACTCTTTCACGCTCGCGCGGACGTCTACGTGCTGATGGGCGAGAACGCGAACGCTCAGGCCGACTTCTCGCTTGCCATCGCCGCCAGCCCGAAAGATGCTCGACTATACAACATTCGCGGCTACTTCCTGATGACACACGGTGCGTCAAACGAAGCGATGAGCGACTTTGACAAAGCTCTGGAACTGGATCCAAAGTTCCCGCAGGCATGGAACAACAAGGGACTGGCTTACCTCGCGGCAAAAGAAAACAAGAAAGCTGAATCCGCATTCGCAAAGGCCATTGAAGCCGACCGGAAGTATGCCGATGCGTGGAATAATCGAGGCTTCGCCCGCATGAAGCTGAACAAGATGAAGGACGCAATTGCTGACCTCAACCAGGCCGTCAAAGTCCGACCGGACTACGCGACAGCATGGAACAACTCGGGGCTTGTATACATGCAGCAGGAAGAATTTGCCTCAGCTGCCAAATCGTTTTCAAGAGCAGTTGAAATCGAACCACTCAACGCACGCTGGCTCACGAATCGCCGTGAGGCACTGTTGAAGCAGGAGTCCTTCGACAAAGCGAGTGAAGACACCATTCGCCTGAAGTGGCTGGCACGACTGAATGCGTATTCGGAAAAGGCCCGTCTGCAGCCCGAAAATGTAGAGGCATGGCTGCTTCGTGCGGACCACCTCATGTTTGGCAACGAACTCGACATGGCGATGCAGGACTACGGTCGCGTGCTGGCACTCTCCCCTGGCAACACAGAAGCACTGACAGGTCGAGCGAAGGCATATCTGCAGACTGGCAGGATTAAGGAAGCCATCTCGGACCTGGATGAATCTCTTATCATCGCTCAAACATCGGATGCGTTCTCTGCCCGCGGAGACGCGTGGTTCGCCCTGAAGCAGTACGACGAGGCCATTTCAGACTTCGAGTCCGCTCAACGCTTCGATGAGGTCGTCTCCAAAGCCTACCGTGCACGAGCAGATGAGCACCAGTCAGAAGGCCGAAACAGCGAAGCGAAAGCCGACCTTCAGAAGGCGCAGGAGATCGATGACTTCCTCAGTGGCAAAGCCATTCCGGAAGAGGTGGAACGAGCTCCGGACTTTCCGGAAGAAGAATAGCCTGAGGCAATGTCCTCAGAGATGCAGCCTCGACACTCACAATGGTTGACGTCTTCGTGCGCGTTGGTCGCCTGCGTCTGTCTGATCATTCTGACAGGCTGCCGGCTGAACGACAGCCAGATTCTTTCAACCGATTCTTCTGGTGAATTCGCCGATCAGGCAACGGTCAAATCGGCAGGCCCCACTCACCAATTCAGTGAGCACTCGATGACCCTGATCCCTGCGGGATCATTCGAGATGGGGTCAGCCGTAGCCACTGTGCCGCTGCAGTATCGTCAGGCGGAAATGCCGCCCCACACGGTGAGCATCCAGCAGCCGTTCTGGATGTGTCAGACCGAAACCACCGTCGGACAGTTTCGTCGTTTCGTGGAAGACACGGGCTACGTGACAGAGGCAGAGCAGAATGCTGCCGGCAGCAATCGTCTTGATCTCAACACGGGGGAGGTCGTGCTGGATCCTGACACCAACTGGCGAGAACCGGGGTTTCCGCAGACTGAAGAGCATCCGGTCGTTTGTGTGAGTCACGCTGATGCACTGGCGTACTGCGACTGGCTGTCGAGGAAGCACGGTAAGCGTTTTCGGTTGCCAACAGAGGAAGAATGGGAATTCGCCTGCCGCGGCGGTACGCAGACAGTCTTCAGCACAGGTAACCGACCGGAAACCCTTCAAAAATACGCAAATACAAATGACCATTCGCTGCGGCAATCCTTTGCACGAGCATCAGGGACTGCACCGTGGGACGATGGCCACGCCTTCACCGCTCCTGTCGCAAGCTTCGGACGCAACGAGTTTGGGATGTTTGACATGCATGGCAACGTCGGTGAATGGTGCAACGACTGGTTTGCAGAAGACGCCTATTCGAATCCGATGGCACAAAGTCACGGTCCACGAAAGTGGAGGGTTGTTCGAGGAGGCAGCTGGTACAATACAGCCTTGAGTTGCCGAAGTTCCGGTCGCCACGACGGTATTGAAACGGCGACGAGCCAGACGAACGGATTCCGTATCGTTATGGACGACTCGTCACCAGAATAATCAGGCAAGTCCTGTTTCAGGACCGCCTCCGCACCAGGGTGCGGCCATCAGCTCGGCATCCGTGTTGAACGCCCGCGACGTGACAGATGCCCGTGTATTTCCCTCGTTTGTCGCAATACGTCGCACGATCAGGCATCCAGGATGTCATGAACAATCTCACCGTGCACGTCGGTCAGCCGAAAATCCCGGCCCGCGTAACGGTACGTGAGTTTGGTATGGTCCAGGCCCATCTGGTGCAGAATCGTGGCATGCAGATCATGGAAGTGAACCTTGTCCCTGACCGCGTAGTAGCCATATTCGTCGGTTTCACCGTATTGAATTCCGGGCTTCATTCCACCCCCACAGAACCACATCGTGCAGGCGTGAGGATTATGGTCGCGGCCGTCACGCCCCTGAGCGACCGGAGTCCGCCCGAACTCTCCTCCCCACCATACAAGTGTATCTTCCAGCAGACCGCGTTCCTTTAAATCAGTGAGCAACGCAGAGATGGGCTGGTCGACTTCCATTGCATTCCGACGATGGTCCGCTTTCAGGTTGCCGTGCTGGTCCCACTTGTAACTATGTGACAGCTGAATGAACCTGACGCCACGTTCGGCGAACCGACGCGCCATAAGACACTGCAGGCCGAAGTCCTTTGTGGGACCGGAATTGACTCCATAAGCGTCCAGCGTCTCTTTGGTCTCTGCAGAGATGTCCTGAACAAGAGGAGCTTCGCGCTGAAGTCGAAAGGCGAGTTCAAAAGACTCGATTCGACTTTCAAGATCGGAATCCGGACCAGTCTCGGTCAAGCGCTGGCGATTTAATCTGCCAAGCAGATCCAGCTCAAGCCGCTGCAGGTCTGATTTCGTTGTCCCTTCAATGAATGGGATCCGGGCCTGATCAGACGACGTACCTGCATTCCCCATCGGGGTTCCCGCATAGACTGCAGGCAGAAATGCGGATCCCCAGTTATTGGCTCCACCGTGTGTCAGCGACGGACAGATGGTGATGTAACTCGGAAGATCCTGATTCTCAGTTCCCAGTCCATAGCCCAGCCAGCTTCCCAGACTTGGACGGACGAAGGTGTCGCTTCCGGTATGCAGCTCGAGGAGAGCCGCTCCATGCCGTGAATTGGATCCGTGAACGGAGCGGACAATGGTCAGATCATCCGCATGCCGAGCCACATTGGGAAACAGTTCACTGACCCATGCGCCGGACTGCCCGTGCTGTTGAAACTGAAATGGACTCTTCAGCAGATTACCGGTTGCCGCAGACACGACTCGCGGCTTCGCAAACGGAAGCGGCTTATTGTCATCTTTCTGAAGCTGCGGTTTGTAGTCAAAGGTATCGACTTGCGACGGTCCACCGTGCATAAACAGAAAGATGATGCGTTTCGCACGCGGTGCAAAATGTGGCGGCTGGATCGAAAGATCCCTGCGTACGGCTGCATTTGATTCTTCAGCCAGCAGGCTGGAAAGAGCGAGCGAACCAAATCCCACTGCCGACTGCCGAAGAGCAGCCCGGCGAGACAGGTGCGGAATATTCCTGTGGGATCTGATCATGGCAATCCAGTTTAATGTCATGGATTCCGCAGGTCGACAGTGTTCCGTCGATCAGACCAATTCCCGCTGCGAACTGCTCGGGAGTGTGTCGGCGGCTTCCAAATCGTTTCGGAAAACTCAATAATCGAGTTTCTGGCGACACCCGTCAGCATTCAGATTATTCCTTCTTAACTCGGAGTTTCTCCATGACTGGCGATCCTTCCCGTCGCAGTTTCTTAAAAACATCTGCAACCGCTGGCGCTGCCGCCGCCACACTCACATCAGCGCTCCCTGCGCGGGCTTACGCGGATGAAGACAATACAATTCAACTCGCACTGGTCGGCTGCGGTGGACGTGGCACAGGTGCAGCAACCAACGCTCTGTCTGTCGACAGCCCACTGAAGATGGTTGCAATGGCAGACGTGTTTGAGAGCAATCTCAAAAACAGTCACGGCAATCTTGCCAAAAACTTCTCCGAAAACGGCCGCCTCGATGTTGCTGACGAAAACAGGTACATCGGCTTTGATGCTTATAAGAAAGCAATGGATGTCCTGCGTCCGGGCGACATCGTCATCCTGACAACTCCACCTGGATTTCGTTGGGTACACTACACGTACGCTATCGAACGTGGCCTGAACGTGTTCATGGAAAAACCGGTCACGGTCGACGGGCCTGCCACACGCAGGATGCTGGCACTGAATGAGAAGGCTCTGGAAAAGAACCTGAAGGTTGCTGTTGGCCTCATGTGCCGACACTGTGACGCCCGTCGTGAGCTGTTTGAACGAATCCAGAATGGTGAGCTGGGAGAGATCAACCTGCTGCGAGCCTACCGCATGGCAGGTCCAACCGGTTCTGCGGCTGTTCCCCCTAAACCGGCGAATGACAAGATGAGTGATCTGATGTATCAGATCAAACACTTCCATGGATTCCTGTGGCTAAGTGGCGGAGCAGTCAGTGACTTCCTGATTCACAACATTGACGAATCCTGCTGGATGAAGAATGCATGGCCTGTCGAAGCGAAAGCGTCTGGTGGTCGGCACTATCGTGGCGACAGCGTGGATCAGAATTTCGATACCTATTCGATTGAGTACACCTTCGAGGATGGAACGAAGTTCTTCATGAATGGCCGAACAATTCCAGGCTGCCATTCCGAATTCGCAAGCTATGCTCACGGATCAAAGGGACTGGGCGTCATCAGTTCTCAGTCTCACTGGCCGTCGCGAGCTCGCATCTACAAGGGGCATGCGATGGATGCCGCAAATCTGGCATGGGAGTATCCTCAGCCGGAACGACACAACCCCTACCAGGCAGAATGGGAACATCTCATTGAAGCCATTCGTGAAGACAAGCCGTACAATGAAGTTCAGCGAGGCTGTATGGCCAGTCTGGTCACCAGCATGGGACGTTGGGCGGCTCATACCGGTCAGACGATCACGCTGGATGAAATGATGAACAATGAACACGAATTTGCTCCGGGCATCGACCAGCTGACTCTGGAAAGTGATTCACCTCTTCAGCCAAAAGCCGATGGAAAGTATCCAATTCCGTATCCAGGCCTGGTTAAGAATCGCGAATACGCATAGGTGCGTTTCACTCACTCAAACAGTCGCCCCGAACTCCCTGAGTTCGGGGCTTTTTTGTGCATGGTGACGAAGTAAGACAGACGCGGCAGGTGGCGTCATAACCTGTGAACCGCTTCACAAATGCATGGAATCATCAATGTCCGACCTTCCCCAGCTGCAGCCATTCGACGCTCACAATCAGAAGCTGCAGTCAGAAGTTGCTCCCTCAGACTATGTGAATCCGACTCCCGAGGGCCGCTATAACCTTGTTGTTATTGGAGCCGGACCGGCCGGACTTGTCACCGCTGCAGGTGCAGCAGGCCTCGGCGCGAAAGTTGCCCTGATTGAGCGAGAGCTCATGGGGGGCGACTGCCTCAATGTTGGCTGCGTTCCATCGAAGGGAGTGATCAGCGCCGCCCGCGCGGCAGCGGCCGTGAGGAAGGCCGCTGAATTTGGAGTGAATGTTCCAGCAGACTGGCAGGCCGATTTTACGACCGCCATGGATCGCATGCGAAAGCTCCGCGCAGACATGAGCCATCACGACTCGGTCGCGCGTTTTTCCGATCTCGGAATTGATGTCTACCAGGGGTCAGCCAGTTTCGTCAGCAACAACAAAGTCTCAGTCGCCGGTCAGGAACTTGAGTTTCGCCGCGCGGTCATCTGTACGGGCGCTCGTCCTGCAGAACTTCCGATTCCCGGCTTAAAAGAGTGTGGTGCGCTAACCAACGAGACTGTCTTTTCACTGACAGAACTCCCTAAGAGTATGGCAGTGATCGGTGGCGGACCGATCGGCAGCGAAATGGCTCAGAGTTTCGCTCGTCTGGGATGCGCTGTGACTCAGATTGAGATGGCGGATCACATCCTTGCCAGAGAGGACCCGGACGCCGCACTCATCGTTCAGGATGCCATGACGACGGACGGAGTCGACTTTCAGCTCAAGGCCACCACCAAACGCCTTAAGCAGCAGGACGGCCGGACAGCTGTCGTCTATGAGCAGGGAGGAAGCGAGCACGAGGTTGTCGTCGACAAAGTGCTCGTCGGGATCGGACGCAGTCCCAACGTATCCGACCTCAATCTTGATGGAATTGGTGTGGAGTTTGACGAACGGACCGGCATCAAAGTCAATGACCGTCTGCAAACGTCAAACAGGAACATCTACGCAGCGGGCGATGTGTGCAGCAAATTCAAGTTCACTCACTCCGCCGATTTCCTCGCACGAATCGTCATTCAGAACACACTGTTTCACGGCCGCGCGAAAGCGAGTGCACTCACAATTCCCTGGTGCACCTACACATCGCCGGAACTCGCTCACGTTGGCCTGACCGCGGAAGCAGCCAGTGCTGACGGAATCGAAGTGGACACCTTTACGGTTGATCTCAAAGACGTGGATCGGGCAGTTCTCGATGGACAAACAGACGGCTTCGTGAGAGCACACGTGCGCAGGGGAACCGACGAGATCGTGGGCGCGACCATTGTTGCTGAAGACGCTGGCAACATGATCAATGAGATCACCCTGGCAATGACGCTCAACCGACGCGTTCCAAAGTGGAAGAAGGTTCTCAGACTGGCGAAAGGCGTTGGTCTGTCAGCAATTGGCAGTACGATTCACCCGTACCCGACGCAGGCGGAGGCAATCCGCCGACTGGGAGACTTATACAATCGCACCCGACTGACACCATTCGTCAAACGACTGTTTGCCCGCTGGCTGGCATGGACGCGGTAGAGCGCGAAGCGATGGTCGGACTCAGATCATTGCGTCCTCAGGCAGCGTGAACGATTCCGGATTCGCGAAAATCCGGTTTGACATTCAGAGCATTCGCCTTCCAGTGGACGCAGGCGTGGCCGGCCGACATATGGTCTGCGATTTCATCCATGCAGATTCCAGCGGCCAGCAGAACGACGTGGTCACCTTCCGTAATCGGGTCCAGACCGTTTTCGGCCAGCACTTCGGGCAGGCGAGTGACAAGAGTGGGAACCGACGACGAGATTGTGTTTCCAAACCCTCTGAGGTTATTCAGAAACTCAAGGTGAGGAAACTCCTGAGATGCGGCGGCGATCAGTGCCTTCAACAGCTTTCCACTCGGCTGATGCGGGGCCACGACAATTCGTTGCCCCTCTTCCACATCGAGTGACAGCAATGCCGATCTCAGATTATCCAGCATCAGCTCTATGCCATTCAGGAACACCGGCTCAGCGTTCATTCGCATCACCGTTCTTCTGCATGGCTGGCCCCTGAAATCGAAAACATCCGCCGTTTCCCTGTGGAACAGCGGAGCGGGATTGGGCCGACAACCGGCCGGCACTTCAAAGTCATCACTACGGACAGCGGAAACCGGCAGACCTCGTCCTGCCTCCAGAATCGTTGCGGTTGCTCCGGCCGAGACAATTCCGCAGAAGAGTCGATCCGCTGCATCGTGCCAGAACTCAGGAGTCTCTACCGTCAACAGTGCGACTCGGGAACCTGCGGGTTTGTTGACGAGCAGCTGAACTCCCTCATCCATCAGCTTCAGGTAACCGGAGCAGCCAAAGTTGAATCCCGTAACTGACGACTCCGGAAGCCCAACTCGCATCGCCAGCGTATGAGCCATCTCATCGGCCGCTGTCGGGTCGGTGTGAGAATGGCAAAGAAGAATCTGATCGAAATCACCAGCCGCAACACCACTGTCAGCTTCAAGGCACTGAAGGAGTCGACAGGCAAGATCATGGGGACTTACTGTCTCCGACAGGAGCCGGCGTGTCTCAATGCCGGTGGACTTCAGGATGCTGCGTGTATTCGAAAAGCCAGGTGCCCCGCCGAGTTGAGACAACCGCAATACAGTGTCGTTGTCAATCTCCTGAAACAGATCGGACTGTTCAAAGAGATCAACGGCGTGACTGATTCCAATCAGGTGATTTGAATTGTGAAAGGAAGAGTCCTTCATCCTCACAACCGGCTGCCTGTTCAGGCGTTGAGATTCTGGATAGCCCTGAGTGGTCAATCATAATTCATGTGATCAGCACGAAACCATGGCCTGCGTGGCAGGAAAGCCCACAATTACAAAATCCACAGACAACCACCTCTGTTACGACTCATCAGCCCGTTCTGCCTGACCAAGTTTATGCCCAAATTCTGAGACCATTGAATCCACGAGACTCCGAATCTGCTGATCAACTGTCTCGTGATCCGTACGAGGAGCCGTGACGTGGACTGAAACAGGGATTTCTCGAGTGACTCCGGACGTGGGCTGCAGCCGTACAGTTGCCTGGAGGCAGCCGTTCCAGCCTGATTTCTTACCTTCTGTCAGGGCAACCGGAATGGTCTGAGACGCCAGTGTCAGCTTCTTATCTCGGTTCTTTCGCGCCGCTCGTGTCTTCAATGGCTCGACAACTGCGTGCCAGAACATGAATCGCGCCACCTGACCATCTCCATCCTGCTTCCAGCGTTCCTCTGATTCATCGAGTTCTTTCGCAGCCTCATCATCAAGTCGACCGGCAGCAATGAGATGATCCTTTTCCGCTCGCGCCCTCTCATCCAGTGCTGCATGGAGAGACGTAACGTGGATCCTGATGGACTGATATGCCAGAGCATCATCCAGCGACCGGATGGTTGCTTCACTCAGTACCTCTTGCAGGTGAGGCTCAAAACTCTCCATCGGCAACACTGTGATCGCGTCGGCAGAATGAGCCGAGTGAGTTTCGCCCGGATAATAACGCTGCTCTTCATCACTTCGCTCGTCAACCAGTTCCACCCGTGGCTCAAGCTGATGCGACACAGTCGAAACTGCGGGGCGATCTTCAAACAGCCGAAACCGTGGTGCTGCCTCAACGGGCAACGCCGTCACGACCGATTGCCGGGCAGCCGTACCTGGCCAGGTGCAACCCGTCGTTAACATCAACAACAAACAGGCTGCTGTTCGTTTCACTTCGTACTTCATGTTCTGACTGCGCACCCCGCCGTCCCGTTTGACGGTCGTTTCTGTTCAGGGACAGCACCGGACATCCTGATCTGCAGAGCAGAACGGCAATCCCGCCGACCCGTTTCTTAACCCATTCTCCGACATCATCGACAGGCCAGAAAGAGATATTCTGGATTGAACGGACTGGACGGGTGTCAGTGATCAGGCAGCCTCGCCCCAGTTCGACAAACCGGCGATTTCTGCCGTTTGACTGACTCCAGGCAGTCCGACTGCGGTCGCTGAGAGTGACTCTGTAACCACAAGCCGCGCAAACAACGCGCAAACAACGCGCAAACAACGCGCTACTCAACCGGCAATCCGCGTTCCTGACGGATTCGTCGCACCTCCGCAAGCACCTGTTCGACAACCGCCGAGTTCCTGGAGATTGCGACATACTGGGAGAAGTTCACCCCCACGTTGATCAGGGCTGTGAGGCAGGCCGCAAAAAAGTGGATCTGGGCATCAGTGAATCCGAATGGATTGCCGAGCGAGGTCATTGTCCCGGGATCCGCAACCGCCCCCAGACCCGCCGTCGTGATCAACAGGACCACGCATGCAGTCAGCCCTGGCAGAGTTCCGTATTTGATCTTCTTGCTTGACTCATAATACGAGTCGCCCAGTGAGTACGCATTCGAAGTCTCTTCGAGCCATCGACCGGTCCCCATGAAATAAGTCAGACTGATCGCGTGCACAAGCAGACAGAAGGCGAGCGCAGCCATCCCCATTAAGAAGTGATTGCTCACACTTCGCTGGACAGCACGGTCTACCCGAGTGGCATCACCAATACTCAGGCCCATCACGATCGTGATAATCACGAGGATGGCGGCAACGACTGCCAGTGTCAAAAAGATCCGCTTCACGTCACTACTCTGCGAGAACAGGGAGGAGGAAGCCCATCATAAGCGCAAACCGGAGGGACACAAAAAAACGCTTGACGTTCTTCTCTGTGAGAATCTCGTCCGGCGTTTCTAATCACTCAGCCGACTCAGGAATCGGACCTCAACCGGGAACCGATCCAGCTTGCTCGGCAATTACGGTATTTGCTGAGTCTTCGATCCGCAGCATCGGTTTTCGCACTGCCTCTAATTGGAAAGCTTCATCAGGGTCTCATTCAGAATCACCTGAGGGATCTTCTGCCCATTGGTCGTGATGTTTAATTCGAGCTTCAGAACCAGTTGTGACGTACTTACGACTCCCTTATTGAGATCGAACAGGATCTGGCCTCGCCCGGCGGCACTACTGAGTTCCACTGTCACAGGAATCCCCTCCCGAGGCTTGATCGTGACGGTCGGAGTGAAATTGATTGTGGCAATTCCATCTTCCTTCTTCTGATAGGTCATCACAGAGTTGATGCTCATTTTTCCGAACGGCATATCGACGTCCTGATTCGTCTTCCATTTATCGCCCACAGAAACGGCATTCTCCGGCAGCATCACTGCGGACTTCTTCATCATGTCCTTCAGCATCTGTTCAGTGAGGACTCCCTCCCGACCGGCCTGAGAATCCTGAACTGCATCAAGCAGCTTCTTCGGGATTTTAACGTCAGTCACAGCTCCACTTGGACGCATGTTGAGCTGAAACTTCTCGCCGACAATACTGGAAAATGACTTCGCCATGGCAGCAATGACCGGGTTGTCAGTCTCCTGAGGTTTCGCGCTGTCGAAGCTTACTTCACCGGCAGCGCCGCCCTCCATTTTCAGCTTCACCCGATCAAACACCTGTTCGATCACCGTACTGGAAGCGCCATTTCCAACTGTCTTCCAGGACATCTGAATCTCCTGAAGGACGGACTGTTTGATGATCTGCTGTCCGAGTTTGGTGGAGGTGTCCATCTTCTGCAGGATCTTGTAATTGAGCGTGTCTCCTGTTGAGAACTTCCACTGAATTCGATCCTGGGCCGTCGCTGTCGTGCTGGCGACCAACAGAAGTGTGCATGAGATGACTGAGCGGACTGACATGGATGGCTCCAGAGTCACGGGTTCCGGGTAAGTGCGAACAAAAAAACCGCTGCGGATCTCCGCAGCGGCTGAAGTCTACACCAGAAGGCGAATAAGCCTCAAAGTCAGTTTTTTTACATGCCCGATCATTCTCCTGCTTTCCGCACTCCAACGGTCAGCAACAGGTTTGCCCAAAGCGCCTGATCACCCGTTTGTATGGTGAGCACATGATCACGGGAGGCAACGGCATCATAAAAATCCCACCGTTCGATCGGTGTGAGCTCAAGAGGTGCACCGGCCTCTGAGATGATCCCGCGGTATTCATCCCATGCCGGCGGATCGGTATCCAGTTTGTACGGATCGTCGTCCGGCATTCCCATAGTGTTGACGGCCTCGATCGGGACAGCGCTTAGGAGAACTCGAAAGACCTGGCTGACAGAAACCAGACCTGGGGCGAGGTTGAGACTGACCAGACGAGCCCCCGGGCCAATCGCAGAACTGGCCGGATAGTTGCCGTCAGCGATAAGGATTTTTGAACTGTGGCCCGCCTGAGCCACGATCTGCGAGATTTCCGGGTGAATCAGTTCTGACTTCAGCATCTTGAACGCTCAATGAAAGAAGGAGTGAAGGGGAGAACGCTAATGATTTCCAGACACTCATTCAATTCACTCCGGCCCCGGCAAAACAAGTCGCTGGAAGACTCACGAGGCATCGACATCTGAACAAACAGCCGATGACACTGTTGATCCTCCGCGCAGGGACTGCCGGAATCGCCCCAGGGCGAGGGAACACAGATTGTTCTGCCAGACCTCGGAGAGACACCATGGAATCAGGAAAATCACGAGCGGTGCAGAAACGATCTTATTTGCCCGGCAGCAGCACTTCGACCTGCTCATTACTGATTTTGGAATGGCTGAACAGAACGAAGCGGGAGTCATTCGCCAGATTGATCCTCATTATAAAGTGACTGTCCTCTCAGGCTGGCGAATGAGCAGAATTGGTGACCGCTTTCACGCCGACGCTCAGCCCGACGCAGTGTTAACCAGATCCGTCACGCTGTCGTCACTGCAGACCCTGATCGTTCAGCGGTCAGAAATTACGTCTTCAATGGATACGACCTGACCGGTTGCAATTGACTGCTGCGCCGCTAGGCAGACAGCCACATTCGAAAGCGCCGCATGGCCATCGTTAAGTGGCTGCCGTCCCGTTCGACAACATTCAACGAAGTGTTCCAGTTCTGCCTTGATCCCGCGATCAACCCGGCCCGACGCATCCCTGAACCCGGCTTCGTCGTCGGGATCAGGGACAGCGTGTGCCGTCGTCTCAGTGGGATCGAACCGGTGGTGCTCAAGGCGAATGGCCTGGTTGAATGTGTTGATACGCCCTGCCGTGCCAAGCACGCCAACCTCACAATCGCCTCCGGACGGAGCAAACAGACAGATCTCGAGGACTGCTCGTCGCCCGCCCTCGTATTCGACCAGTACCTGAGCATTGTCCAGCAGCTCTGTGTCCTTCAGAACATCGCGACCACCAAATGCACTGACCCGAAAAGGAGGCGAGTCGAAGATCCAGTTGAACAGATCAAAATGGTGACAGTTCTTTTCCAGCAGCATGCCTCCCGTGAGTGCTTCGCTGGATCGCCAACCGGGACGCATTGGCCCTCGGTATTCGCGACACCACATAATTCTGGCGTCACCAATGATGCCGTCAGTCACCATTCCCTTCATCTTCTGATAAAGCGCCTGATGTCGCATCTCATGACCAATCTGCAGGATTCGACCTGCTCCCTCAGCCGCCTCAATTACCTGGCGACATTCGCTGATCGATAACCCAAGGGGCTTCTCACAGAGTACATGTTTACCTGCTTCGAGCGCTGCAACCGCCGCTTCACAGTGCTGATCATTAGTCAGTGCCACGATGACGGCATCCACGTCGGCGTTGATGACGTCTCTCCAGTCTGAATAACACGCCAGAGAATCTCCGCAGATTTCGCGGGCCGCCTGCTGCCCGGAATCACTGCGTGTGCTGATTGCCGTCACCTCCACGTCCGCGATCTTCATCAGATTGCGCAGATGGGCCTCCCGGCCAAACCAACCGGCTCCCATCAGTCCTGTTCGAAGTGCCATCTTGTTTTCCATTCCGCAACGAAATCCACTGCCTGTCTCGATCGCGTTCCTCAAACGCATCATCAGTGGTTCTAACAGACCAGCGATTCAGTACAACTGCTTTGACAGCTATGTTTTGGCCCGACATAGTGGGTAATGACACACGAGGATCCTGAGTCAGGACAGACGCATGAAACCCTTCCTTCTCCCTGCCCTGCTGACCATAACAATCACCTCTGTTCAGGGTGGAGAACCGAACAGAACTGCCGTTCGTGATGCCATTCAGCGGTGCCTGCCATGGCTCGAAAAAGGAGCAGCGGGCTCCACAGAACATAACAAATGCTTCACCTGCCACAATCATGGCCTGCCGATCATGGCACTGCACGAGGCTCAGAACCGAGAATTTGAGATGAGTCGTGAGGTCTTGGCAGCCCAAATTACGCACACCTCAAAACACCTCGATCGCGGCCTTGAGAACTACCGCAAAGGCAAGGGACAGGGAGGCAGAATCCTGACGGCGGGTTACGCTCTATGGGCCCTCTCGACCGCAAATCATAAACCCAATGAAACGACGGCCGCAGTTGCCGCGTACCTTGCGGGGGATCAAGAGCAGCGAGATCACTGGATTCAGGCAGGACGCCGACCACCAACCGACGGCAAGGAGTTTACCACTTCATACGTGGCACTGAGGGGCATCGTTGACTTTGGCGATCCAGACGATGAACGGCAACAGGCCAGAATTCAGAAGGTGCGTCAATGGGCCATTAATGCAAGGCCACTGGACACGGAAGACAGTGTCTTTCGATTGCGGATCCTGAGTCTGACGAAGGCAAAGGCCGACGTCCTGAAGGACTCAGTTGAACAGCTTGTATCTGAACAACGCGAAGATGGTGGCTGGGCTCAGAAGACCGATATGGAATCTGACCCGTACGCAACCGGAACCGTGTTGGCGACAATCATGGACTGTGGCGTCGCACCAGAGAAAACCGCCGTTCGTAATGGCGTGTCCTGGCTCCTCGCGAATCAACGCGATGATGGTACGTGGTATGTAAAGACTCGGGCGAAGGGCTTCCAGCCGTACTATGAATCCGGCTTTCCGCACGGGAAGGACCAGTTCATCTCCATTGCCGCCAGCAGCTGGGCCGTTCGAGCACTGATCCGGACGCTTCCGACGACACTGGACAAATAATCGGACTTTCCCACATGATCCGCAAAGTTTGACTGTTCCACAGGAACGGTCGACAGACCGTGTCGGTTGTGCGGGTCACGCCTGAGTCCACCGACTGCTGCAGTTAATCACTCTGCGCCGACTGTGATCGTTTGATAATCGCTGAGTTCGCCCGCCGATTGTCACATCAGGACGCAAAAGTCCTGAACACGCTGGATGAACAGGATTCGCCGCAATTTGGTGTCCACGATCTGGATGCTGTGCACGTTTGTTGGTGACGGAAGTCATTAGGACTTTCTGAGTAGGCGGAAGGAGTACGCGTTGGTTCGTGATCAGGGAAGGTCAACTGCGTGAACGCGGCAGCCAGGACAGAACGATGGCCCCTCGCCATATCCGTGGCGACATGTGCCTGCAGTGCGCTAATGCTGGCCTGCACGCTCTGCGGATGTTCACGTTCCGAGTACCGCGTCCAGGCTGATCAGGAAGCCTATCAGACGATTGAAGAACGCAACCATGATCCGCGCTGGCGGACTCCGGAATACAGCGTCGACATGGATCCTCGTAGTCGATTCTACGAGAACAACAGCGAAGACTGTCCTCCGATGCCACAGGATGATCCCACGGCCCACGAGTACATGCATCTTGTGAACGGCAAGGAGGGCTGGCAGCACTGGCACGAAAACGGCACGCGAGGGATGCTGGAGAACCCCGCATGGCGCGACAACCTGCCCGATTATGTCGCCATCAGCAATCAGAACATCGTCCAGCTGGATCTGGATTCCGCAATTCAACTCGCCTATCTGCATTCTCCAAACCATCAGACACAGCTGGAGACAATGTATCTGTCTGCGCTCGATGTTTCGGGAGAACGGTTCCAGTTGGAGACACAACTCTTTGCCGGATATGGCGGGTCATATCGGCATCGAGGCAAACTTGCCAACTCCACTCTGTCATACGACCCCGTCTCGCGTGGCTGGGTCGTTTCCAATCCCGGTGATGTCGCCGGACTCGAAAACAATCGGCACACGCTTGGTCGTCCCAGCCTCGCCAACCCGGCCCTGCTGGCGCAGAAGAACCTTGCGACCGCAGGGCAGTTACTCGCAGGATTCGCCAACTCATTCGTGTTCGAGTTCACAGGCGGAGACGGCAATCTGTCTGCGTCACTGGCAAACTTTTCATTTATTCAGCCCCTGCTTCGAGGCGCGGGTCAGGACATTGCTCTGGAGAATCTGACGTTTGATGAACGAAAACTGCTCGGCAATCTTCGCGCCTATTCACAGTTTCGCCAGGGCTTTCTGACTCAGGTTACGATTGGTGAACTGGGAGTCGCCGGACCTCAGCGCGGTGGCGCCGGAACGTCCATTCAGTCATTCGGCGGAAATGGATTCGTTGGTGGCTACCTGGGCATTCTGCAACAGGAGCAGGAGCTTCGATTCGCCAACGACAATCTGATTTTGCTTGAACGGACGCTCGATGAACTCACCCTTCGCGAGAAGAATAATGCCATCTCACTGATTCAGGTCTACCAGTTCCGACAGAGCGTGGAATCCCAAAAGGCTTCACTTCTTTCTCAGGCAAACTCCATTCAGCTTGCCAAAGACCGCTTCAAGACGCAGACCCTTGGACTTCCGCCCGATGTACCGATCGATCTGGACAAGGGATTGATCGATCCGTTTCAGTTCTTTTCTCGTGAGGTCCGAGACATTCAGACACGTGGAAGCAAACTGCAGCAGAGTCTTGGCAAACTGAGGTTACCTGGCGTTGAGCAACCTGAGGATGAAGTCCAGGGCATCAAGCCACCGTGCGAGGACCAGCCGGAAGACCAGCCGGAAGACAACGAACCACTGACCTCCGACGCACTGAAGGCAATCATCGCAGAAATCCGAATCATTGTTCCACCTGTGATTCAGCTGTTTCAGTCAACGCGGCAGGACTTTCGAAGTATGAAGGCGATCACTCCGGATCGCGAAGCCGAATTCAAACGCGAGTTCGGATCGAATTACAAAGCAGTGGTAGAGTTCTACAGAGATATCCAATGCCAGGAAGAGGAGTCACTCAAGACGCTGGAAGCAACGCTGCCGAATCAGGACGAGCTTGATCAGATCGAAGCTGAACTGTCCCGCAGGACTCTCGAAGAGTCACATTCCCTGTTGATCAGCTGGCTGCGTCAGCTGAGATTGAAGGTGGACCAGCTGTCTCTGATTCAGGCACGCTGTCGCTCAGACCTGGTTGATGTTTCACCCGTTGACCTGACCGCACCCGACGCCTATCAAATGGCGCTGACCAACCGGCTGGATTTCATGAACGGCCGCGCTGCTCTGGTCGACAGCTGGCGACTGATTCAGGTACGAGCTGACGCGCTGCAGTCTGTGCTTGATGTCACGGCCGCTGGAGACGTACGCACATCCGGGAACAATCCAGCTGACTTTCGTGCGCCGACAAGTAACCTGAGACTGGGGCTGGAGTTCGATGCTCCTGTCACCCGGCTGCTGGAACGGAATGCTTATCGCGAATCTCTCATCACTTATCAGCGAAGTCGACGATCTTTCATTCAGTCACGTGACTCGCTGCACCTTGGTCTGCGAGCACTTTTGCGAGACCTTGATGTTCTTCGTCGCAGCCTCAGCATTCGGCGTCGAGCACTCTGGATTGCCATCGGGCAGGTCGACCAGACTCAGTCTGATCTTGAGAACCCTCAGGCCCAGTTGGGACCGACAACGACGTTCAACCTGCTGGGAGCGGCGTCCGCACTCAGAGAATCTCAGAACAGCTTTCTGAGAACATGGCTCAGCTACCAGGCTGCTCGACTGAGGCTTGCTCGTGAGCTGGGCATCATGGAACTCAATGATGACGGTACACTGAATCGTGCGTCACTCCCTGGTGAACCCAAAGAGATGGTCCCACCGCTCCCTGGCGAGACTCGGCGATCAGATGAGCTGCCTCCCATGATTCCGGAGAACCTTGTTTTTGAGCTCACTCCGCAACAGGGTGGCATGGTGCTGGCCCCCACGGCCTCCGGTCCAACGGCACGACCTGGAACTGACGCCATGGTTGCTCCCCAGACAGTCCTGCCTCAGAGAAACAGCGACGAAGCACTGCGAGCAGAATTAAAAGTAATTCGCGCGATGGGTCGCTCAGAAGATCCTGGTCGATTGTTTCGTCCAACGTCACACATCGTGCTGCCACAAATGCAGCCCACGCAACCGCAGAGTCGGAACACAACGGTAACAAAACCAGAAACCGCTGATGGAGATTCCCCGAACATTCGCGGTCCGCAGACACCCCGCGAAGGACAGATGTCTCCGCTCACCGTGACGAGGCCATCGATTCAGCTGCCACCTGAAGGACAGATGTCGCCAATCCGCGTGTCACCGCGAGAAGGAGCCATGTCACCTGTGCAGTGACGCCGTCAACGACCAATGGACTCGAAATGCGTTCGAATCGTTCGCAGAGTGGCCGGCTGAAATTCAGTCGCTCCGTACTTTGTGGAACGAATGGCGCTGTCCACGCGTGCTCTGAGTTCTTCAGGAAAGACAGCCAGACAGGGAACTTTCCGGGATCGACCATACGCCTGCATCTGCGGGAACCCCTCGATGGTTTGATCTGTGCAGTTGTCCGCAAGAATCAGAATTCCGTCGGGCGGTCTATTTCCCTTGAGACGTTCCATGGCCACCTGAGGACTGGTGACAAACTCTGTCTTGAATTCGTGGCGACTGAAGTAGTCTTTCAGTGCCTGGATGCGTTTGCGAATCGAGTCCACGACCAGCAATCGGAACGGACCGCTCGCAGGAGCTTCCACGACGGGCGTTTCCTCATCAGCAGCCGTCCATGCGTCCAGTCCCTGGAGTGCAACCTGAAGATCTGCAATGACTTCCGATGGCGATTGATACCGTTCGCTCGGTGAGACCCTCATCAGCGTCTCGCAGATCATCGTCAGACTCCGCGGGAGGTCCGGGCGAATGGATGAGAGTGAGGGTGTATTCGTGTAGCGACTCAGTTGTTTGCGTTCTTCTCTGTCTCGTGTTCGCGGCCAGGGAGACTGTCCGGAAAGAAGCTCGTACATCATCGCCCCGGCAAAAAACAGATCGCTCCGGGGATCATTGTCAGGGGCATTGGTCCCACGTTCGAGAGACGCGTACTCCAATGCACGATGGACGTCGTCACTGGTTCCGACAATGGAGGGAGAGTCCGCTCCGGCAAGCCCAAAGTCGACGAGTCGTGCCTGTCCCTGAGACGTCATGAGGACATTGGTCAGCTTGAGGTCTCGGTGAGTGATGCTGTGGGTTAAGGCGTACTCCAGCCCGGCACAGATCTCGTAAAGACAACGAGCACCTTCCGCTGGCTTCAGGACCTTGCGAATACGCATGATGTCCCGCAGGTTGCCGCCTTCGATGAACTCCATCGTGAAGTAGTGGAAGTTGCCCTGCTGCCCAACGTCAAGGATGGGGACAATATTGGGATGCTTCAACGCTCTGCAGATTCGCGCTTCCCGATGGAATCCCGAAACATGCTCCGGGTCAACCGCCCATCGATCCCGCAGCAGCTTGAGTGCAACTACCTGAGAGTTATTCAGAGTGCTGGCGCGATAGACGCGCGCGAAACTTCCGGACGCGTTGCGATACTGAAGCTTATAATTGCCGAGAACCAGCCCGTCAGTCAGCCCCTTGCGAATTCGGTGCGTCTGAAAGCTTGTCAGTAATGAATCTGCTTCCAGCTGCTTGAGGGCGTCTTCCATCCCCAAAGCATCATCGGCACCGGAGTCACTCCACTGCTGAGGTGAAAGTAACTGGCTTGAGATCAGAAATCGCTGAAGGTCTGAAGTAGTTGCTATCGGCGCCATCGTGCGATGGAAATCTGCCAATCGTCTACTGATTGGATCTGGTGTTCTGTCGTCAGGAACCCGACGACAGACTGCAGACTTGAAAGTCCTGAACAGAAAGAGGATCTGTCAACTAGAACGGATCCTGAATAGTACCACTCTAATCTAACGATTCAATTCTTTATGGTGTTGGCCAAACAACAGATCGAAATTCGGATTCTGACAGCGGGATCCAATCATCCGGATTGTTCATTTCCGGGAATGCCGGCACAGTCTGATTTTGTCCCCGTCAAATCAGCATAAACCCGGCCATGCTCCTGAGACTCATTACGAATTGATGCAGAGGAATCAGCGGAATTCTGAGAATCTGGTGCTGTTCAGGTCTGGTTAGAGAGACTTTTCTGGACGGGTGTTGACTGACGGATATAGTCCAGCCCGAACCGGCCCATCCAGGAGAGATTTCATGAAACACGTTGCCCTTCCCATCCTGCTGTTCTGCCTGATCGCCTGCGGCTGCAGCGACACACCAGTCAGTTCTGCTCAGGGTGTCATCAACACCCACTGCCCTATCATGAAGGAAGGAATCGACCCCGAGCTCACGGTCGAATGGAAGGGCAAAGAAGTGGGATTCTGCTGCCCTCCCTGCCTCGACGAATGGAAAGAGATGAACGACGAGGAAAGGGAAGCGGCTCTGAAAGAAGCAGCCACCAAAGCGGATGACGCTCCGGAACCTCATGCCGGGTCCGGAGTCCTTTAAACAGATTTCTGACCGACGCTGACAAACGACGCGGTGGAATATCTGTTCCGACAGCCGTTTTTTAAGTAAATGCCTGGTGACACAGACCCGTCATGGCCACGCAGGGACGTCTGGATTGTGAGTATTGTATTAATACCCGGGATCTGCCTTAGTCAGACGGCTCCC
Source organism: uncultured Planctomycetaceae bacterium (assembly GCA_913031625.1). GTDB lineage: Bacteria > Planctomycetota > Planctomycetia > Planctomycetales > Planctomycetaceae > Fuerstiella. Next base: position 15,391 of record CAJWGB010000025.1, on the reverse strand, counting down.
AGGCCATAATATTCGGCCCTTGGATTGCCGAGTTAAAGAGATGAGGTTCAAAGGCTGATGCAACATCAGAAAATTCTGGTCGTTGAAGACGAGAAGCCAATCGCGGACATCGTAACCTACAACCTCGAAAAAGAAGGTTTCGAGGTTGCATGGGAACGCGACGGTGGAGACGGCCTGAGGCGTGCACAGGATCTCGTACCGGATCTGATCGTCCTTGATCTCATGCTGCCCGGAATGGACGGTCTTCAGGTTTGCCAGGCACTTCGCGGCGACAGCCGAACGCGCGACATCCGAATCCTGATGCTCACTGCTCGCGAAGAAGAGACTGACGAAATTGTTGGCTTCAATATGGGAGCAGACGACTACGTCACGAAACCATTCCGTGTTCGCGCCCTGATTCACCGAATTAAGGCGCTCCTGAGAAGAAACAGTGCAACCGCGCCCGGGCGCGATCAGATTTCGATCCACGGTATTGAGATCGATCGGCTACACCACAACGCGAGCATCAATGGAGTGTCACTTGATCTCACCCCCACAGAGTTCCGCATTCTGTGGACGCTCTCCAGTCAACCAGGTCGACCTTTCTCTCGCCATGAGCTCATGGACATGGCCCGAGGAGAAGATGCCAACGCACTTGAACGGACAATTGACGTTCACGTTCGCTCACTGCGAAAGAAACTCAGCGAATCAGCTGATCTTATTGAAACCGTACGCGGAGTCGGATACCGACTCCAGCGAAAGTAATCTCAGTGTCCGCCGTCGTCGTCAAATGCGGTGGTAGCCTGCTGAATCTGCCCGACCTCGAGGCGCGGCTGGAATCCGTCCTGGATCAGTTCAGCCCTGAACCGATTGCTCTCGTATGCGGCGGAGGGGAAGCAGCAAACCTGGTTCGCACATGGGACCACCAATTCAATCTGGGACCTGATCGAGCTCACGACCTGGCCATCGCAGCCATGTCATTCAATGCGCGATTCCTGCTGGCACTGTCCTCCCGATTTCAATGGTGCAGTACACTCGAAGAGCTGGAATCCTCTGCCGCCGGCAGCGTCCACGTCATCGACGCGGTTACGATGATTCGTCAACTGGAGCAGAGCTCCAGCCGACCCCTGGAACGCTCATGGAACGTTACCAGCGACTCGATTGCGGCATGGATCGCAACCTCTCTGAAGGCTAAGCGACTCGTGTTGCTCAAGTCAGTTGATGCGGTTCAGGCCTCCAGTCCACGCTCACTTGCTCTGGCTGAATTGGTGGACCCGATGTTTCCGGACTATGCAGCGGCCATCCCGAGCATTGACTGGATCAATCTTCGGGACGATCAGTTCTGCAGGACGTCCATTTCCGGTTGATGTCACTCGTTTAACGGCACGCTGCAGGCGACGGAGAACGAGCTTCCCTGAAGCACCGCTATCCGTCATTCAGCAGATTGCGTCACTGGGGGCACCTCATGATTCCGCAGCTACTGATACTGCAGGGGATCACGGCTTCCCGCTTCTTTAAACCCTTTCAGCCGCAACTGGCAGGAATCACATTCCCCGCAGCTGACTCCCTCCTGCGACGGGTCATAGCAACTGTGAGTCATGCCATAATCCACTCCAAGAGCAAGGCCGTGTTGAATGATTTGAGCTTTCGTCAGTGAGACAAGCGGTGTGTGAATGGTGATCTGCTGCCCTTCGACACCGGCCTTCGTTGCCAGCCGCGCCATTGTCTGAAACGACTCAATGAACTCCGGGCGACAGTCCGGGTACCCGCTGTAGTCGACAGCGTTGACACCGATAAACAGGTCCACCGCCCCGATCGATTCAGCAAGTCCCAGCCCAACTGACAGAAAGATGGTATTTCGCGCCGGGACATAGGTCACGGGGATACCGTCACTGATCTGCTCATCAGAACGTCCGCGCGGGACATCAATATCATTGGTCAGTGCCGATCCCTGAAAGATCCGTGTGTCGATTGGAAACACCACATGGCTGGCGGCCCCGTTCGCTTCACAGACACGTTCGGCAGCCTGCAGTTCAAATACATGTCGCTGACCATAGTCAAAAGACAACCCGTGGAGTTCGAATCCCTGATCACGGGCAATCGCCATCACCGTGGCGGAATCCAGTCCACCGCTGATCAGCACGACGGCTTTGCGTTTGTCGGACATAACTCTGTCTCTCTCACTCGGAACTCGCAGCGAACTTTTGGGTTCATGTGGTGTCGCAGTGACGATAGGATTCCACGATCAATGGGAAAAGGCTGCCACTGCAGTCGGCACCGAATTCTGCCGAATTGCTCAGCCTGCCAACATCAGTGGACATTTTTCACCTCCGGAGGTTCCACACTTGGGAGACCCAAAACGCGAAGAATTGAAGGTCGCCAACCAAAAGGCAATCCTCGCTGCTGTCGTCGATCCGGATGAGTGTCCGGATCGAGACGCTGCTCTGGAAGAATTGAAGGGCCTGGTCAAGACCGCTGGCGTTAACGTGGTTGGTGAGATCGTGCAGTTCCGCGACACGCCTCATCCCGCACACTGCCTCGGCACCGGAAAACTCGATGAGTTGAAGCTGCTTGTTGAGATGACGGGAGCGGAGATGGTTGTCTTCGACAACAACCTGACCCCTTCTCAGGGGCGCGCGCTCGAGCAGGCCGTGGAAAAGCCCATCGTGGACCGCAGCGAAGTCATCCTCGACATTTTTGCAACGCACGCTCAGACGCATGAGGCGATGTTGCAGGTCGAGCTTGCTCAGCTGATGTACTTCAGAACCCGTCTGAAGCGGATGTGGACGCACCTGGAACGAATCACGGGCGGGATCGGCGCCGGGCGAGGTCCAGGGGAGAAACAGCTGGAAACAGACCGCCGGCTGATCGACAAACGCATCTCCGAACTGAAACGCAAACTCAAGGAAGTCGAACAGCGACGCGAACGTACGGTTTCTCATCGTCGTGAACACCCGACAGTATCACTGGTGGGCTATACGAATGCCGGCAAGAGCACTCTGATGCGGGCACTTACCGGAGCAGACGTGCTGGTGGAAGACAAACTCTTTGCCACACTCGATACACGGACACGTCGCTGGGAAGTCCCCGGTTATGGGGACGTGCTCCTGAGCGACACGGTTGGATTTGTGCGCAACCTGCCTCACCATCTTGTGGCCTCGTTTCGATCAACACTCGAAGAAGCTCGACATGCCGACCTGCTGCTGCATGTCGTCGATGCCAGCAACCCGGAAGCAGAACGCCAGATCAACACCTGTTATGCGGTGCTGGAAGAAATCGGGGTCGACTGTTCCAACGTACTGTTGATTCTGAACAAGGTGGATCAGGTCGAGGACAGATCGTTTATCGATGTCCTGCGACGGCACTACGAAGACACGATCACCATCAGCGCCGCAACCGGTCAGGGTCTGGACACACTCTCCGAAACCGTTGCGCGGCGAATCGCCGGGGGATTCGTGACGGCCGAAATTGAAACCAGCAGCGGTAACGGCAAGCTGTTTTCGTGGCTCTCACGACATGCAGAGGAACTGGATCGCAGTTATCCGGACGAATCTGCGTCGCGCGTACGAATCCGGTGCCGAATGGCGCGACGACACGTCGACACAATCGACGAGGAACAGACGTCTGTCAGCGTCATGACAGCTGAATAATCATTGAGCCGCGCAGGCCGGGACGCCCGAAGCGAGGGCCGGCATTCATCAAAGCCGGGGATGAATGGGGGCACTCCCTCGAAGCACACGTCACTCACAGCCGCAAACAACGCGTCATCAACACGCGTCATCAACAAGCACCGCCGCGACCTGACCGCCGAAACCAAGCGATAACTTCAGTGCGCTCCTGATGTCACGCAGTTCCGCATTCGGTGACACATTGATTGAACACTGCGGATCCGTTGCCTGATGATTCGCAGTCGGCGGAACCAGTCCGTGCTGCATCGCCATCAGTGTCAGCCCAAACTCAACGCTGCCCGCAGCCCCAAGCAGATGCCCGGTTGCTCCCTTGACACCAAAACACAGCACGTCGGAAGGCAGTAATTCAGAGAGGCCACGTGCCTCCGCAAGGTCATTGGACTCCGTTGCCGTTCCATGAACGCTGACAACGTCAGGACAGAAACTCACTCCTGCATTCCGCGCTCCCTCGACTGCTCTCTGAATCGTTCCACGCACGATTCTTCCGCTCTGATCAATCTGCGTGAGTCCGGTCGGGTCGGTCTGCCATCCCGCTGAAACAACTCGAGCAATCGGCCTGATGTCACGATGTTTAGCGCGGCGTCGAGACTCAAGAACAAACACGGCCGCGCCTTCCCCAATCACGAAACCATCCCGATTCTGATCAAACGGCCGGCATGCAGTGCCAGGGTCAGACTGCCGCGATAACACACCAAGTCGGTGAAACGAGGCCATAACAGCTGGATGCAACGAGGCATCCGCACTGCCCACAATGCAGCAGTTCGCCTGACCAGTCCGGATCAACTCAGCCCCGTGAATCACACTGATGAGACCGGTTGCACATGCAGCGACGGGACACAGAGCGGGGCCTCTGGCCCCCGTCAGTCGTTGAACCATCCGGAGTGGAGCGTCCGGAAGAAACTGATCACGGAAAACCTGAGGATCACGAGTGGCACTCTGCCCAACAGAATCGAGCGCTGCCAGACTCGACTTACTGGTACCGACCACACAGCCAGCAGACATCAACTGCTCAGAATTCATGCCGGCCTGACCGACTGCTTCAGCAAGGCTCAGCGCCAGCATTTGATTCATTGGGTCGCGGAGGGCTTCCGGTGCCTGCTGAGGAAAAGCAGGTTCGCAAATGGCCACCTGCTCCATCAGCACCCGACGATCGATGCGACAGCCTCCGGGAACTCGTCGCAACAGGTCCTGCAGGTCGTTGTGACAATCAATCTCGTCGTTACGCAGGGCTCGACCACTCGATTCTCCAGCGACCACGCGGGCCCATGTCTCGTCCGCCGAAAGCCCGAGCGCTGTCACAATTCCCATTCCGGTGACGACGACGTCAGTCTCGGGAGCATCATTGTCAGCGAAGGAGAACACGACGGGGAAACCGGCATTGAAGAGGCGAATTATCTGGGAGCGGACAATATACTGAGCGGAGAGCCATGGACGGTCGCTCACCTCTTTCCGATTCTAAATTCCCTCATTGTCACAGGTGTGTTGTGGTAGATTCCCTCAGTCGACTCACTCAGACCCCGGCCGCGATCTGTGTGATCCTGCTGTCTCTGCCGACATTGATGGCGGAGCCTGACTTTGACGCAGTCAAATCGCTGTTGGAATCCCGCTGCCTGTCGTGTCACAACACTCAGGACAGAAAGGGCGACTTTTCGCTCGAGACGCACGAACAGATGACAGACAGTGGGCAGGTCAGTCCTGGCTCACCTGAAGAAAGCGGACTCCTGCAGGTCGTTCTGTCAGAGGGTAATGAAGCACCGTCGATGCCAAAGGACGGAACGCCACTGACAGCTGCTGAAGCCAAAGTCCTCCATGACTGGATTGCCGCCGGCGCGAAATGGCCAGCCAGCGTCACACTCAGCCAGCCCGCTGTCACGAGTTTCGATTGGTGGTCATTTCAGCCCATCCGGAATCCGCCAATTCCCGACGTGCAGACGGACACAGCATCATGGCTGACCTCTCCGATCGACCGATTTGTTCTGGATCGTCTTCAGAAGAAGGGGATGCAGCCATCAGATCGCGCTGACCGACGCACTCTGATCCGACGAGTCACCTACGACCTCACCGGCCTCCCGCCAACTCCTGCTCAGGTGGAAGCTTTTGTCAACGACAAGGCCCCGAACGCATGGACAAAGCTCATCGATCGTCTGCTCGATGCCCCTCAGTACGGAGAGCGCTGGGCCCGACACTGGCTTGATGTCGTCAAGTATGCCGACACGTGCGGCTATGACAAAGACAAGTTGCGTCCCAACTCATGGCCCTACCGTGACTACGTGATTCGATCATTCAATGAAGATAAACCGTGGACACAGTTTGTTCAGGAGCAGATCGCAGGCGACGTGATCTACCCAGGCACGTCAGACGGAATTCTGGGGCTGGGATTTGTCGCCGCCGGGCCATGGGACTTTATCGGACACGTTGAGGTGCCCGAATCCAAAATCGATGGTCGCGTGGCCCGTAATCTCGATCGCGACGAGATGGTGACGAATACACTTAATGCTTTTTGCAGCGTGACCATCCAGTGTGCAAGGTGTCACAACCATAAATTCGATCCATTCTCACAGGAACACTACTACAGTCTGCAGTCCGTATTTGCCGCAGTGGACCGCGCTGAACGAGTCTACGACACCGATCCGAAAATTGAACAACGCCGCCGTGAACTCACAGCAGCTCAAACAGACGCCGCCAACAAACTGCGTAATCTGGAAAAAGAGATTGCTGACGCAGGCGGAGACGAGTTGAAGCAGCTCAACGCCGAAATCAAAACACTGTCCGACCAGACGAATCCAAAGGACAAACGTCCGGAGTATGGTTACCACAGTGCCCTGGTTAAGAAGAACAACATCGCCAAATGGGTTGAGGTCGACCTTGGTGAATCCGTGGAAGTCACACACATCATTCTGAATGCGTGTCACGATGAATTCGCCGGTATCAATTCCGGCTTTGGGTTCCCAGTCCGCTTCAGAGTTGAGGGTCGGATCAACGCAGGCGACAAGCTTCAGGTCATTCAGGACTTCACTGGCTCCGACTTTCGAAACCCACGCCTGATACCGGTCGAGGCAAAGCCGGCCGCACCTGTCGCCGTTCGTTTTGTGCGTGTCACCGCAACGGTCCTTGCGGAACGTCAGAACGACTACATGCTGGCTTTGTCAGAACTGCAGATCTTCGACAGCACCGGCAAAAACGTAGCCCACGGAAAGCCCGTCAACGCAGTCGACAGCATTGAGGCTCCTGTGCGATGGCGCAAATCAAACCTCACCGACGGGATCTGGCCGCAGGCTGAGAAGCCGGAAGCCTTTGTGAAGTTGGAAAAGCTGCAGGATACTCAGGACGAGCTGCTCAAACACATCAACACACCGGAGAGAATGCAGCGAAAGCAGCACCTCGAGCAAGCCCGCGACAAAGCCGCAGCCGAAATCGGTAAGCTGCCGAAGGGACGTGTCGTCTACGCCGCAGCGACTCACTTCAACAGGCGGGGCAACTTCATGCCAACTCAGGGAGTCCCCAGAACCGTCAAGGTGCTGCACCGTGGCAACATTCAGCAACCACTCGACGAAGTCAGTCCGGGCGTGATTCCACTCAGGGCAAACAGTGACTGGAAGCTCCCACTGGCTGAAAACCACAGTGAAGGTGACCGTCGAGCGGCTCTGGCGAAGTGGATTACTGATCCGAACAACCCGTTGACGTGGCGGTCAATCGCCAACCGCATCTGGCAGTATCACTTCGGACGCGGTCTGGTGGAATCACCAAACGATTTCGGCCGTATGGGGCAGCAGCCAACACATCCGAAACTGCTTGACTGGCTGGCGACCGAGTTCATTCAGTCCGGTTGGGACGTAAAAGCGCTGCAGAAGCTGATTGTCATGTCGGCCACCTATCAGCAGTCAGCAAAGATGACGCCGGAGCAAATCGAACGTGATCCGAAAAATTCGCTGCTTGCACGAGGAGCGCGCTTTCGTTTGCCGGCGGAAATGATTCGGGACAACGCGCTGGCGATCAGCGGCCTGCTTGTGAAACGCCTGGGCGGACCTTCGGTGCGTCCTTACCAACCACCGGGCCTGTGGAAGGATGTGGTCTACAGCAACGTCCCGAAATGGAAGCAGGACCACGGCGACAAACTCTATCGCCGCAGCCTGTATACCTTCTGGAAGCGTTCCGTACCGCCTCCCAATCTGCAGATGTTCGACGCTCCATCCCGGGAAGCGTGTGTGCTGCATCGCTCGCGGACCAATACACCTCTGGCTGCCCTGGTTTTAATGAACGATCCCACATTTGTGGAAGCGGCTCGCAAGCTGGGCGAGCGGGCCATGAAGGAAGCCGGACAAGGCGACGAGGAACGGCTCACATTCATCTTTCGGCTGGCGACGTCACGTCGGATGACTGACGAAGAACGGCCACTCGTGAAGAATGTACTTGCCCGCGCTCGAAAGCACTACAGTGACAGGCCGTTAGAAGCAAAGAAGCTCATGCAGATCGGTGAATCGCCCGCGGACGATTCTCTTAATGTCATCGAAGCCGCCTCATTCGCGACCATCGCCACGGTGCTGCTGAATCTCGATGAAACAATTACACGGAACTAACACAACTCATTCGACCGACCAGATGAACATTCAAGACCTGAATCTGATGCAGACTCGGCGCGAGCTGCTGGGGCGTACCAGCGCTGGCATCGGTTCCGTTGCACTTGCTTCACTGCTCAATGATAAAGACATGGCCAGCGCCGCTGGACCAGCAGTCGGCCGCGCGAAGCGAGTGATCTACCTCTTCCAAAGTGGAGCCCCCTCTCAGTTTGAACTGCTGGATCACAAACCAAAGCTGGATGAACTCCACGGCAAAGACCTGGGGCCGGAGTTCTTCAAAGGGCAGCGTCAAACAGGAATGACGGCCGGGCAGAAGAAACAGGTGTGCCGCTCGATCTACAGGTTTGAGAAGCATGGCGACAGCGGAGCAGAAATCAGTGAGAACCTGCCGCACCTTGCCAATGTGGCCGACGACATCTGCATTGTTCGCAGCATGCAGACTCAGGCAATTAATCATGACCCCGCGATCACTTTCTTCCAAACAGGCTTTCAGCAGGCAGGACGCCCCAGCATGGGCGCATGGGTCAGCTACGGGCTCGGCAGTGAGACGGAAGACCTGCCGGCCTATGTGGTGATGATCTCCGAAGGCAGCAGCAAGCGAGACTCGCAGGCGCTCTATGGGCGGCTATGGGGCAGTGGCTTCCTGCCATCGGCCCATCAGGGCGTCAAGTTCCGTTCTCAGGGCGACCCGGTCCTGTACCTGACGAATCCCGATGGAATCAGCCGCACTCAGCGGCGTGACATCCTCAACCTCAGCAATGCGCTCAACAGAAAGCACTTCGAACAGGTCGGAGACCCGGAGACCATCACGCGAATCAGGCAGGCAGAGCTGGCGTTTCGGATGCAGGCTTCTGTTCCGGACCTGATGGATACGTCCAGCGAACCGGAACACACGTTTGAAATGTATGGAGAGGATGCGAGAACTCCGGGAACTTACGCTGCCAACTGTCTGCTGGCCCGAAGACTGGCGGAGCAGGGTGTGCGGTTCATTCAGCTCTACCACCGCGGCTGGGATCAACACGGAGATCTGCCGCGCGATCTGCCGGCGCAGTGTGGTGACGTGGATCAGCCGTCCGCCGCTCTGATTACGGACCTGAAACAACGCGGAATGCTCGATGACACCCTGATCATCTGGGGCGGCGAATTCGGTCGCACCGTGTATGCTCAGGGAGGCCTCAACATGGACCGCTACGGACGCGACCACCATCCTCGGTGCTTCAGCATTTGGATGGCAGGTGGAGGCATCAAACCAGGAATCACATATGGCCGGACGGACGACTTTTCATTCGATGTCGTCGAAAATCCAATGCATGTCTACGACCTGCACGCCACGATGCTCCACTGCCTCGGTGTTGATCATGAGCAGCTGACATACAAGTATCAGGGCCGACGCTATCGCCTGACAGATGTGCATGGCGAAGTCGTGGAGGACATTCTGGCGTAAGTTGGGCCTCCTCGAAACCAGCCTTCTAACGTTTGCGTTTTAACGCCTCCGTCACTGCCGCATGAACATCGATCAGGCCGTGTCCCGTCTGGAAGTCATACCCTTTCGGTCCAGCATCTCGCGCGGTGTCAATCATGATCTCACGCACTTCCCACGGGTTCAGATCAGGATTAGCGGAAAGCACAAGTGCGATTGCTCCACAAAACATCGGCCCGGCGAATGAGTTGCCACTGGCGGCGCGGTTAGTCACTTTGCCGTTGGGCATCAGCAGAGGCAGCTGAAAGTTGAAGGCACACACTTCCGGCTTGTCGACGCGGCCGTCCGTGTAATGAGCCGTCTTCCACTGAACGGGCCCCTGACTCGAAAAGGGTGTTCTGCTGAGGTCCTGCTTCACACCGGCGGCAGCAAAGACCACATTCGGTATGTCTTCCGGAGTGCGCATCTGCACGGGAACAGGAGCGAACTGCCGCCCTGGCGACGCAAAGTTGCCGGCCCCGGAGACAAAGTGAACGCCGCAGAAGGCTCCATGCTCCATCAGCTTTCGCCAGTGCGAACGGTATTCGCGCAGATTGGGGATTGAGAAACTCATGCTGTACGTGTCGGCCCCCTGTTCAATGGCCCACTCGACAGCCGCCTCGATCCGCTGCGTCGCCAGAACGCCCGCCCATTTCGATTCCGGAGCAATGCCAAATCGATTGGGGCTTCGTTCTGTGCCTCGCCCGCAGATGATCGCAACACACTGATGACCGTGCAGCAACCGGGCGTTGTATCGCGTGCGAGCCCCAACTCGGTTCAGATTCGGGCGATTGAGCACGAAATCATATCCGTGCAGATCGTCGATCAGGCCGTTTCCGGAATCATCCTTTTCATTCGCCAGCTCATTGGGGTTTTGATAGCGATTCACAATAATGTTTGGCGACAGCACGAACCCACCATCATGCACAACATTCAGGACCCCCTGACCCGTTACTTTGTGTTCCTTCCAGACACGGTCTGCTCCCAGAGCCTCGATGTACCACGGGGTTTCATATTGGTCAGGATCAAACTTCTCACCGTGTCGAGCAAGTGGTTCAACCTGACCTGACGTCGGTGTGCCCCGAACCCGCGCGGGCAGGCCCGCGAAGTAGATCATCCGGACCTGGGGAACAGCCTTCAGTTCCTCGATGTGCTCGCCACTGACCTCACACGTAAAACCATTGACGATCCAGTGGTATTCAAGATTCGAAATCTTCTTTGCCGCGAGAAGGGCGTCGAGGCTGGGGCCAGCAACTTTGCGAGACGCTGTACTCAGCTGCCGGAGAGTTCGCTGGACCAGCTTACGAAGTTCACGTCTGCCCGTTCCTGTGAACTCCTTCGCCCGACGGGCGTATGCCTCTCCGTCTCCCAGAAACTGGTCTTGAAACCAAACCGCAGCTCGGAACCGCGAACCGCGAAATTCAGTGATAGCCGGATCAACCCACACATCACCGTCGGCAAGCGTTTCCGTCTGAAGAACCTGAGGCTCGTCCGCTGAAACCAGATCCTGAAACGCGGAAATAAAGAGCAACACAACAGAAAGATACTTCATACGATAACCCTCGTTAACGCTCTGCTTCAGGCGGGAGAAGTCATGCTCGCATCCTATCGCGTCAGATTGCCGATTCCCAACGGTCAGACGGCAGGCGGTTGGCGAGGGCGTGCATCAGAGCTAGGCTTCGTGCAGGCCATTCCGGATTCAGTTCCGAAACCGATGCTGCAGGTCGCAGACGTGCAGCAACAACTCCTTTGCGGTGAGACCTCTATTATGCGTCAAATCGTCATCCGATTCCTGTGCCTGTGTGCCGTATCATGGTCACTCCAGATCCCGGAGCTGACCGCTGATGAGGATCGAGGCTCCCCCGGTCAGCAGGTAAAGATAACGTCTCTTGATTCCATCCGCCCCGCGGATATCAACGTCAGCCTGATCCCCAGGCTGCCAACCGTTAACGTCGCAGTCTATCTGGCTGAAACAGCCGATCAGCCACACGGTTATGCCACGGCACACGCCAATCTGGTCGCGTCATTCGTGGAAGCGCGCAGAATCTTCGCTCGGGCCGGCATTAATCTGAAGCTGGAGTTCGTCCGCCGCGTTCAGGTCCCTGAATCGTGGCTGGAAGTGCAGGCCAATGCTGTCACCGGAATCCCGGCTCCACTCGACCTGAATGCTTATCTCGGCTATCGAAAAGCGAAATGGACTTTGACCAAACGTGCCAGACACATCTTCGAACGCATCATTGAGCGGGCTCCCGAGAATCACCGGACAATCTACCTGCTGTACCTCAACGAGGTCCGGATGGCATACTTCGATCGCACCGACTCGCAGCAGCCGATGATCAAGTCGATTCCCACCGGTGGACTTTCACTCCCCGCCTATCTGTTTGAGTCGCGGATCCCACAACGAATCAGAGGCGTCATAACCCTGTGCAAACAGTCAGGACGACACGGGCGAACGATCGCCCATGAGCTGGGTCATAAGCTGATAAACGTGAGTCATGAATACGGCGAGATCCATCCGCAATTCGAAGTTCGTGGGGAAGGAGGGCTCATGCTGTATGGGAAAGGCACCGAGATCCCGTCAGGCATAGAGGGACGCTGGCACAGGGAACGCCTGCATCAGTCACCATTTCTCTACCACCTGAATCAAAGCGGCGATCGGGTATGGAATCCTGACTACAAAGAACACGGACACTACTACGACCCGCTGTACGGCAAACACGTCGTTCGCTTCGGTGTGATGACCGACGAATGCCACAGCGAGCACTCTGAAGTTCAAACGAAGACGCCGGCCCTCGCTCCGCTCGCCCCTGCCTACTGCAGTGAAGTACCTCCCGGGTTCCGGGAACAGTTCGACGTTGGGCTTAGCGAATGAGATAGTAAGGCTCTGAGGTTCACCAGTCACCAGCGGTCGAACGAGTCTGTAAGATGGGAAGACATGAATGGGCGGGGAGCGACGGGCTTTGAAGTTCACCCGGAAGTCGCATGGCTGCCCGGAACCGAGCCTGCATCATTTTCGGCCCTGAAGAGCCAGGCCCCTTTGTTATTACATCCTGAGGTATCAATGTTGAAGACAGCTTGCTTGCTTGCGTCGTCCATTCTGCCTGTCTTCTGTCAGGATGTCGGAGCGACTGACTTCGCCGCGAATGAGTTGGTCGTCCAGACCACGTCCGGTGCAGTTCGTGGGACAGCGATCGACGACCATGCCTGGGCCTGGTTGGGGATTCCCTACGGTCGTCCGCCATTCGGCCCCCTTCGGTGGAAAGCTCCCGAAGAGCCTAAAGCGTGGGACGGGATTCGTCTGTGCGATGCTCCTGCCCGTCGAAGCCGAGAGCGAGGCGGTGTTGAAGATCGGTTGTATCTGAATGTCTGGAGACCGCAGACAAATGCTCGACTGCTGCCCGTGCTTGTTGATGTGCACGGTGGAGGCAATATGGCGTATGACGGGATGGCCAATGTCATGCATACCGTTGCGAGGAATGCAAACTGCGTCGTGGTGACGATGAATTATCGAATCGGGGCGCTGGGCTGGTTCACTCATCCTTCGCTTCGAACCGGGCGGCCTGGAGACGAATTGAACGACTCCGGAAATTTCGGATTGCTTGACATCGTCCATGCTCTCAAGTGGGTTCAAAAGAACATTGAGGGCTTCGGTGGTGACCGAAAGAACGTGACGCTGTCCGGCGAGTCGTCAGGCGCCTCAAGCGTTGCCTTTCTGCTGCATTCAAAGCTGGCCGAACCCTACTTCCACAAAGCCTTCCTGGCGAGTGCCTACCCATTCGCCGCTCCGCACTCTCGAGGCGACAAAGCCAGCCGGCTGGCGACGATTAACATGCTCGTAGATGCCGGGCTGGCCAAGACTCACGATGTCGCTCGAACAAAACTGGACGGCATGAGTGCTCGTGACATTGCAGGGTTTCTAAGGAGTCGAACACCGGCACAACTCAATCGCGGCTATCGACGCCCAGACGGTAAAGGATCGATGGACTGGGGCGACTTCGACCAGCCGAACATACCTGCAAAGTACCGCCGAAAAGGGAAGCCTGAATTTGTCTACGGATTCGCGGATGGACACGTTGTGTCGAAGGACGTGGATTTCGGCCCGGGAAACTGGTTTCCCAAGCCTGTCATGATCGGCACGGACCACGACGAGAATAAGTACTTTCATCATGGCCATTTCAAGTCGGCGTTCGACAATGCGATGCAGGGCGACGTGTCACTCGACAAGGCCATCGAGGACAGCCTGGCTGGGCAGTCACGCGTCAGGTTCGATTCCGTTGCGGAATTCAAGACAGGCTGGAACTTCATTAACCGCATTACTACCGGACTGTTCACCTGTTACGGAGCTCAGAATCCGGCACGGGCCATGGTTCGTTCGCATCCGGCGTCTCCTGTCTATGTCTTTCGGTTCGATTACGGCTCGGGCAATTACGATCTGAAGTATCCTGAACAGGAAGCTCATCGGTTCTTCCTGGGAGCCTCTCACAGTTTCGAATTGCCTTTCTTCTTTGACTGGATGAACGTGGAGCCACCGAAGTGGGTGCGCTGGCAAAAACAGCGATGGAATGACAGGAATTATGGGGGTAGAAAATCGCTCGCACGAGCAATGACAGCTTATCTGAGTGCGTTTCTGCATTCGTCCGACGGTGTGATTCGCAGGGGGGCCGACATGCCGGTTGATTGGCAGGCATGGACGGCAGACAAAGAGCAATTCATTACCTTTGATGCCGACGCCGAGTCGACACAAATCCGGATGAACAGCACGGAACTGGTTCCGTCACCGGATGACCTGCGACACGAACTCGAGGCCTGGAGCCATCAACCAACAATTGATTACATCAAGTACTTCATCATTTACTCGTACCAGAAAAACTGGTTCTGAGCCTCTCTCCTGTCCAGGCCTGAGGGCTTCTTTCGAAGAGATCCCATGCGACTTCTACCTCTGACGCTGTTTTTGATCTGCACTTTTCAGCAGATCACACTCGCGAATACGCCTAACGTTCTGTTCATTCTTGTCGACGACTGGGGATGGCGCGACGCCGGAATCCAGGGGAGCGATTTCTACGAGACTCCCAGGATCGATCAGTTCGCCAGGACGTCGCTTCGCTTTACGCAGGCGTACGCGGCCTCACCTGTCTGTTCGCCAACGCGAGCAGCCATCATGACCGGCAAACACCCGGCTCGTCTGGACATGACGATCTGGCACGAAGGAGCCCGTGCTGGCGGGCCAAAGAATCGCAGGCTATTGAACGCTGTTGCCAATCCCGATCTTCCGCGTACTGAGGTCACCATTGCGGAACTCTTTAAACAGCAGAGTTATTTCACGGCTCATATTGGTAAATGGCATCTTGGACGGGCGGCGCACTATCCAGAGACTCAGGGCTTCGACATCAACATCGGCGGAACGTACTGGGGCGCTCCCAGTACATTTTTCTATCCGTATCGCGGAGTCTGGTCGAAGTCCGACCCGGAATTGCGATACGTCCCCGTGGGCACAGGAAAGCCGGGCGACTATCTGACAGACAAACTGACCGACCACGCAATCCGACTGATCAACGAGCAGAAGGAACACCCCTTCTTTGTGAGTTTGTGGTACCACACGGTGCATACTCCGATTGAGGCGAAGCCGGAAGCGATTGCCCACTTTAAAGACAAGCAACCCGGAGTGATTCATAAGCACGCCGTCTACG
>CAJWGB010000024.1 GCA_913031625.1 uncultured Planctomycetaceae bacterium | reverse complement strand
CAGTTCCATGTATGGCGGCGCCCTGCGATGCTCCACCAAAGTGCTGATGCGGGGAGCGCCCGCTTTGGCAGAATGATGATCCGGTCTGCACGAAAAACTGCGTGAAACCGCAAACAATTTCTTTAACCTGTTGCCCGTCACTGGCTGGATGTGGCAAGGTTTGCGGACTCCAGCGGACTCGACGAAAACCTCTTCGGTGCGAATGCCTACCGCTTGCGAGGCGACGTGATCCGGGCATTCAATCTGCGCGCCCGGCACGTGGATGTGTTCAGCGCGCAAAAAAACAGTGCTCGCGAACGAACACTGTCGTGATCCCGATTCAATTGGCGTCTGCGCTTCCTGCGTCAGTCTTCCATGGCGAGAGTCCGATGGACCCTGAAACGAATCGTTACCGGTTCTTAGTAGCGTCCGCCGCCGCCGCCGCCACCACGTCGTGGCTCGCGAGGACGAGCTTCGTTGACGACAATCTGACGGCCGTCCAGATCAGACCCGTTCAGTGCGTCGATTGCTTCGTCGCCACCGGTTTCCATTTCCACGAACCCGAATCCCTTCGATCGGCCCGTTTCGCGGTCGGTGATGACCTTGGCGGAAGTCACAGTCCCATACTGGGCAAAGTGACGCTCCAGTGACTCGTTGGTCGTTGCCCATGCAAGGCTGCCAACAAAAATGTTCTTACTCATCGTGAACCCCGAGCTTTGCAGCTCAAATAAAATACAAACACCACTCCCCCACACATCAGGAGCAGCAAAGACCCTGGTTTCTGACACGACCAGTTAACCTGTGTGGGAGACAATTTCTCACGACACTCATTAACTATGCCAGACAGCCGTCCGACCCAGCTGGCAGAAACGGGGACGAATCACCGATTCGGAAGCACCAGACACAAATCTGTGATTCTGAACTTCTGCCAGACTCTTATGAGTCAGCTTGTAGCATAATCTACGAATCACAGCTACAGATGGCAATCCGTTCGGACCTTCTACTTAGGGAGTCCTGAATCTTTTCGAAAAGTTCAGATTTACCCGTTTGTGACACTCAAACCGTGATTTATGGGTAAATAACAATTATAGGGTGCGGTAAATGGCAGACGCCTCAGAGATTGTCACACGCGTGATTGCTCGTCGACGATCCATCAAACCATCTCAGTTTTCTGACACACCGGTCAGCGATGAGTTTGTCTGGAAGATTCTGGAGAGCGCCAACTGGGCTCCCACTCATGGAATGACTGAACCGTGGCGTTTTCACGTGTACGCGGGAGAAAGCCGAGAGCAGCTCGGAATCAGACTCTCAGAAATCTACAACGAAATTACCCCACCGGAGTCTCGGAAACCAGGGAAGGCAGAGAAGCTGCTTACGAACGCCCGGCAGTCGTCTCACCTGATCGTGATCGCGATGAAACGGCAGGAGTCCGGGAAGATTCCGGAGATCGAAGAAGTCGAGGCAGTCGCCTGTGCGGTTCAGAATCTGCATCTTGCCGCAACTGCTCTGGGGATCGGCGGTTACTGGTCTTCCGGCAAAGCCATCTGTAGTGATCAGCTGCGAGACTGGCTGGGTCTTGGGGAAAACGACAAAGTTCTGGGGCTGTTCTATGTGGGCTATCCAGCCGGCGATTGGCCCGAAGGACAGCGTGGCCCGGTGACGGATAAAGTCACGTGGAATGACTAAAGCTCAGTTCTTAAGTCTGCAGCGGAAGTAATCGGCAGCGATTGACAGGACTTCCGGCGAAGTCCACTACGAGTGCGCCGTCAGTCGGCCTGATCAAACAGCCGCATCTGCCCGGACCGCGGGAGTGGCCGCTGAAAGACGCTGAGATCCTGGGCCGGTGGTTCCTGATTCAATTCATACCTTTGACGAAAGAGCTGAAACATATTGCCGATCTGGTTGGCAATAATTCCGGTCCCGCGCATCCGCTCGCCATACAGAGCTGAGTTAAGATTGCCTTCACGAGCCTGCCGGATACGTCCAAGTACGCGTTCGGCACGATCCGGATACTCACGTTGAATCCATTCCTGAAACACGGGCTCCACAGTCAGCGGAAGACGCAGCATCACATATCCGGCCATGGACGCTCCGGCATCGCGCGCCGCCTCAAGGATGCGAGGAATTTCTGAATCGTTGAGTCCAGGAATAACTGGAGCCACCATCACGCCAGTGGGAATTCCGGCTGCCGACAGTTCGCGAATCGTCCGGAGCCGAGCGTTTGGGATACTCGTTCGAGGCTCCATCGTACTTGCAAGGTCAGGTTCCAGCGTCGTCACAGAAACAAACACACGCGCCAGGCGTTGCCGTCCCATCTCCTTCAGCAGATCGATGTCTCGCACTACGAGTGCGTTCTTGGTGATGATGCCCACTGGCTGCCTGCAGGCATGAGCCACCTCGATGCACTGGCGTGTCAGACGGAACCGTCGCTCGGCTGGCTGGTAGCAGTCAGTCACACCAGAGAAGACGATCGTCTCGGGCTCATAATCTTCTCGAGCGAGGAAGTCCCGCAGCAGTGACGCTGCATCCCTCTTGATGACGATTTTCGTTTCGAAATCGCGGCCCGCGTTAAAGCCCAGAAACTCATGACCGGGCCGCGCATAGCAATAACTGCAGGCATGGATACAACCTCGATAGGGGTTGACGCTATAGCGAAACGGTACGTCTGGAGATGTGTTTTCTGAAACGATTGACCGGGAAGTGTCTTCAATAAACTCAATCGAGCGATTGTCGCACTCTCGGAGGTATTCAGTATCCCAGGCGACCTGTTCGAGGTCTGTTTCGGTATGAATACGATCGAAACGGTTGGGTGGGTCGAGCGCGGATCCGTGGCGCATATCAGGTGGCACTTACACCATTGATTTGCGAATGCGATCCTGCGTCCGCAAGTCAGAAAACTGAGCGATCCACTTCGCTCGGGGCGTTGAGATTATGCAGATCCTGGTCCCTCTCGTCATCTGCAAACTGGCGAATTCGTCTGGTCAGCCGATGGTCATGCCGAAGACCGCGCCGGTTGCAAGGTTTCCTGTTCCGGCACTGATCGCCCCCTGCAGCACTTCCACTTCTCCCGCATCCAGACCGGACGTCCGAACTTCTCTGTGGAGACGTCAACCAGTTCAAGTGACAGAGCCAGCTTTTCGGCAGAGGCCGGACCCCATTTTCTCGATGCTGCGCTGGTGTGCTGGTGTTTGCGTTGGAGCAGGCAGGCAAACTGTTTCGATGACAACTCTGATGGTGACCCTCCGTAAGTATTCACTGTTCTGCGACAGCCAGTTTGGCATCATGGTCGGGCGAGTGAATCAGGAGTCTGGGCGGTTTACCACGTGCTGCCGTGAATCTGCCTGTGGCCGTTGTGGAGAATACGGGATAGCGTGAGGAGATCTGGTAAGTCCCGTGTCCGGGATACGCTTCAGATCCACTCGACAGCTTCCGATCTTCGACAATAATACGGGGCGCGGAGCAGGAGCTGCGGCAGGCTGACAGATCGTAAGAATGGAATCAACAAAGGTGGAAGAGTGAGCCAGGCAGTGCAATCGCGGCAGGAACCAGCTGAAGAAACAATGAGTACTTTTGATCAGGACGTGGATCGTTCCACCCTGTACCGATACATGGGCGCTCACCCGTTTCCTGAGGGCGTCCGTTTCGCTGTCTGGGCGCCAAACGCGACTGAGGTCAGCGTAATCAGCGATGGCAACGGCTGGAGTCGCGGCAAGGATATGTTGCAGCCAAGCGAGTCTGGCGTCTGGTCGGGTTTTATCCAGGGGGCCGTACCGGGAACCCGCTACAAGTATGCGATTCGGTCGAAGAATGGCTACTACATTGAAAAATCGGACCCGTTCGCATTTGCGACGGAACATCGCCCCAATACGGCTTCTGTCACATGGAACATTCGGGGCTTCGACTGGCAGGATGACGATTGGATTCAACGCCGTGCCGAGACTGACTGGCTACAGGCGCCGGTCTCTGTCTACGAGCTTCATCCCGGATCATGGAAACGTCCGGAAGACGGGCGTGAGTTCTTCAATTACCGCGAACTTGCGCATCAGATCGGTGACTACGTTGCCGAGATGGGCTACACCCATGTGCAGTTGATGCCGATCACTGAACATCCTTTTGATGGTTCATGGGGTTATCAAACAACCGGATATTTTGCTCCCACAAGCCGCTTCGGATCGCCTGACGATTTTCAATATTTCGTCGATCATCTGCACCAGCGAAACATCGGAGTGCTGCTCGACTGGGTCCCGGGACATTTTCCGACAGACGGTCACGGGCTGGCCGAATTCGACGGAACAAAGCTCTACGAACATGCTGACCCACGGAAAGGATTTCACCCGGACTGGAACACGCTGATCTTCAACTATGGTCGTCGTGAGGTGAGTGAATTCCTGCTGTCGAGTGCTCGGTTCTGGTGTGACGTCTACCACATCGATGGCCTGCGAGTCGACGCAGTCGCTTCAATGCTCTACCTGGACTATTCACGAAAAGAAGGTGAGTGGATTCCCAATGAACATGGTGGCCGGGAGAACCTCGAAGCGATTGAGTTTCTGAAGGACTTCAATACAGTCATGCACCGTGAGTTTCCTGGTGTGGTTACTGTTGCTGAGGAATCTACCGACTGGCCAGGTGTGTCGCGGCCCGTCTATGACGGAGGGCTCGGCTTTACAATGAAGTGGGACATGGGGTGGATGAATGACACGCTGCGTTTTATGCGCCGCGATGCAGTTCACCGTTCATGGCACCTGAATGATCTCACCTTTCGGTCGGTCTACGCTTACACCGAGAACTTCATGCTTCCACTTTCGCATGACGAAGTGGTGCACGGGAAAAAGTCTCTTGTTGGGCAGATGCCCGGCGATCAATGGCAACAGTTTGCCAACCTGCGTCTGCTCTACGGAATGCAGTTTCTGGCTCCCGGCAAGAAGCTCATGTTCATGGGGGACGAGATCGCTCAGTGGGTAGAGTGGAATCACGATGGCGAGATCGACTGGAAACTTCGTCTGTTCGAGACGCACGAAGGAGTCAGGAATCTGATTCGCGATCTGAATTACCTGTATGTCAATCAGGAGGCGCTGCATACGACTGACTTCAGCCACAACGGGTTTCAGTGGATCGTGGGAGACGATCACACGAACTGCGTGATGGCGTATATTCGGCAGACAGAAGATGCCTCTGAGCAGCTGCTTGTTGTCTGTAATCTGACACCGACACCACGCCACGATTATCGAATCGGCGTGACTGCTCCAGGGTATTACCGGGAGTTACTCAACACGGATGCTGCCTGCTACAGCGGTTCAGGAATTGGCAACAATGGCGGCGTCTACAGCCAGCCAAATTCGTGTCATGGGAGAGATCAGAGCGTCCCCCTGCAGGTCCCGCCTCTCAGTGTCAGTGTGTTCGAACGTGTCGGTGGGGCCAGGTCCTGACTCGAATGCACTTTTATGTCACGGGGTGTTGCGCCTCCAGGTCAGAAATGTGCTGCAGGTAGCTCGCACAGCGTTTCTCGATCTTCGCTGCTCTTGCTTCGATTTTGGGATCGCACCTGCGTTCACGCCGCTTCACCATGCTCGAAAAATCGAATTGATTGGCCGGGATATCCAGCGACTCGCGAATTCGCTGTATGGTCTCGTTGGGGGTACCACACAGCTGGTCATAGGTCAGCTCTGCTTTGATGTCGTCTGATACTTTGGCGGCAGTTCTGAGGTATTGGTCGCACTGTCGCCCGACCCACCAGATCAGCAGGTTGATCATCATGCCGGACATGCGGCGCACCAGAAATCGCATGGCCCCCATCTTCCAACTGCCAACCACCTGCCGGTATTCCCGACTCAACATCATGATGTAGGCGTTGGGCTCCTGAAACGCCTGCTCCAGAAACTTCCACATGGAGTTAATGACTTCGATGGGATGGCGATGGATGTAGATGAAACGAGCAGTCGGGACGAGCCGGCAAATTGCCGGACCGTTCGCAAAATCCCACGGGTTCTTCAGCAGAAGCGGTCGCTCTTCCTGAAAGGTGCTCTGCACAGTCTGGCAGATCTGGTGAAATAATGGCAGGGATTTCTCTGTCAGCCTGGTTCCCTGTTTCCTGTTGTCAGAGATGAAGCAGTATTCTTCTTTGGTTTCGGGGCCCGCCTTGACGGCATCCACACCTCGGGTCTCCATTCCAGCTTCTGCGAGTCGACGAGTGAAGTCGGCCTGAGACTCCGATACGTTGACGCGCCCGGCCCGAATGTCGTCATAGCTGACGACATGCCACGCCCAAAGGGTGTTCCAGAACCCGGTTTCGCTGAGCATCTCGTACAGAACTGTCGTTCCGGAACGATGAAGGCCCAGGATGAAGACCGGATCCTGTAGTGGGTCAAATGAGGTTTCGAGGTCAGACATTGCAGAGTTATGCAGCCGGAGGCAGCTGCTTCATTATCAGCAAACTTAACCAGTGTTGCATTGTCACCGAGCCGCTGTCTGTCTCAAATGCGCACATTGAGTCAGCTCGTACAAACGGACCACAATATGTCACTCCGCCTCTTCCTGCCGACCATCGTCCTGTTCAGCAGTCTGCTGCAGTTTTCCCCGCTCGTGGCTGCTCAGAAAAAATCTTCGCCAAATGTATTGTTTATTGCCGTAGACGATCTATCGACTGCACTTGGATGCTACGGCAACCTCATTGTGAAAACTCCGAATATCGATCGCCTGGCAGCGACCGGAGTACGATTTGATCGCGCCTACAATCAGCTGCCGCTCTGTAATCCGACTCGAGCATCCCTGATGACCGGACTAAGGCCGGATCAGATTGGCGTCTACGACCTTGATCGGCATTTTCGTGAGGATGTCCCTGACGCGGTGACGCTTCCTCAGGCGTTTCAGAAAGCCGGTTACTTCGCCGCCCGAGTTGGCAAAATCTATCACTACAACGTGCCCGCATCGATTGGTACGGATGGCTTCGATGACCGGCCGTCGTGGAATCTGACCGTCAATCCAAAGGGCCGAGACAAGGCTGAGGAAGACCTGATCTTCAATGCCGAGCCTCATCGGAAGATCAGCGCGGCGCTCAGCTGGCTTGCCGCGGATGGGACTGACGAAGAACAGACAGATGGAATGATCGCGACAGAGGCCATCCAGCTGATGAAGAAGAACCGGGATCGTCCGTTCTTTCTTGCCGTTGGATTCTTTCGCCCCCATACGCCGTACGTTGCGCCGAAGAAGTATTTTGAGCTCTATCCGAAAGCACAGATGCGGTTGCCATGGGCACCGGCGGACGATCGGGACGATATTCCGGTACCAGCGTTTGCCCACAACTGCCCCATCCCGAATTACAACCTTTCACATGATGTGCTGCTCGGAGCCACGCAGGCGTACTATGCCTGCGTGTCATTTATTGATGCTCAGGTTGGTCGACTGCTGGCAGCGTTGGATGAACTGGAACTCGCAGAGGACACGATTGTGGTTTTCTGGAGCGATCACGGCTATCACCTTGGCGAGCACAACGGTATCTGGCAAAAGCGAACGCTGTTTGAAGAGGGAGCCCGCGCACCGCTGATCATTCGTGCTCCTGGCCAGACCGGAAATGGACAGGCGACGCGACGCATTGTCGAGTTTGTCGACATCTACCCGACTCTGACTGATCTGGCTGGAATCGGTTCACCGAAAGGACTTGCCGGTCGGACGTTGAAGCCTCTGTTGCGTGATCCTCTGGTCACGTGGAATGGCACTGCCATCACTCAGGTCCTTCGACCAGATGATGATCGCCTGGATTCCATGGTGATGGGCTGCAGCATTCGGACCGATCGCTGGCGCTACACCGAGTGGGCAGAAGGAAAGAGCGGCGTGGAGCTCTACGACCATCATTCTGACCCCAATGAGTTTCACAATCTGGCCATTGAACCGGACCAGCAGGCTCAGGCTGTCATAAAACGACTGCAGCCTCTGTTGCGAGCGAAGGCATCAGGCAAAGTGCCAACGGTCCCGGTAAACCAGTCACGTCTGTAGAGGTGTGCCGGACTATTGTCCGGCGCAAGGACAGCACTCGTGTCGTCTGCTTTGCCCTCGGCGGACTCACCATCCTTAGTTTTCTCGGATTCCGATTCCGACTTCTTCCCCATCTCTTCAATCACACTTTGGATTTCTTTTCGCAGTTCCCTGCGAGCCTTTTCCTCAGCCGACTCTTCAACTTCCTTTGTGACTGGTTTGGACTCTTCTGCCACCATCCCTGCGATGCAGGCAGTCATGCAGCATGCCAGAGTTCCGCCCAGCATGGCTTTCAGGCCAATTGCCGCCAGGTCTTTTTTACGCTCCTGGCAGAGGCCACCAATTCCTCCGACCTGAATCCCAATGGAGGCGAAGCTGGAGAATCCGGTCAATGCATAGGTCATGATCATGGTGGATCGCGGCGACAGCTGATGGGCGGCTCCTTCAACTCCGGGCAGCATCTCTTTCATGTACTTGAAGGCAATCAGCTCGTTGGCGAACATCTTGTATCCCAGCAGTTGTCCGGCCGGCACGCAGTCTTTCCACTCGATCCCCATTAGCCGGGCCAGAGGTGAGAACACCCAGCCGCACAGTTTCGCGAATGTAATGCCTTCCGTCGCTGACTCATCGAACAGCTGAATGATATACAGCGAAGATTCGGAGAGCAGAAAATCAAGAAGTGTGATCAGTCCGGTGAACGCGATCAGCATCGCAGCAACGTTGAGTGCCAGTTTAAGTCCCTCGCTGGCTCCCTGAGTGGCAGCCTCAATGAGGTTTGATGTCTCTTTGGGGATTTCAAAATCTGTCTGGCCGGCAGTGACTGGTGTCTGAGTCTCCGGGAGGATGATCTTGGCAATCACCAGGCCAGCTGGAGCCGAAATGACGGATGCGGTCAACAGATGGCCTGCATCGATGTTCCAGCCGATGTACAGCGCCATCACTCCTCCGGCGACGGTGGCAAATCCCCCCGTCATGATCGCCATGAGTTCGGACTTTGTCAGCACCGGAAGAAACGGCCGAATGACAAATGGCGCTTCTGTCTGGCCCACAAAGATGTTGGCGGCTGCCGATAGACTTTCCGCTCCGGAAGTTCCCAGAGTGTGCTGCAGCACTCGGCCCAGCTGGCGAATGATGAACTGCATCACCCCCATGTGGTACAGCACGGCCATCAGAGACGAGAAGAAGATGATTGTGGGAAGCACGCGAAACGCGAAGTAGTAGTCTCTGAAGTTGTCACCAAAAACGATGACACAGCCCTCGTCGACAAACCCAATAGTCTTCTCGAATCCTCCGCCAAGGATCTCAAACAGTTCTCGGCCTCGTTTGGTCATCAGGATCAGGAGTGCCAGCACAAGCTGCAGTCCCAGTCCTCCCACAACAACTCGCCATGGGAATTTCCGCTTCTGGCTGCTGAGCAGCCATGCCAGCAGAATCATGACGAACAGGCCCAGACCTGAAATGGCGCGATCAAACATGCAATGAGTCCGGAGTGCTGCCGCCGATTGATCGCCGGAGCGCTCGTAATGAACGGTCAGATAAAATGGGAGGGCGACACTCCGGCCGAGCCGACTGGCCCTCCCGGTTCGATTTATTTCTTCTTCAGTGTCTGCAGGTACTCGACGACATCCACGGTGTCCTGGACAGACATCACTTTTTGCAGGTCCGCCGGCATCAGCGAAATCTTCTGCTTCACTTTTTCTTCCACGTCATCAGTGTCAAAAGTGCGAACGATCAGGTCGATCCCTTTGATGCTGATCCTGTCATCTGTTTCGCTGGTGATCAGTCCACTGACGGTTGTGCCATTAGTCAACAGCAGCGTGTAGGACTCGTAGTTGTGGCTGATCCCTGCACTTGGAAACAGAATTGACTCATACATTGCCTGTCGGCTGAGCTTACTGCCAATTTCGGTTAACGCCGGTCCAAGCTCTTTTCCGAGTTTGCCAACCTGGTGACATTTGTGGCAGGTCCCACTGGTGTGAAAGATGATCCCACCGTGTTTGGCGTCACCTTTCATGGTGATCAGACGACTGATCGGAGGCATTGCTGCTCCTTCTTTTGCAGCGGGAAGTGGAAAGAGGCGTGCAGCCGCTTCACGAGTACCCCGAGACGGCGCTGCGTGCAGAGCTGCGCCAACGGTCTGAGTCAGTTCATCATCGAGCTTCGTTGATTCCACGAGCCTGATCAGTTGCTGTGCCCCATTGTTGACCCGGGATGCTGCTCGGACCGATTCACGGCGGACTTCAATGGGGGCATCTGAGTCATTGACAACAGTCATCAACGGGCCGGTGATCGCATTGTTGAGCGAATTACCCATGGCCTGTGCTGTCGCGATTGCACGCTTCTCATCCTTGTCTCGCAATCCTGATGTCAGCAAATTCCATTGCTTTTGGTTTACCAAAGCGGTGATTGCTTCGACACCGACCTGTTCCGCTGGCTTGTCCTGGGCCAGCGTCAGTAGTTTGGGGAAGCGATCCGCCAGGTTGAATCGAACAACCAGCTGAACATATTGAGACGTTCCTTCAAGGTCCGCCAGAGCCGATTCAAGGGCCGCTTTTGCGTCTGGATTCTTGGACAATTCGTTGCCAAGTCGTGGCAGTGTTTCTGCGAGCAGCAGAGCCTTATTCCCGGGCTTGTATTGGCTGAGGAAATCGGGACGCAACAGGATGGCAAGGTTTTTCTCGACCTGACTCTGAGGCTGGAAATCCATGGCGCGAAAGAACCTCAACATCAGCTCAGGATCGTCCTCACTCAGTGCGACCTTGCTTATCTCAAGCATGATTGTCCCCGCTGAGCCAAGGCCCCTGCTTCTCCAGATGATATCTGCCATTCTGCTTTTGACATCGTCATCGAGCAGGTCGTCTTTAATGGCTTTGGAGAGAAAGTCATTCAGGCAACGGTCCCAACTCCCGGCTGCTCCGATTCCCAAAGCCTCCAGATACCATCGGTCGTTTCGTGGCAATTGCATGGCAAGTTTACCCCACAGGTCGAATTTCTCTTTCGACTCTGAGTGTCGCAATGCGATCGCGCATTCACGTCGAACCTGAGGCGACTTGTCGTTTACGAGTTCTGCAATGACTGCGTCTGCGTCTGATTGCGTGCGCCGTGCAAGTCGCAGGCCGGCAATCCGAATGTTCGAATTGCTGTCCGCGATTGCACTCTCAATGTAATGATTCGTTCGTCCTTCGATCTGGCCGAGTAGCCAAAGCGCTCGGGCACGGAACCGTGGGTTGTCGTTGTTCTCGTACACCTCGAGCAGAGCTTTCTCTGCGTCTTTGCCACTCTTCAGGAGTGACTGAAATGCGAGATATCGAGTCGCTGTATTTGGGCTCAACAGGGCTTTGACTGATCCTGTCACAGTGCTGAAGTCCGGCTTCTCGAACTTATATCCTGCGCCTGCCGGGGCAACGCGGAACAGACGTCCACGGTTAATATCTCCCTGACGATGTCCACCGACTCCGGGGTCGTACCAGTCGGCCACAATGAGTGAACCATCCGGAGCCACACACACATCCGATGGACGGAACCACTGGTCGCGGGCTCCTTCCAGGATGTTGTTGATCTCTGCTTTGTACCCTGCCCCGTCATCTGTCACTGCATAACTGCGGACGACGTTGGGACCAGCATCACAATGAATCAGCTGGTTCCGGAATCTCTTCGGGAGCAGGCTGCCTTCATAACAAATGATTCCCGTCGGCGAGCCTGCTCCTGTCTGCAGCAGGTTGGGAACAACGCCCGGGTCGTTCAGGTGCCAGTGTCGCAGAGGGATTTCTGCTTCGAGATTCGTTCTCGGGCTTCTCCAGCCGGCTCCGGTCAGCTCATCTTTGTACCCATAATTACCGTACTCCATCACAAAGTTGATTCGGACACCGCGATTGCCGTCGTCATCGTTGTCTGACTGCCAGATCGCTCCAAAACTGTCGACGCAGAGTTCCCAGTTATTGCGGAAGTTCCAGCCCAGTGTGTCAACGTTTGATCCGTCGAGTTCGCAACGGAACGCCATGCCTTCCTGATATGGCTGGCGATTGGCTGTGATCTGATTGCCGGCGACGTCGGTGATGATTTTCCCATCAGCGTCCTGAATCTGACGCCCACTGTTTCCGAAGTTGAAGTACAGGCGACCGTCGGGCCCGAACGTGAAGCTGTGGATTCCGTGGTCATGCTGAGTTCCCTGGATTCCAGTGAACATGACCTCTTTTCGGTCAGCCTTGAGGTCACCGTTGTCGTCGTGGAAATTTAAGACGCTGTCACCCACGGAAACGATGACTCGATTTCCCAACACACAGACACCATGCGCCGAATCGATGTCGCGGCCCTGATAGAAGACGGTCTGCTTGTCCATCACCGCATCGCCATTCGTGTCTTCAAGCACAAGGATGCGGTCTCCAGCTTCTCGGGCGGGGTTATTCTTATTGGCGAAGTGACGGTAGTTGACAACTTCGCAGACCCACACGCGTCCCAGATGATCGACGTCGATGTTGGAGGGGCTCAGGAGCATTGGCTCGGATGCCATTAACGTGGCTTTCAGCCCGTCACCAACATCGAGTCCGGCGACTGCCTGCTCCGGTTCGTGCCCAGGATCCTGAGGTTTGCCGGGAGGTTGCGATGTATACACAAAGAACTGCACGCTGCTGCCACCATTCTGATCGGTCCCTCCGTTGTCGATTGCGGCAGTTGCGTTGAATTTTGTGTAGCCCTCGGGCAGAGCGTAGTGAATAACTGAGTTGGCGTGAGTACCAATTCCGTCGTCGAACAGTTTGCCGTTCACCTTGAGAGGTGTGCCACCCGCACTCCTGTTGACGTTGACCTCTCCCCACTCCGCTTTGGCCGACTTCCATTTGAGGGATGTCAGTTTCAGTGTTCCTTTGGGGCCACTGAGTGTTGGAGCAAGCCAGTCTGCCCAGTCGCAGCCATAGCCGTTCCCCGCGTCTGTGACGACCAGATACAGTTCTTTGGCGCCGGTAATATCCGCTTCCAGCTTTTGCTGAAATCCCTTCGTGTTCATGTTGATCACTTTCGTGGCGCCGGCTGGTTTCGGGTCAGCAGCCATCGAAAACGATATGGAAAGCATCAACGCGGCAAACAGGGAGAGAATTCGCACAAAACGACTCCGGAATCAGGAAGAACATTAACAGGAGATCAGTACAGCTCATTCGTTGACATGAGCCTCTTGTAATATCACAAATCCCAATCACGAATTCCACTGAGTCACCGTTCCGGGCGACTCGTGTCAGACAGGACTCCAATTCATGATTTTTAAGATCTGCTCGCAGAGTGAGTGGCAGGATGCGTGCGCTGAAGGGCTTTATCACGGAGCTCCGATTGACCTTCAGGACGGGTTTATCCATTTTTCAGCGGCCCACCAGGTGCGCGCAACCGCGGCCAAACATTTCACTGGCTTGCCAGGCCTTGTGTTGGTGGCATTTGATGAGGATCTGTTGGGAGAAAGCCTGAAGTGGGAGCCTTCCCGCGGTGGTGATCTGTTTCCTCATCTCTATGGCACGCTGCAGACGGAACTCGCTGTTTGGGTGGTCGACCTTCCCCTAGACGCGAACGGACAGCACGTGTTTCCGGAAGACATTGAGGCGTGAATTGACGGTCAGGCAGATCAGGTTTCAACCTGACGCCGCAACGTGAGGGGCTCAGGCGTCTGCGGCCGGTAGCCGTGCAGGATGGCTCCGCATCGTCTGCTCTTTCGAGTCAGGTTGAAACCTGACCTACGGATGGGCGGTTATCTCGGGAGCGTCGTATTGATCCCTCAGCCGGTCATACTCCGCAATCATGGACTGCATGACGTCCTGATAACCGGGGGCGTTGTGGACGCTCTTCATCTCGAGCGGATCCGTTTTCAGGTCAAACAGATTCCATTCCCGCGTCTTTGGAAACCACATCAGCTTGTGGCGGTCCGTGCGAACTCCGAAGTGTTGAGGAACCGCGTGTTCGCCTAGTTCGTAATAGGTGTAAAACAGACTCTGACGCCACTTCCTGGCGGTTCCGCTCATGACCGGCACAAGTGAACGTCCCTGAATCTCGTCCGGAATGTCCAGCCCGGCTGCCTCAAGGAACGTGGGGGCGTAATCGATGTTCTGAATCAGTTCCTCCGGCCGACTGCCGCGTTTCACGACGCCAGGCCAGCGAATCAGGAATGGCATCCGAAATGATTCTTCAAACATCCAGCGTTTGTCGTACCAGCCGTGTTCTCCCAGAAAGAACCCCTGGTCGGACGAATAGATCACAATCGTGTTTTCAGCGAGGTCATGCTTATCGAGGTAGTTCAGCAGAGTGCTCACGCTTTCATCAACGGCTTTCACTGTCCCCAGATAGTTCTTCATGTACCGTTGATACTTCCACCGAACGACATCTTTGTGGTACATTCCTCCCGCAGCGAACCTGTGAAGGAATTCTTTGTTCTGCGGGCCGAAGTGTGCGTCCCAGATTTTTTTCTGAGCGTCGGTCATGCGGTTATATTCAGGCGTCCCGTACCGGTCAGGTTTGGGCAGCGTTACTTCTCCTCGTTCGTCTTTGCGCACCTTTGCGTCATAGGCCCAGTCAAACCAGCGGTCGATCTCCATCTCATTCTTTGCGAGTGTGGCACTTCGATCTGCGTAGTCGTCAAAGAGAGTGGGAGGTTCAGGAATCTCCACATCGTTGAAGTCATCAAGGTGTCGCAGAGCTGGCGAAAAGGTTCGGTGAGGAGCCTTGTGCTGGCACATCAGGAAGAATGGTTTTGACTTGTCACGAGAGTTCAGCCAGTTGACCGCCTTCTCGGTTGTCAGATCTGTCGCATAACCTTCGAATCGTTTTTTGGATCCGTCCTGCTGAATGAAGACGGGGTTGTAGTAACTGCCCTGTCCCGGAAAGACTTCAAAGTAGTCAAAGCCGAGTGGTGTGCTCTTGAGGTGCCATTTGCCAATGACTGCAGTGTTGTAGCCGGCTTTCTGAAGTGTTTTTGAGACAGTCCACTGGCTCTGGTCGAACCCGCGACTGGTGTTCCTCATGAACCCGTTCTTGTGGCTGTGCTTTCCGGTCAGAATCGTTGCTCGTGACGGGCCACAAATTGAATTACCGCAGAAGGAATTCGTAAATACGGCTCCCTCCTTTGCCAGACGATCAATTCCGGGGGTTGGCGCGACTTTGGCCAGGGGGCCCCGGTACGCAGAAATTGAGTTGATTGCGTGGTCATCCGAGAAGATGAACAGAATATTGGGTCGCGAATCTTCAGCACCAGCAAGAGGCAGGCAACAGGCGGCGATGACGATGGTCAGTTTCAGTCTGAGAACGAAGGGCATTGGTCTCGTCACTAATTCAGGAAGGAATGAGCCTCAACACGTTAGCGAACCGACGATAAAATGTCTGCCGGTCCGGATTCTCCAGACGAAAACAATCGCCCACCTGCTCAGTGCAGAGACGCCTGACTGAGGATACGACATGAACGACAGCGAATTGCTGGAAGAAGAGTCTGAAGAGTCCCGGTCGGAATCTTTTTCCGCCCCGGCACCGAAAAGTTCCGTACCAAAGGGCCTCACGCCGGCCGTGCTGATCAAAGCGCTCTCCGGCAGTGTCGCCGGTGTCATCATTGGTGCTGCAGGATTCACATTTCTACTGAAGTATGGACTCTACGCAATCGTACTTCCAGGAGCCCTTGTGGGCCTGGGAACAGGACTCATGTCCCGCCGCGCCTCATGGACGTTTGCCATCTATTCAGGAGTGGTCGGCGCAGCTCTCTGCCTGCTGCTGCACTGGAAGTACTTCCGCGCAGGGACCTCATTCTTTGAGTTTCTTCGTGACCTGGGTGATCTTCCGACGGACATCAGGCTGCGGATGGCCGCCGGTGTCTTTGCTGCAGTCTGGTTTGGCCGGGGACGTCACTCCTGATCAGCGTCGTCTGGTGTTGCTGACTTGTTCTCGTCAGCAGCGTCGCCGGCGTTCTTCGCTGAATCGTCAGACACTTTCGCATCCTCTGTTGCTTCGTCTTCCGTGGTTTCTGAATCGTCTTCGTCGTCGATTTCCGGAAACTCAAACTCCTCCGGCGTGATCTTCGGTCGACTGTTGTTGATGATGTCCGCAGCTTCATCAGTCAGCTGATTGAGGTACAGCGTTGCGAGTGAGTAGTAGCGATGATTTCCTTCGTCGGTGATCAGTCGGGTGATGACATCACGCGCGATCGCGGTATTCCCTGACTCAATCTTGAACAGGGCTTGCAGAAACTCCTTTTCGCAGAGGTCATTTGCCACGTTCGATTTTCCTGACCAGACCAGCCACTGACTGTAAGGAATGTCAGGAGCGAAGATGGCTCGAGGATCCTGTGTAAAGTCGATGGGTGAAATAAAGACGAGCGGCGACAGAGGCTGTGCAGCGCTGACAGTTCGGAATCGCTGAGCAAGCAGGTCAGTTGAACGCAGGTAGTTGGCTCTAATGAGGTGACCGAGCATGACGTCGTTCTGCCAGTCAACCTGAGCAAGTGTCGGGTCGCCCTTACTCTGTTCAGCGCGCGATCCGATGCGATCCAGTAGCTCGGTCCCTTCCTGGAACTCGCCCGCTTCCAGCATCATTGTGCCGATTCTGAGTTCAATGCGGAGGTTGTTTTCCAGCAGACTCCGATTCTCTTTGACGATCTCGAGAGCCGCTTTGACGAATCCGCTTTGTTCCAGCTGAAAAACAAGCTGCTCTACCTGTAGCTTTCGCTGTTCCGGATCCTCGGCAAGTTCTGCGACCGCCTGTTCAATCTCTTCCTTTGTCTGATTGACGGCCGCAGTCAGTTGTTCCTGATTGTCGTACAGCTTCTTCTTGCGGTCGTCCGGCAATTCGTTTTCGATGTAATCTTTGGCGTACTCGATGTACTTCTCGAGTGCCTCCAGCGCGAGGTCCGGTCGGTTGGTTCGCTGATACCACAGCGACAGTTTTTCCCATGCTTCCGGATTGTCCGGGGCGATTTGAACGGCCTGTCTGAAGCCGGCAATCACCTGCATGTATCTGACTCGCAGCGGGAACTGCCCGGCACCAGTGACGGACTCAATGATCGCCAGTTTTTCATAGGCCAGAGCACGCAGGTGATGGGCCAGCGGGTTCTGGGGATTGAGTGACAGAACTTCGTTTGCTTTGCGAACAGCCAGCAGCTGTCCGGCATGCCACTCAAGGACCATGGGACGTCCCCCCGGATTCGA
Source organism: uncultured Planctomycetaceae bacterium (assembly GCA_913031625.1). Taxonomy (GTDB): domain Bacteria; phylum Planctomycetota; class Planctomycetia; order Planctomycetales; family Planctomycetaceae; genus Fuerstiella. The sequence goes on along the minus strand of CAJWGB010000024.1, from coordinate 20,355 downwards.
CAGAGCGAAGTTGACGAGTTCCGGGTCTACGTGCCCACCTTCGATCTTGACGGCGTGGTGGCACTCCAGCAACGCGGCTGGCCATTCCGGGTTTGCCGAGGTGTAAATCCACTTCTGGTAGAAGTCCGGCTCTCGAGCAAACTCGGGCTGTTCCAGTGTGACTTCTTCTGAGTTGCGGAATACGAGTTCCCGTGTGCTGAACGTCCTGGGAGGTTTGTCGAATTTTTCCATGAGTGCGAACACGGCCGACGCTGACCCGCGCTCGATCGGCGCGAAGTCACGGTGCTGCATCATGATTTTGTAGTTGTTGTAGAGGGTATCGGTGGGAGGTGTCAGACGAAGCATTACATATCGACAACCCCACTCATCCAGCGTTTCCTTCCACTGAGGGTCGAATGGACGATCATCTTCTTCCCGTGGAATCTCACCACGCATGATGGCCTCCTGGCGTGCCTTCTCTTTTGCCTGCTTTTGCTCGGCAGTCGGCTCAAGGTGCACGATGCTGTGTCGCAGGACATCGAATCGTGTGATCGCAGAGTCTTCATCACCATGTCGTCCGAACAGTGCCAGGCGACTGTCAACAAAGCTCTTTCGGCCGTGCCAGATCAGGAGATCGCCCTGTGAGACTGTGGTGTGGAATACGGGCTCATCTGCCAGCTCTTCCAACTGTTCGCTGGTTGCATCGATCGTGGTTTGCAGATTCTGAGTGAACCCGGTTCCAATGGCAGTCCGAGTTGGCAAATTGCCGGTTGCCGCAAAGTACGCAATTGCAGCAAATCCCAGGACGGTCGCTGCTCGCCCGCCACGAGAGAACAGGACCTCAGATGGCTTGATCGAATACTCAAGCTGGAATGTTCTGCCGTACCAGCGCTGTCCCGCAAGTCCTGCTGCGACTGCCGCGACCAGCGCTGCGGCTGGCAGCTCATGCAAACGGAACATTGCCAGCACAGAAAATCCAAACAGCAGAGTGATCCAGGGCAGTTCAGATTTGCTGCGAGAGATTGTCAGCACGACGATGGCACACAGCATGACCGCGGCGCCCGCTACGTAGGCAAACTCGAATCCTGAAATCAGGTCACTGGTAATGACTGAAAAATACTCCGTGCGACCGTCCAGTGGTGCGGTTGGACTGACTGGCTTCAACTCTGCAAAGTTGGAGTACTCCACAGTGTATGTTGTGAGAGGCGTCAGCAGACTTGCCAGCGGAGAGGGATTGACCAGAAGGGCTGCAAAGCCGATGGCGGCAGCTGTCCAGTAGGTGCCGGGTGAGTCTGCTGTGCCGCCGTTATCACTGCTCATTGATTTGCGAAGCGTGACGCCCACAGCAAAGAGGGCAAGCGCGATGACTCCGAGAAAAGCGTGGCTGTCGAAGTTACACCAGATCGCAATGGTAGCACCTGGTTTCCATGCAAAACCTGTCAGCTCTCCTTCGCATTGTTTGTGAAGCAGGTAAAGGACGACGGTCATGCCCACCACGGTGGCGAGATCGGGGGTTGGGACAAAGTCGACCGAACACGCACCCATGGCGAGGACGACGCAGATCGAACTCCACCATGTTGGCATTCCGTTGACGGAAATTCTTCCGAGCAGCCAGGCAACAAAGCCGGCAACCAGTGCCTTGAATACGGTCAGGCCGATACCTGCACCGGACGCCCAGACGAGGCTGATGATGTGATCGTACATCCACGAAACATTGGCTGTGGATTCACCCTCAAGCGAGTACGACAGCAGATCGTCTCCGAGAGGCAGAAATGAGCCGCTCCGCATGGCATCACCGCTGCGGATCAGAGTCAGAACGCTGGTGTTGCCGATCTGGCTGCAGCCAAACAGAATGGCCAGAAATACGGCCGCCCAACGCAGCATGAAGTCGCCACGAATCGCTTCCTCTTCAACCAGTTCGGGCGTCAACTCTTCCTCTTCAGGAAGTTCATCTTCTTCAGTCGCAGCGTTTGAGTCCTGCTGACTGGCTGATTCGGAAGACTCGGGCTCTGAACTCTCAGCAACAGGCTCAGTGGCAGTCGGTGTGTCGCTCGTTTCAGAGGATTCCGTCTGGTCCTGCTGTTCCGGAGCAGTTGATTTGTCTTCCGGAAGTTCGTTGTTCGTTGAATCGGGTTCCGCCACGATATTCGCTTTCGAACGGCATTTCTGGGCTGTCTGGAGTCCTGGCGCGCAGGTTCCCCGTGCAGAATGTCTTACGAGAGGCCTCAGGAGCACGTTGGTAAAAGGTCCTGAGTCGTTTCAGATTGAACAGATCCGTCATTTCTGATCCGTCCGGAACTCCCTAATTTCCGCAGATCAGGTACAACGCGCCCCGTTTTACTGCTCTGCTCTCAGGAAAAAGGACTTTGCCATGAGCCGTCATGTGCTCAGCATTGGACAGTGTGTCCCGGATCAGTCGTCCATCTCGTCGATGCTGCAGCGTCATTTCGAGGTGGTAGTCTCAACCGCCGACTACGGGAAAGACGCGTTTGAACTGCTTAAATCGCATGAGTTTGACCTGATTCTGATCAATCGAAAACTGGATGCGGACTATTCTGACGGCATGCTGATTCTTGAGCAGATCACGTCGGATGAGGAACTGCAGAAGATCCCCGTCATGCTGGTTTCCAATTTCGCAGACTGGCAGGAGAAAGCAGTGGCTGCCGGGGCGCAATACGGGTTTGGCAAAGCGGCCCTGAACGCTCCGGAAACCCTTAGCAGACTCTCCGAAGTTCTCGGGTAGGTCCCTGTGGTCTGCAACTGAGAGCCGGCCGGTTGCTGAGGGCGAAACCCAATCCCGCGATTCACGGCACGAATCAAGCCGGCACTGTTAACTTCATGGTCTCGAATGGAACTTCTGCTCAGTCTCTGGGCACGAGGTTCTTTCAATTGCTCGCGCCAGTAAGCCATTTTTGCGGGACACGAATCGCCGCTTCAAGCCTGCGATGCTGCAGAGCACCTTCGATTCAGGTCTGTCGTTAGCTCGAATGTCCTCGAGTGAGCGAAGGAGCTGTTCGCAAATGACTCGTTTCCTTTGCTCATGTCCTCAGCTCGACGCTAAAGCTACTGTCGCAGGTTCAGGTAGAGGGGCAGGTGCCGGTAATAGACTTCCAGCATCAGCAGATTGAGGCATGTGACGTAGTGACGTCCACCAGCGTGACCACGTTTGGCGCCGTCCGGATTCCAACTGCCTGCAGATGGCCCCTGTGTTTCCTGTGTTGTCTCAAGCAGCGGACGGATGCTGGCGTTCCAGTTCTTCCAGTGCTCTCCCTGCAGATGAAACATCACCTGTGTTCCATAATACCAGTAGTAGGCGTTTCGGTTGGACAGATGCGGGAGTCGCTGCTGCAGCCATGAAGCGCCAGCATTCAGTGCTGAGTCGTCCCGGCGAGCCCCCAGATATTGCCGCATCAACAGGCCTTCTGCGGTCATTGTTTCTGTGGTGGAGTAGCTGGGGTGGTGGTGGTATGCAAACCGTCCGGGGGCCGTCTTGTCTTCGACACGATTCAGCCAGCCACCAACTCCTCGGAAGGCGGATGATGGAACCTGAAGTCCCGCGATCTGCCCACTCTTCAGTGCCATCAGCTGCCACCCACTGACCGAGGTATCGGATTCTGTTCGCGGCTTGTAGCGCCAGCCGCCCAGATCCGGATGTTGCGAGGCAACGATGAAGTCGAGTGCGGCCTGAGCAGGCTGCTCGAGTTGGGGATCCTTTGTCATCCCATAGGCCTCGCACAGTGCGATCGCCGCAAGCCCGTGGGAGTAGTACCTTACGTATTCGTTCTGAGTCGCCGACAGATCACCCGATTTCTGCTGATTCGCCAGCAGCCACCTGATGCCGCGCCCAACTTCCGCTGTGTATTGTCCGCTTTGGTGCGTGTTCCCGGCGCCAAGAAATGCAAGGAGTGCCATTCCCGTTGCCCCTGCATCTGCCTCCGAACTGCCATGGCCCGTACATCGGTGATCCTGGCAATTCATCTCGTGGACACTCCAGTGACCGGCTGCATATTGATGACCAGCCAACCACTTCAAACCTCGTTCAACTGCCTGTTCGGATTCTTTACTTCCGCCAAGCCGTTCGACAGCTTCCTTTCGGGCTTCAGGCGTTCTCATTGAAAACGTGGCACTGATTCGCTCTGTCAGGACATTGCTGATTCCTGGAACGTTTCTTCGCACCATGGCTGCGATCTCCGACGACGAAGCCAGTGTTGGTGCACTCTGGGTTGACGATGTCCGACGTCCGAGACTGCTTCCGCTGAGTGACCCTCGAAGCGAGGGACGAGATCGTGCAAGGCCCGAGCCACCGCCCGAACGAACGCCTGGCAGGCCGGCGGATGCTCGCCGGAGTGTTGCTCCTCGAGGTCCTCCCAGACGGCCTCCACCAATTCCATCACCACCACCCACAATATCACCACTTGCTGAAGGAGGCGCCACTCTGCCCGTGCCGGCTCCTGAACTACCGGTTGTTCCTGATCCCGATCCTCCGAGCGGGCTGCCTGCAATTTCAAGTGCTCCGGACGGAAGCGAAACACCGGGGCCAGAACGCCCTGTTCCGCGGCCCCCGGACTGTCCTCCACTGATGGCTCCCTGAAGTCGGGCGCCTGAATCAGTTGATCGCCCCGCAAGGCCGGACCGGCCAATGGCGCCCAGCGCGACTGATTGGTCGCTGGAAGATCCTGGTCCACCGCCGGAGTTGCCTGTACCGCCGCTTCGCATACTGCCGGGGAGAGAGGAAGTTCTGCGTCCGAGGCCGGACGCGTTGCGAGAGGGTCCGCCGGCAAGCACGGTATCGCTCCCCTGCCCTGCACCGGTCTGCGTACCGCTGGAGTTTCCTGACTGGCCGGAACCCATTGCGGATCCAGACAATGAGGCTGTTGTATCCACTGCGCCCGGGACGCCACGTCCCGCTTGAGCCGTCCGTCCGCCGGAATTCCCACTCCCGACTGCAGCGCCAAGGGAGGGGCCCTGGTTTGATCCGCGAGCTGTCCCTGTCGTTCCGGAACTCAGGCTGGAAGGGCCGTTTCGCACGGTCATCAGTCGACCTGAGCCGCCGGCTCGTCCTGACAATCCTGAATTCTGAGTCGGAAGTCCGCTCTGACCTCGACTGACCTGAGCCGTATCCGCAGCGTTTAATACAGGAGTGCCTGACGATCCGGTTCTCTGTCCGCTAATTGTGTCCGTGACCCGTGTGTCGGCTGCAGAGATGTTTCGATTGTTCTGAGTCGTGCGACGTGGGAGTCCCGCACTTCCACCACTGATGCTTGCGAAATCAGGGGAGTCAGAATTTGTTGCCCGTGAAGGGTTCACAGTCTGCAAGGAAGGTGATGAGGAGCCGGTGCGAGGGACAGCTGACTGGGTACGCTCAGTCAGTTGTGACTGCGTCTGGCGTTCCACGTTGAATGATCTCGGTCCAGTCAGCGACTGTGAGACATCAGCTGTATCAGCCATGCGGATGTTCTCGGCGCTTTCGGTTTCCGTTTCTGTGCGGCGCGGAGCTCGCCGGTTCTGTTGAGCGTTGATGGACTGGAGTTCCTGCGGAGTGACGTCCGACCGTGCATTCACACTGGCGGCACTCAGGGACTGCTCCGTGCGTTCATCAATCTGCTCCATACGTCGGCGAGAATTCTGAGGGTCGGCCTGCTGGCGTTCGATCTCTCGTGCGTTCAACCTGGGCTGATTGGACTCAGCCGTGCGCATGTTTGGTGACTGCACCTGATCCGGAGTATCAGCCTGAGCTCGCTGAGTAGTACGTTGGATCTGGTGATCAACAGCATCCTGCATTTGCTCCTGTTGCTGTTGTCGGTCCGGAACAGCTGCTTCCGCAACATTCTGTTCCGATTCAACTCGCTCAGGCTCTGCGTTTGTCGGGACGTCAGCCGTCTGCCGATCGAGTTGCTGCTCCGCGTTCTGCCGGACCTCAACATGGGACGGTTGTTGCCATGTCTGCTCCTGTGAAGGCGTGGATTCAACTCCGCCGTAATCGGGGAGTGCAACTTCCTGCTCTTCTTCAACAGCTGAGATGTCGCCCATAACGGGGCTCATCACACTCACAAAAACGGCACGCAGTGACAGACAGATCACAAAGTGAATCAACAGGCTGATCAGAACGGCCCACTGAACCCGCTTCATCATGACGCCACGGATGAGTACCGTCAGAAACAGCAGGAAAAGTGTTAGTCCAACTGAAAGGAACAGCTGACCGACGAATGTATCCATCCCTGAAATCGGAACAGGATCACCGGGGCGATATCGAAGGACCATGCCGGCAAATGCAAAGACGCCGGACGCGATGGACAGTGTGATGGCCGGCGCAGGGGTGGTGCTTTTGCCCTGCTGAGCATACTCCTCCTTCGACATGCTGAGTAAGCTGGCCATGCTGTGTCCGAGGGCTAAGGGGTTGCCGGACCACCGTTGGGTCCGCCTTCCTGGCCATCTGTCAGGACAGCCAGTCTTGGTTTTGGAATCTCCGCGTCGTTACACAGGCCCATCACCCGGGCCACATACTTCCAGTCGACAGCTTCATCGCCGCGAATCACGACGGACGTGTTGCCGGGGTTATCTGTCTGAGCTCGCTGAAAACGTGCCGCGAGTTGCTGTTCTGAATGCAGCTGGCCATCCAGATACATTTTTCCATCTGCGTCGAGGTTTACGATCATCTCTCGCGGCTTCATCACCATCGGCATGGCAGATGTGACGGACGGCAGGCTGGCTCCCAGTTCTCCCTCACCCGTCGTACGGGCCTGTTCCTGAAAATTGCTGGCGACCAGAAAGAACAGCAGGAGTTGAAAGACGCAATCAATCATCGGCGTCATATCAACGCGGCGTTTGCCACCAGTCTTATTGAGGCGAAACTTCATAAAAGCACCAGGAAGCCGAACCGACCGAGTTCATCCTACCTTGAGAGAAGGATATGCGACAGCCGCTGGGGCTAATCCGTCGAGCAATCCATCACCCGGAATTCTTTCGTGAGGTACGACGAGGTCAACAGTCGGAACGAGTTTTCGTAACGGCGAACTGCAGTCTCTCAGTGTGTGCTGAATGGCATCGTCGGCTCACAGCTGGCGAGTCATCGTCGGCGTCCGGAGCTCTTGTCATAGTTGGGAGACTGTGTCTCAGTGAGCCGGAATTAGTGATTTTCCTGTGCAAATTCGAGTTGCAGGCTTCTTTTGGTCGACATTATCCTTTATCTTGCTGTTGAGACTGAGTCTCAGTTGCCAAGAGCACGCAAGCAAACGCTGGCCCAGAATCTGGGCACTCGAGTAGCCAGCCACGCTCCGATCCACGGTGGATCATGGCCCAATCGTCAATTTAAGACATGGGAGCGTATCAATGCTGTTTCACACTCAATCGGAATCATCCAACAGACCTCGCAGGATCCGGGGCTTTACACTGATCGAATTGCTGGTGGTCATCGCCATCATTGCCATTCTGGTTGCCTTGCTGCTGCCGGCAGTTCAGTCTGCGCGGGAGGCTGCTCGAAGAACAGAATGCCGAAACAACCTCAAGCAGGTGGGCCTGGCACTGCACAATTACCTGGATGTGTATAGGTTCTTTCCCCCGTCGTTTGTTTCTGATGTCAGTACCAACAACACACCGGGTGGAGAATGGTCAGTCCATGCCAGGATTCTGCCGTATGTCGAACAGGCAAACCTGTTTCGTCAGGCTAATCTGTCACTTGCGTATGGAGACCCCGCCAACCTGGGAATAGCAACTCAGCGAGTTGGACTGTTCATCTGCCCAAGTGACCCGAATGATCGCCAGCGCGAAAGCGGCGGTGTTGCAGTCCATTACCCAATCACATACGGCTACAACGGTGGCACCTGGCGAGTGTGGACTAATGCCACACGTTCTCCAGGCAATGGCGCGTTTGCACCGAATTCAAAGTTCAATACGGCTCACTTCACTGACGGAACGTCCAACACGCTGGGTTTTATGGAGGTGAAAGCCTTTACCCCGTACAACCGAGACGGGGATCAGGGAACAGCCTCGGTGCCGAGTCTTTCTTCTGAAGTGACGTCACTCATTTCCATGGGCGGTAGTAACAAGTCTGAGACTGGGCATACGGAGTGGGTTGATGGCCGAGTTCATCAGACGGGCTGTACCACAACCCTGCCGCCTAACAGCGAAGTGTTCGTACCAGGCGGAACTCGCGAGATGGAAGGTGACTATACTTCGTGCCGCGAAGACAAGAGCTGTTCGACACCAACCTACGCTGCCATTACTGCTCGCAGCTGGCATGTCGGTTCTGTGAATGCGTTGATGATGGATGGATCTGTCACAAGCTTCAGTGACAGTATCGACCTCGGTGTCTGGCGCAACCTTGGTGCTCGCAATGACGGCAACGCTGTTGAGTTCTAAGTGTCTGTCGTGGACTTCGCCAGACGTTTCGGCTCTCCAATAAAATCACTCACACCCGCTCGACTTCGAGCGGGTGTTTTCTGTTGGCCCCCAGACGCCCCTGAAGCGCTTTCGATATTCGGTTTGGCGGCTGCCTGGATGGAAACCCGAAGCGTGAACGAGAGATCTGTTCGCAAATGCAATCCCTTGCTGCCCGGGAACTTGGGTCCATCGTTGTACGTGGTTGCAACGATTGGCTTTGCTGCATGAAGTACGTGTGAGCCGAAGGCCGTGAGGCCTCGGGTGTCAACGAGCGATAAGACGGTGCGTTTCACCCGGACGCTCACGCGTCTCGGCTCACAGAAGCTCCAGTCAGCCTCGGGTGTCAACGAGCGACAGGACGGTGCGTTTCACCCGAGGCCTCACGGCCTTCGGCTCACAGAAGCAATGCTGCAACATGACTGACGTCGACAGAGGCAATTTTCGGTGATGAGACCGAAGTGCCGCGACTATCGATCCAGGTTCTGTTTAATCTGCTTGTCATTCGGGCGTTCGGAAGGGCAGCCGTTCTTTGGTACATCCATGTTCGCGGTCCACAGAATTGCGTTCAACACTACTTTACGGAAGTTGTCGTCCTGCCAGCTCACATGGTTATGTGCTCCGGTGAAACCAAACCCCCGGCCTCCTGACGGCCGCTGATAGGCCCATGCGACATGCTGGCGTTCACCGCTGGCGACAGCTTTTCGCACAGTTGGGTTCCCACTGCGATCACCGTCGGGGCGACGGAGAGTTTCCGGTGGTGGCAGATCAGACAGAATTGGAGTTACGCCTTTCAGGTCCTTCACAAAACGCATGTGGTAGTACCACTCATCATTCACGCTGAACTCTTTAACCCCGTTGGTGATCGGGTGAACGGGAAGGTTGGTGAAGTTGGGTTTCCAGTGAGGATTGACGGACCAGTTCAGGTCGCAGAACCCTCCCATCCACTCAAGAAACTTCTCGCCCGGCTTGCCCTTCTCGGCTTCCGTCGCCCAGTGAATCATCACCACACCCGTGCCTGACTTCATTAGCCTGTCGAACTCATCCAGGTGAGCATTCAGGACATGGCCTCGATGCCCGGTGCAGAAGATGACCACTGTCGCTGCACGTTCAAGAATGGCCGTGTCTTTGGGATAGCCTGGATGAGGCACATGCACGGCCTCCACATTCAATCCCGATTTGTTGAGAGCGTCTGCCAGCAGGATGTTGCCGGCGCGATGCTCGTGGTGCATTCGCCCGTGACTTGGCTTTCCGGCAATAAAGACAACCTTTGCTTTGTCGGCAGCGATGAGATGAGGGCTGAGCAGTAGTCCGAGCGTTACGCCTAAAAAAACTCGAGCGGTGTGGGAAAGTTGCTGCATTGCAGTTGCCTTTGATGTTCCGGAAGGGGCGGGCATTGTTTTGATCCTATCAATCTGCAGAAACCTCAGCAAACACGCTCTCTGTTCCTCTGTCGTTATTCATGATCAGATTCACCACGGAGGCCACAGTGAAGCAGAGCAGTCCGGCAATCGTCACCTGGAAACGTCAGGTGTTTGACGCACTGAGTCGGCCTGCCACATGTCCGGGAAGAATCGGAGTTCAAAAGTCAGTAGCATTGGGGGTATTGCGGACTGTGTGGAGTTGGCATTTGTCCCTCCACTGGTCGAACGCCAGAGAATGTGAGCAACACAATGATCCTTGGAACCGTCCTGACCCCTTGCGACGAACGCAACATGACACTTGCCGCTCAGTGTGGTGTTGAAGGAGTCGTCTATCGTTACCCCGGCCGAGGTGTGGATGCGATTCGAGAGGTTCAGGCCCAACTCGATGACTACGATCTGAAACTGCTTGCCATCGAAGGGTTCCTGCCCTTTGAGTCCCTCATTCGCGGCGTCGACGATGGTACTGAGCTTCAGGCAATGAAGGATCTCGTGAAGGACATGGGACAGGCGGGTGTTCCCCTGCTCTGTTACAACTGGATGTCGGGGACGGACTGGGTGCGAACGACACTTGATGCTCCCGAACGCGGTGGTGCGCGCGTCACTGCGTTTGATCTGAATGATGCAGTGAATGCTGTGTCACTGACCGACCAGGCGGACAGGGTTGAGTTTGACCGCGTCTCGGCTCAGGAACTCTGGCAGAACCTGGAATCATTTCTGCGGGAACTGGTGCCCGTCGCTGAGGAGGCAGGAGTCAAGCTGGCCATGCATCCCGATGACCCTCCCTTGCCGGAATTTAATGGCCGCGCGAGGATCATGAACTGTGTTGAGTCTTTCGAGCGACTTGTCCAGCTGGTTCCGAGCTCCAGCAATGCCATCTGTTTCTGTCAGGGCTCGTTTGCCACCATGGGGGTTGATATTCCGGAGACGATTCAGGCACTTGGAAGTCACATTGCCTATGTGCACTTTCGTGATGTGGATGGGGGGCCGACCTCGTTTCGGGAAACCTTTCACGACAATGGTCCGACAGACATGGCGGCCGCCATTCGCGTGTTGAAGCAGGTTGGCTTTCAGGGGCCAATCCGCCCGGATCATGTTCCTCAACTGTTTGGCGAGGACGATGGGGATCCCGGCTACACCATGCTGGGACGGCTGTTTGCCTTCGGGTATATTCGAGGCCTGCTGGACGCCAGCTGATTTTCGCCGTGGCAGATCGATAGGCCGCGGTGAGCAAAGCGAGAGCCGGCAATTTGTGATTCCTCAAGCCGCAGTTAAGTCAGTCCGCATGCCCAAAATCACCGCGATTGAAACAACAGTCCCCGCCAACATCATGACGAACCTGATTCTGGTTCGGATTCATACAGATGACGGGTTCATTGGGTGTGGTGAGACTTATTATACGCCTCGGGCCATTGAAGCGTTGATTCATGACTGGATGGCGGAACGACTGATCGGTCAGGAAGCGACCGACATCGAATCACACTGGCGTTTTCTGTATGAACGCTGCACGGCGTTCGGGTACCCGGGGGCTGAACTGCGTGCACTCTCGGCTCTCGATGTTGCTTTATGGGATATTCTGGGTCAGGCATGCGGGCAGCCCGTGTGGAAACTGCTGGGAGGGTGTACTCAGGATCGAGTTCGCATCTACAACACGTGCGGTGGCCCCGGGTATGGGACACTGCAGCAGGAGCCCGTGCACGGGAAACATCCGGGATGGCCAGGCTACGGTGACGAAGGTCAGTCCGGGCCGCTGCAGGATAACTGGTCCTCAATTCATGCTCCGGGGGATCTGGCCGAAGAGCTGGTGGCCGAGGGGATCACCGGCATGAAGATGTGGCCCTTCGACCGATATGCCCATCGTTCCGGCGGACTTTATCTTTCCGCTGCTGATATTGAAGCGGGAATGAAACCTCTGCGAGAGATTCGAGACCGTGTCGGTGATCAGATTGAGATCATGATCGAAGGGCATGCTTTCTTTCAGCTGCCATCTGCTTTGCAACTGGCTCGAGCACTCAAAGAAATTCGTCCGTTCTGGCTTGAGGATGTGCTGCGCGTCGACAACGTGGAAACGCTGGCCGATTTTCGACGTCAGAGTGGCCTGCCGATTGCCGCCAGTGAAATGCTGCTCGGCCGGCCAGCGTATCTCAGCCTGCTGCAGGCTCAGGCAGCAGACTATGTTATGGTCGACCCGACGTGGTCCGGCGGCATCAGTGAGACCCGGCGGATCGTGGACCTTGCTCAGTCGTTCAACGTGCCCGTCACGATGCATGACTGTACCGGACCGCTCACAATGTACTCGGGCCTGCATTGTGCCGTTGCGTCCGGCAATGTTGTCCTTCAGGAAACGGTGCGGGCACACATCCGTACCTTTTATGAGCAGCTGATTGACCGGCAGCCTGTCATTGAAGATGGCTTTCTCGTCCCGCCCGCGGACAGTGGACTTGGAACGACATTCCTGCCGGAACTGTTTCAGTCAGGTCACAATCACCATCGCGTTTCAGGACGTCTGCAGGAACTGGGCTCATGAGTAACCCCTACGAATATGGTCTGAAGTCAGATCAGCAGGCCGGCCAGCCGGTTAATGCACCGGGGCGTCACGTGGGGGCCAGCTCCATGCGATTCTGGGTGATTGGAGCCACGACGCTTGCGGCTGTTGCCCTGTATCTTGATCGCATCTGCATTGCGGAAATCGCGAAACTGGATGACTTTCGGACGTCATTGGGAATGTCTGAGAAGCAGGTCGGAGGAATCATGTCCGCCTTCTTCTTTACCTACGCCCTGTGCCAGGTTCCGGCGGGCTGGCTTTCAGACCGACTTGGTGCTCGCAGGATGCTGCCCATCTACATCTGTGTCTGGTCAATCTGCACCATCATGACTGGGCTGGCGAATGGATTTCTGATGTTGATTACCGCGCGTCTTCTGTTTGGTGTTTCGCAGGCTGGCTGCTATCCCACCGCCGGCAGTCTCATTAAACGCTGGATGCCGCTTCCTCAACGCGGAACTGCGAGTTCCATCGTTTCATTCGGAGGGCGGCTTGGCGGCGCGATCGCTCCCATTCTGACCGCATGGCTGCTGGCGGACATTATCGGCTGGCGAGCGGTTCTGATCATTTACGGAAGCCTGGGGTTTGTGGCCGCGGCCATCTTTTGGTTCGTCTTTCGCGATCGCCCCGAAGATCACCCCGGCTGCAATGATACGGAGTGTCGCCTGATTGCAGAAGGTGATGATGAACTAGTAACGGGGCTGCCCTCTTTTCCTCCGCTGATTCCGCTGATCAAGAGCGGCACAATGTGGCTGATGTGCGCACTCCAGTTCGGCATCAATGTCGGCTGGGTGTTCCTGGTGTCGTGGCTGCCGAAATACCTCAAAGAAGTCAAAAATGTAGACCCGAAAATCGGCGGCTGGATGTCCACCATTGTGTTGTTTGCCGGCATTGTCGGAATGTTGCTGGGGGGGCCTATGACAGACCTTGCGGTCCGTTTCCTCGGGCGTCGGAAGGGACGCGTTATCCCGCTCGTTTGCTGCTATACCCTCGCGGTTGTCGCGTACCTTTCGTGCCTGCAACTGGAGTCCGCATGGGCGTTCATTGCTGCAGCTTCAGTCGTAGCATTTGCAACAGACCTCAGCGTTCCGGGACTGTGGGCATACATGCAGGACGTGGGCGGCAACAACACGGCAGCGGTCTTCGGCTGGGGAAATATGTGGGGCAACTTTGGAGCGGCCGTAACCCCGCTCGCTGTGCCGTTCATTCGCGAACACTGGGATAAGAATGGTGACTGGAGCGAGGCATTCCTCTTCTTCTCCGCCGGATATGTCGTTGCTGCTTTGACGGCTCTGGGGCTGAATCCTGACCGGAAGATTCGATAGCAGAGGTAGGTGGGCATGGCCCACGATTCCGTCGAAGACGTCTCGCCGGTCACTGATACCATCGTGGGCGGTGCCCACCTTGCTTGTCGGGTACGGTTGTTGAGTGTGTTATCCACGGTGAGATTGAGCTGCGATCTGGTTGTCTTAGGCTAATCTAAGGCTGCGCCCTCGTTGCCTTAGGCTAATCGACGAAGGTCGGGCGCCGCAGGGCGACGTTGACCGCTTCAGATAAGAAACTGCTGTCATCGTTTACATGAAGCGGCAGACGCACGCGGTTTGCGATTGGTTACTCTGAATTGTGGGGCGGGCTCACCACCACTATTTCCGAGGAGTACCGAACAGGTTTTCCATCTCCTCCCTGTCGAGTTTTCCGTCTTTGTTGAGATCAAGCGCCTTCAATCGGTCTGAGGCCTGCTCAATCTCTTCGGCACTGATTGTGCGGTCACGGTCTGTATCGAGTGCTCGTGTGATTGTCAGTGCCTGGAGGAACACGTTTGGTTCTTTGGGCTTTTCGGGCTCCTGCGTCTCCTGAGACGGCTGTCGATTGTCCTCTCCGCGACGTGCGAAAAAGCCGCCGCGAGATCGGACTATCCGCAGCTTCATGTCACCGCTGATGACATCCCCCTTATTCAGGCCGAATTTCAGGCCGAATTCTTTCAATGTCAGATCGCCGATAACATATTGCGATGATCCGCCGCCGAACCCAAAGGAACGGCGGGCAGCTCCTTCGCGAAACGTCCCGGAAACCTCAATTGTCTTCCCAATTGGATCTTCGAGATCAAGCCGGTGAAGAGTGACCGATGCAGTCACCGGTTCTTTGCCATCACGCTCCATTTTGATGACCAGACTGATGTTCTTCTCCGCCGACGGCGTTTCATCCCCTGATCCGCCTCGGTTAAACCATGAACGTGATGGCGTCTTCAGTGATGCCGTCACCGTCGATCCCGTGATACTCATTTTGGAGTCATCCAGCGTCACTTTGAATGTCGCTGTGGATTCTCCATCGCCGTCGAATGGAACTGAAAATGAACCTGCTAATCTGCCCTCGTCCACGAGGTAAGACGGGGAACGTGGTTCGCGCGGAATCTCAAGGCGGTCGGCCTTCAGGGCTTTCTCGATTGAGGCCCGTCGCCGCCGGACAAAAGAACGAATCTCATCCATGCCTTTGACATAGTCTGCCTGGCTCGGGCCGACATAGGGTTTCAGGAGTTTCTGGATGCGGTCAGCTTCTGCCAGCAGGTGCTCTTCATGGAACGCTTCTTTCAGGATTGACTGTTCAGGATTGACTGCATCGTCTCGCGGTACCGATCCGGTATCCCTTCCGCGCGATAAAGTCTGTTGGCGAGAACGGCCTGAGCATAGATGGGGCCCACTTCACGCATTCCGAAGCTGAACGGTGTGCAGCTGGTGAAGGACGCGTCTGCTCCCCATGGGATAAAGACGCCTCTGCCATCCGATGGTCGGAAATAGATGAAGTAATTGTTCTGATTGCTGCTGTACCCGTCCCAGAACCCGATCAGACTTTCGAGCGCCCAATGCCGCAGGAAGGCAGGTAGATCGATCTGCTTCTCGAGTTCTTCGACGTTCAGCGGCCCGTCAGCGTTGAGCAGCTTTGCGAGGGATTCTGCGTCCGATCGATCGTTGTCGTCTTCGTTGGTTTTGGCTTCCAGACTTTCCACGGCCGAATGGTGAAAGTCGGTGAGCGTTCCTTCGTAAAGGTTGCCGGACTTCTTTTCGAAGTTGTGTTTTAGAAATGGTTTCCTGACGCTCTCCACATGAGTGTACACGCCAAGGCTTTTGCCGTTGACGGTCACGCGCGCCCAGTTTGAACGAGGCGCGGGGTTGCCTGCCCGGCGAAACAGCTGATAAGTCAGAAACTGACTGGCCAGAGACCGATCCTGTTTGTTGTTGTTCAATGTGATTCGACTCAGACCGCTCACCGGATCCTGGTCGACATACTCGTCGAATTTGATCTTCAGCGAAGGGCGGCGTGTGTCTGCCGAACCAAAGAATCCTTTCTTTCGAACGCCGACGGATTCGACCTTCAGATCGCCGATCCACAAGTCCGCCTTCACATACGTGTACGGCTTCCGATTGGGCAGTCCGTTGAATGCTGTGGATGCGTCTCGCGTCTGTCGCCGGAGTTTGTCCCATGACTCCTCCGGCATTTCAAGGCGTATCTCCAGCACCCGGTTTGGATCGAGCATGTCGGAGGCTTTCAGTTTGTCCGCAGCGACCGTCCTGTGAGTGGTGCTCGGCACCACGAGCAGGAAAAGGACTAAGAATGGGCGCAAACAAAGAGCCTGTGACATGTTGAGTTCCGGCAAATCGGGGTGGCATTGACGCTTGCTCAAACCCCACATGATTGTGAAGGTTTCGACAAATGCCAGCCAATTCGGTGTTCGCGTGGTGTGTGTCAGAGAGTAACCATTTGGGGCCGAGTGTGTCCGTCTTCGGACAGTCCTTCAGCCTTTGTAGGGTGAGGACCGTCCACCGCGTCACCTTAAGAACGATCCGTTCATCGGTTGGCACTGCCCACTTCTCTGACCCGCCGACAGCTGGTCGAATTACCGAAATTTCAGTGAATAGATGTCAGCCTCACGCATCAGGAAACGCAGACGAATGGGCTTGCCGGCGAGGTGGCTGAGAGATTCTGTCTCCTTCCACAGTACGTCTCCCCCAATTGCATCACCCTTCAATGGCTGGCAGTCATCCAGTGAAACTCCCGTGATCGGACTGCCATCCGCGTTCTGAATCTCCACACGAATCTCACCGGCTCCGGCAGTGGAGTAGTTCAACTCAAGGTGCTCTCCTGCGAACACAAACGGCTCCGTGATGAATTCGCCTGGTTTGAAGCCAGCATTGACTGAGATGAATCCGTCCAGTCTGAGGACGTACTGAGCTCCCCCATACATGAACATGCTCATTTCAGTGTCACTTGTCTGAACGACATTGAGCGTGATGTAGTTGGCCCGGTTCCCCCACCCGCGAGGGCCAAGGCCTGGCCGAATGAATGCTTCTTTGAAGTGGCGGTGGTAACGGTCGCTGCCGGGACGCGTTGCCATCAGTGCGATGTCAGTAATTGCACCAGCGGAGGCCTGAAATCGCGTAGGCAAGGCAACGTAAATGTGGGGCGCTCGAAAATAGGGATGAGTGCAGCTCGTATAGAGGTGTTCCCCTGGTTCGTTGGCCTGCATGTCGACAGGTTCTGACCAGTCCAGGAAGTCTTTGCTGGTGCTGCGCCGAATTGCTCGACGCCCCTTATCAAACCAGCGAAAATAGCACACATAGCACTGTTCTGAATCTGACCAGAAGGCTCCGTTCTGGGAATCAAAACTGCCCTGCTCTTCAGAAATGACTGGCTCTTTCTGAAGCACTCGCCAGCGTAGGCCGTCTGCCGATGCGAAGGCCTTCAGGCCACCGGGACCGTATTTCTTTCGCAACTCAGCTCGCTCGTCCTTAGTCTTCCATCCACCCCAGTTCTCCGGCGGATAGCGATTGCCGCCGAGTGCCTTGTACTTCTCGTCTGCAGGCACTCCAGGACGCGTGTCGATAAACGGTGTGAAGTTATGCGTCACGAGGAATGTGTCGTCGCTCATGTCCACGACTACATTGCCTTTCGGCATCTGAGCGACGTCATGAATCTCCAGGTCAGGCTCCGTCCAGTGGACGCCGTTGTCTGTGCTTTCGGCATACAGAGTGACTTCGCCTTCGTGGTACTTTCCCCAGCCGTTTCTCCAGTGCGCGCCCGGGACTTTGTCGCCGCGATAATAAAGTCGCAGTTTGTTGCCGTCCTGCAGCACCGTCGCGTAATGGCCGAACGGTCGGGCTGGCATCCGGCGCAGACGCTGCGGTTCGTGCATCTTCAGCTGCGTTCCATTCATCGATCCGATCAACACGTCATCGAGGAACAACTCGCGACGCGACCCGATGTGGACCGTGTCGTCAGCGTTTGATGTGGCAGCAATCGTGATGAGAAGGAGTAGTAAGACTCTTACATTCATGGGACTCGCTCGATTTTCTACCACAGAGTTCACAGGGCAAAGGGTTCGCGGAGTTCACGGAGACGCACAGAGTCTCTGCTTACCTCTGTGGCCTCTATGGCGGTCCAATTCTTCACTTACTTAGTCGGCGTCAGTTTCTGTCCGTCCATCCAGGTCGAAATGACTTTGGTGTCTCGTATGTTCTCGTCCGAACACGTCAGCAGGTCACGGTCAATGATGACAAAGTCAGCGCGTTTCCCCGGTTCCAGGGACCCAATTTCCTTTTCCATTCGCATCAGCCAGGCGTTGTTGATCGTATAAAACTGAATCATCTGCTTTCGCGACAATGCCTGTTCCAGGTGTACGGGCTCATCGTACCAGCGAGCACTTCGTGTGGCGGCAATCCACATTCCAAGGAACGGGTTGTACGGATTGACACTGCGATAGCTGCCGATCTTCTGCATGTGATCACTCCCTCCACCGGCTTTGACGCCGGCGGCCATCAGGCTCTTGAGGGGGATGAAATAGTTCAGCCGTTCTTCACCGAACTGTGCCAGCAGGGTTCGGGCATCCAGGTAGAGCCACGCTGGCTGAAGGTCGACGCCGATCCCGAGACGAGCTGCACCGTCAATCGCCTTCCTGCTCATGAAGCTTGAGTGTGTGACGGAGGATCTTGTCGGACTGATTGGGACGGACTCATTCACCTTCTCGTAGACTCCGATCAATGCTTCCACCGCAGCATCACCCTGGCAGTGTGCGGTAAAAGCAAGTCCTCGTTGCGCACATGCACGAACAAGTTCCTCCACACGTTCTGTTTCGATGTACTGCATGCCGCGATAGGCAGGGTCTTCAATACCGTAGATCCTGCTGATTCCCCATGGCTGACGGAAGAACGCGCTTCCGGTCAACATGCCTCCGTCAAGGAAACACTTAACGCCGATGATTCCCAGTCGAGGCTTTGGATCTGTGAAGAGGTCGTCTTCGGCGAACGCATCCAGCCGGGCTTCGATAGTCTTCAGGTCCTGACGCGGACTGAGGCCACGTGACATACGGATGCGAACAGACAGTCGACAGGCATCCAGCATGCGCACGTACTGTTTGTGCGCACTGTCGTTGCAGTTGCGATCGATGGTGGCCGTGATCCCGACGCTGTTGTAGTCTCGAAACAGGGCAGTCAGGCGATCATCCTGTTCCGGTTCAGACAGCTTCTTTGAAGACGAACCTCGAACTTTGAGGACGGCTGATGCTTTTCTCAGAATGCCATTGGGTTCTCCTGAATCGTCGACCATTACGTTGTCGGCATGTTTTGCGGCAAACTCACGATCAATACCGTTTGCGTTGAGTGCCAGGGAATTCGCGCTGCCGTCCGGTCCCGTGCGAAACGAAACGGGATGATCCGGCGCGACCGAGTCCAGTTCTTTGCGGGTGGGGAAACGCTGCTCCCGAAGTCGGGTGATGAACACCTGCGACAGATTGATCCACTCCCCCTTTGGCACGACCTTTGTTCGCGCCTTCACATAGTCCAGAACATCCTGGATCGTTTCCATGGAAGGGACCTCATGGTCTGCCTCAAATCGGCTGGCTCCGGTCGGGTGCGTGTGGGAATCGATCAGTCCTGGCAACACCATCTTTCCGTCAAGTTGGACCACGAGGGCGCTATCGTGAGGCAACTGCATGATCTGTTCGTCGGTTCCGGTTCGGACGACCTTTCCGTCCCGCACAGCCATGGCTGAGTCGACTCGGAAACTGCTGTCGACAGTCACGATTTTTCCACCGACCAGAATCAGGTCCACCGGTTCTTCAGCCCATACGGTTGAAGTAAGCAGTAAAGCAATGAGGACTCTATTCACCGGGCTTCTCCTGCTGTGAAGTGAGTTTCTGCCGAAGGAGGAAACCTTCCATCTGCGCCAGTGCTCGATCCAGTTCAACAGGGTCAAAGATGATGTACCCGTGTCGTCCAGCTGGCTGAACTATGAGTTCACTGATGTTGCCCAGTTCCCTGGACTTTGCATGGAATTCGGACGCGGCAGGGAATGGCGTCACGTCGTCTCCGGTTCCATGAAAGATCAGTGCAGGTGGCAGACCGGACTTGACGTTGTGGACTGGAGAGAGCTCTTTCCATCGATCCCCAATCTTTGGCTGTCCATAGCCCGCGGCGGACGTATCGATGACCGGATACATCAGAATCATTGCGTCCGGGCGAGCCGAGACTTTCGTGTCGTCGCCGGAGTCATTGATACTCGGGAACAATGCCGTGGACGCAGACAGGTGTCCTCCCGCAGAGCCGCCCATCACCACAATGCGATCTGGATCTGCTCCCAGCTGAGTCGCATGGCTGCGAACCCATCGGACTGCGCTGCGGGCATCTTTGACACAGTCAAAGACACTGACGCCTGTCTTCCTGCTGTGCAGCCGATACTCCAGACTGATTCCCAGCATCCCTTGTTCTGCAAAATGGGCCGGGAATGGCGCAAATCCCTGAGCACTGCCTCCCGTCCAGCCCCCACCGTGGATCGCGAGGAATACGGGCCGACGGTCGGTGGCCTGGTGCCCGTCCGGTTCATACACATGCAGATGCAGCTGCTTTACATCTCACTCTATCAGCAGCAGCCCACTTTGACTTTGATCGCGCTAACTCGTCTTTCACCCTGTCTATCTGAACATGGCATCGTTGAACCTCTTTTATATTTTGCAAGAATGTTGCAGTCATTGATTGAAGTGCAGTAATA
>CAJWGB010000023.1 GCA_913031625.1 uncultured Planctomycetaceae bacterium | reverse complement strand
GCCCACGGTTTTCAACCAGCCTTCTACCGCTTTGATATGGGTATACAGTTGGCCCTTGTCATCGGTCGCACCCCTCGCATAGACGTTGCCATTACGGACGGTGGGCTGGAACGGTGGGGTGATCCACTCATCGAGCGGGTCCGGGGGTTGAACATCGTAATGCCCGTAAACCAGGACAACCGGTTTTCCGGGCACGGGTGGGCTTTCCGCAAAGACGATCGGATGCCGGTTGGTGGAAATCAGGTCGGTTTCGAGGCCCATTCCCTGCAGGGCTGAAACGACCCAGTCAGCCCCTTTCTGGACGGCCTGGTCGTATTGGCTATCGGTGCTGATGCTCGGGATTTCGAGGAATTCGAACAATTCCTGTTCAAAATTCTGCCGGTTGTCGTTCAAAAACCCGAACACTTCGTCCATCGTCAAACTCTGCCATTTTGGGGTGGGAGGAAACAGATTATTCAGTCGAAATTTTTTCAAAAACCTTTTCTGAAACTTGCATTCCAATATAATGGGCAACCTGAGAGGCAGCTATTCCACTCACCTGATTTATGCACCGAAAATGGAAGAAGACGGACAAACCGCAGTAGCCGAGCCGGTTATTGAAACGGTTCAACGCCAGAGGGAACGCGAACGTCAAAAACCGAAACGGCAACCTCGTTATCACGTGGTTCTCTGGGATGACGATGACCACTCCTACGAATACGTCATGTTGATGATGCAGGAGCTGTTTGGTCACGAGCTCGAAAAGGGGTTTCAGATTGCCAAGCGTGTTGACCGTGATGGCAAGTCGATTGTTCTGACGACCACTCTGGAGCACGCCGAGCTGAAACGGGATCAGATTCATGGCTATGGGCGTGATGTCCTGATCGAGCGATGCGATGGCTCGATGTCCGCTTCGATCGAACCAGAAACGAACGATGGCGACAATTAAAACCGTCACACTCGGCTGCAAGGTCAACCAGTACGAGACGCAGCTGGTCCGTGAGGCACTCGCCGGCAGCGGATTTCGTGAGGCGAGGGACGACGAATCAGCCGACCTGTGTCTGGTCAATACCTGCACCGTTACCAACACTGGTGACAGTAAGTCACGTCAGGTCATCCGCCAGCTCGCCAGAAAAAACCCTGGCACCAAAACCATCGTCATGGGGTGTTATGCGACACGAGATCCACAGGCGGTGAGTGAACTGCCGAATGTCATTGAGGTCGTTCGTGACAAGCGAGAACTTCCGGATGTGCTTGGGCGGTTCGGCATCGTGGACATGCCTCCAGGCATCAGCGAATTCGAGGGACGTCACCGTGCATTCGTCAAAATCCAGGACGGCTGTATTCTCAAGTGCTCCTACTGCATCATCCCGACTGTACGGCCAGGCATTCGCAGTCGGCGCCCCGTCGACATTGAGGACGAATTCCGTCGGCTCATCGACAATGGCTATCGTGAAATCGTGATCAGCGGCGTCCATGTCGGGCACTTTGGAATCGACACCAACAACCTGCCGGCCGGCGAGAAACCGGAACGACTGTGGGACCTGTTCCGCCGCCTCGACAAAATCCCGGGCGACTGGAGGATGCGGCTGTCAAGCATTGAAACGGTTGAAGTCCACGACGACTTCATCCGGGCTGCTGCTGACTGCGAGCATCTCTGCCCGCAGTTTCATCCGGCCCTGCAAAGCGGTTCTGACACCGTCCTGCAGAGAATGCGGCGTAGATACCGGGTCTCAAGGTTTCTCGAACGCCTCGAGCAGATAAGAGAACAGCTCGGCAACGATCCGGCGTTTACGACAGACGTCATTGTTGGGTTTCCCGGAGAGACGGACGAAGAGTTTCATGAGACCATGGAGACATGCCGCCGGGCGCGGTTTATGAAGGTTCACGTGTTTCCATTCAGTCGACGAGACGGAACGCCGGCGGCCGACTATCCCAATCAAATCCCCGGGAACGTGATTAAAGAACGAGTCCATCAGCTCAGTGGACTCGAACGGGAGCTCGCGAAGGAATACTACGACTCAAAAATCGCAATCAATTCCAGCCACCGTGTGCTTGCCGAGCGAATCGCCGACCGCGAGGGATATGTCCGTGGAACCGATCAGTGGTACATCCCGGTCGAAGTTCCCGGCACAGAGACAGATCTCGGGCGTTTCATTGAATGTGATGGTGTGTCTGCGGACACAACGGGGATGACGGCAGAACGTGCAGCTGCCGTTGCGGAAGCGTGAAAGCAGAACTCATGCAGGATGACACCCAGGTCGCCACACTTGTCGCAGTCGAAGGAATCGATGGCTCCGGCAAAGGAACACAGACACAACTGCTGCAGGAGCGGCTGCGGTCAGATGGATTGACAGTCGCACGCCTTCAGTTTCCACGGTATTCAGAAACGAATTTCGGACACGCCATTGGCGACTTTCTGAACGGTCGATTCGGCAGCCTTGACCAGGTTCACCCTCAACTCGCAGCCGTTCTCTACGCGGGTGACAGATTCGAATCACGGGAGTTGCTGCTAAGGCACATGCAGGAAAACGACATCGTCATTCTCGATCGATACACGGGGTCGAATCTTGCTCACCAGAGTGCCAAACTGTCAGGACAGGAGCGCACAGACCTCCTCAAATGGATCGACCTCATTGAGCACGAAGTGTTCCAGCTTCCTCGCCCCGCATTAAATGTCCTCATTGACATTTCGTCGGACTGGAGTCGCGAACTGGTGAGCAGGAAAGGTGATCGCGATTACACGGAGCAGGAAGCGGACATTCAGGAGGCAGACACGACCTACCTGGCCGGAGTCCGTGAGGTCTACCGTGAAATAGCGACCACTCGACCAGAATGGCACGTGGTGAGCAGCCTGGACAGTGATCAGCAGCTGCGACCCGTTGAGGCAATCAACGACGAGATTCTCGCAATTATTCGTGAGGTTCACGAAGCGGTTTAGCAGGTGCTCTGCATGAAAGCCCATGCGTGCAGAACGCACAGGAAATTCCGGCGAATTCCACTGCGGCGATGATCACAAACCCCTCGCTCAAACGACCGGCAACGCAAAATCAGGCTGCCTGAGAAGTATTTTCCTCGATCGATTCTGCCGGCTCAGCTTTCGCGGTGGCCTTGCGGCCGATCGAGTGATAATCCGGAAGATCCTGGACGCGGCCCAAACCGAACATGTCAAGAAACTGCCGCGTCGTGACATAGAGGAATGGACGGCCGAGGGAATCTTCCTCTCCTCCCACCTTAATCAGCCCGCGGTCAATCAGCTGCCTGATCATTTCCGCAGACTGAACTCCCCGAATTGACTCCACTCCAGCCCTTGTCACAGGCTGCTGATACGCAACGATCGTGAGCGTTTCCATCATCGGGGGAGACAGTTTGAGCTGGGACTGTCGTTCGTGTAGCCGGTCAAGCCAGCTGACAAGTGCCGGGCGGGTCATCATGAGATAGCCGGTGGCCGTCTGTTCAATCCGAAACGCGCTCCCTCCGCGGTCGTAACCTTCGTTGAGCGTGGCAATCATCTCTGCAACCTCTGCAGCGTCTGACAGCCCGGCAAGCTGTCCGAGGCGATTTGCGGTAAGTGCACCACGAGAGATCAGCAGCACCGCTTCCACACGTGCCATTCGCTCTGATCGAATCAGCCTTCCATCTGCCAACAGCTCTGAAGTGTCACCAGCGGGCTCAGGTTCTCCCGACCCCGTTGCGCGAAACGCCATTTGAATTCGTTCAGACACACTGTCCTGAATGGGCCATGGTGTCTGAGGCTGTATTCGCGGGTAGTCGGGCAACATGTGGCTCATTCCTTTTGCCAGTCGCGTACCTGATCAATCACATCCTGAACGGCTTCAGCACGGGTTCGTGCGAGCGATTCAAATCGATAGACAGGGCCTCCCCCATGGGACGAGAAGAAGGCGGCAAAAACAATGTGGCCGCCGTCTACCGGAAACCAGCGAGTACGAGTCAACCTGGCGTTCGCTGGAAGCAACCCGTCCTTGTCCATGTCCTTCAGGTAATTCAATCTGTCTGCCACACCTGGTTCGGAATCCGCCGTGCCGTCGGGCGATTCCTCAAGCCTGCCGGACATAATTTCCGGCGGAATCTCGGTGCCATACAGGCTCGCGGTGTTTGCGAGCTGCTTCTGCATGTCGAGTTCAAGTTCGTCTCGCAAATCGTCTTCACTAAGCTGCATTGATTCTGCGGGTGGAGCATCCGGGAGGGCATCGTCCGGAAACAGATCATTCAAATCGTCTTCGGGCTGTGGTTCCTCCGAAGTTGATTCCTGCTCCCCCGTTGCTGCAGAGAGCAGCCGGCTGAGAACACTTCCCTCCGGTGGTTGAAAGAGGGCCAGCACTGGAACGCCGACCACAATAATGATCAGCAGCAGATTTGTGAGTGAGCGACCGCGTGAGGAGTCCATTCCTGCATCCACTTATGTCAGCGGAAAAAGCCTGCCGCAAACAATCCCTGTTTCTGGCAGATCCAGCCGAAGTCTAGGGCGACACGCAAAAATCCACAATCGCAATTCCTGAAGCGGCATTTACAGCCGAATCACAGGAAACATATAGTACGCAGCATGGTCGCAGCCCCCTCTATTGTGGTGCTTATCAGCGCATATGTTGAGGTTATCCCCATGTTGGAAGGGCCAGCAGGGGTTGACTCTGATGGCTTTTCCCCTGTGTTTCCGGCTGCTGCGGAAGCAATTTCCGGGATTTCACAGAGCGACCACTCAACGAGCCGAAAGTAACTTCTAGAATGGGGACTCACGGCCCCGATCAGGAATTGAGTTTTACGCACGGTGACCCAATGTCTCGTCTTGGAATAATCGCATCACTGACACTGATTGCAGTTCTGGCTCCGATTACAGCCGCGGATGAAGCGGAAAAGCAAGAGCATCCACTCACTCCTGCAATTGCCTATGCGAAGAAATGTCTCGCAAAGGTAGAGGCTCTCCCGGGTTACACGGCCACCTTCTACAAGAAGGAAGTGGTGGGACGGAAAACTGTCAACCACCAGATGCGCGTCAAGATTCGACACGAGCCATTCAGTGTTTACCTGTTCTTCGAGAAGCCTCACAATGGTCGCGAAGTCTTGTATGTGGACGGAGAAAATGACGGCAAACTGCTCGCTCATGAGGCTGGACTGCTCAGCATTGCTGGCTCCGTATCCCTGAATCCCACCGATTCAACAGCGATGAATGAAAACCGTTATCCCATCACAATGTCAGGCATCGCCAACATCGTCGGGGAAGTCATCAAGACGTGGGAAGAAGAGACCCGGTACCAGGGGACTGAGGTCAAATACTTCAAGAATGCGAAACTGGGTGACCTGACGTGCCGGGTGATCGAGTCGAATCACCCAAAGCCGTACAAGCAGTTCAAGAACCAGAAAGTCCGCCTCTGGATTGACGCAAAAACCGGGTTCCCGGTTCGAGTGCAGACCTACGCCTTTCCAAAGAAGGCGGGCAGGGAACCAGCTTTGGTTGAAGACTACACCTTTAAAGATCTGAAGACAGACGTTCGGCTGACAGATGCCGACTTTGATCGCAACAACAAGCGATACAGCTTCTGATTCCGTCTTCGTAATCGATAACCAATGCAGGTTATTTCCTCACCTGAGCAGGTTCAGAGTTTTCTGCTGCGGCAGAAACAAAACGGTCAAACGATCGGCGTTGTCCCCACAATGGGAGCTCTCCACCAGGGACATCTCAGCCTCGTCCAACGCGCGCGGCAGGAGTCGACCCTGGTGGTCGCAACCATATTCGTGAATCCAACCCAGTTCGGGCCCGGCGAGGATTTTGAGCAGTACCCGCGTACCCTGCAGGACGATCTGCAGCAGTGTGAACAGGCCGGCGCAGATCTGGTTTTCACACCGAAGACTGACGAAATGTACGGTGCGGATGCTCAAACCTTCGTACGTGTGACGGAGCTGACTCAGAGACTTGAAGGAGCCCACCGGCCCACTCATTTTGAAGGCGTCACGACGATCGTGGCAAAACTGTTTAATATTACAGTGCCAACAATCGCCTGTTTTGGGCAGAAGGACTATCAGCAGCAACTCATCATTCGTCAGATGGTGAAGGACCTGAACTTCGGCGTAAAGATCGTCACCTGTCCGATTATTCGAGAAGCAGACGGCCTCGCTCTCAGCAGTCGCAATCGCTACCTGTCGGAAACAGAACGGAACCGAGCACTCGTGCTGAACCGAGCCCTTCGAAATGCGGGCCAGCAAGCAGAAGGAGGAGTCTCCCCGGCACAGATTGCTGTGGAGATGCAGCGACGAATCCACGATGAAGAAGGCGTCGAGCTTGAGTACGCCGTCGTGGCAGACGAGCGTACTCTGCAGCCCGTGTGCGAAGACACTGATTCCGCAGTCGCCCTCGTCGCTGCTCGGGTGGGAAAGACGAGACTGATCGACAATGCCATTCTGCGGTTCCCCTCAACCCCGTAATATCGCTACTCTGCGGCGCTCGTGACTACCAACCTCGTTTGAGTGGTAGAACAATTCATGCCTCCATCGTCCGCAGAAGTCAGCGATGAAGAAAGTTCTGCTGAGAATAGTTTTTCAGGATCTGTGGCAGGCGGAGTCTGTTCAGAATGAATTCTGGCTGGGCTTTGGCTGGATGATTCTCCTGTGGATTGCAGCTGCGGCCGTGGGCCTTGCGTTTATCCACAGGAAGACGGGCGACACCAAACAGGTGGTGAGTTCCGGAATTTTCTGGCTGGCGATTCCGATAGCCATCTTTGTGATTTCCAAAACCAACCTGCCGGTGGTGCAGAGCGGGGTTCCGGTCTTTGGCTACGGATTCATGCTCTTTGTCGGCTTTTCAACTGCCACATGGCTGACGGCGCGCAGAGCGAAATCAGTTTCCATGAATCCGGAGATCATCTGGGATCTGATGATGTGGATCCTGATTCCCGGTCTGATCGGGGCTCGGATCATCTACCTGTTGCAGTATGGCTCCAGAGTCTTCAAGGGAGCAGAAGGTGGCGAGATCCTGCTGCGTGCGGTTGCGCTTTGGGACGGCGGAATCGTCTTTTACGGATGTATCGTTGGCGGCATCGTTGGCCTGTTGCTGTTTTGCCGACGGAACAACATCCGTCCAATGCAGCTGGCTGACGTACTGATGCCTTCCGTATTCATTGGACTGGGATTCGGACGAATTGGATGTTTCCTTTACGGGTGTTGTTTTGGTGCTGCCTGCGGCCTGCCGTGGGCCGTAGAGTTTCCCGTCGACAGCCTGACGTTTGAACGACTGGCAGTTCGCTCACGAGAGATTGCTGAACAACAGGCAATGAATCCAAAGGATGAAGACCTTCAGAAGCTGGAGACGAAACTCCTTCGCGCAGACGGCGAACCGATCACTGAAGCCGAGATCAGGGACCAGAAGAAGGGCACTGTGCTGACAACAATGTCACTGCATCCGTCACAGATTTACAGTTCCGCTCTGGCGTTCCTACTCGCTGGACTCCTGACATGGTATTTCCCCCGACGTCAGTTTGAGGGAAGTGTGTTTGCAGTCGGCTGGATGCTGTACGCGGTGAACCGATTTATCCTTGAAGCAATTCGCGATGACGAACCAGGACGACTGAATACGGGCTTTACATTTTCTCAGTTGTTCAGCATGGCCATGCTGCTTTCAGGCCTCGCAATGTTGATCTGGCTGGGAAGAAAGAAATCTGACGGCAACAACAAACAGACTCCAGCCACCGCCTGAATGGTCAGTGAACCCGATTGCTTGACCGCCAGGCGAACGCGAACTGAATAACACGAGTTCAGTTTTAGCCCGGCGTCTGGCTGAATCGGACCCCGATGCGATCTATTTGTTGCCGCAGCAATTTGCAGCGTGGGGTTGGACAAAGACAAATGAGTTATTCGTCCGCCGGAACTTCATGAGACGCCGGAACAATCGCTGAGTCAGACTCCGTTTCAGCCGCCAGTTGCTGCTCAAGCAGGGCAGGGCTGACGAATTCGTGAGCATCTGCAAACGACACGTCTCCGCTCACGTGCTCCGGGTCATCCGGACGGCCGAAGAGATGTGGCGTTCGAATGGACAGGCCCGCGAACCTTGCCCCCCGATAAATGCTGCCACGCTGCAGCGGACCAGCACCAAGGACCCATGTGTCGCGGGCGTCACTCCTGGAGATCGCAGATCCGGACTGCCAGACTGGGGTTCCCGTTTCACGGTGGTACGCAAACGCAACGATCTTCGACGTCGACATAACGTCATCCCGTTTACCAACGCTCATTTCCGGAATCGCCGGAATCATGGGCGTCTGGCTAACAAGACTGGCAGCCTGACTGAGCGTACTGCTTGCGGGTATCCCATAGGTCACCTGCAGCGAATCAGATCCAAGTGCACCTACGCGAGCTTCAAGAATGTAATCCGCTTCTTCCCGCGTCTCTCGAATCAGGCAGCCTGAAGTAGTGAGCTTATGACGAAGGGAGCTGATGATGTAGTCGGAATTCACGAACAGCAGCCCTTTGATGGGCTTGATGTAGGTGGTATCGAGGTAAACCTTCCGGCCCGCCAGTAATCCAAAGTCCAGCTTATCGACCGTGCGGTCAACTGAATCAGACAGCAACAACTGCTCGGTACCGTTCCGTTGGTTTGTTGTTCCACAACCAGCCACGCACGCAGCAATCAATGCCAGAAGGGCAATGCGACGAAGAATGGCCCGTGAGGTCTCTGGTTTTGCAACATTGCGTGTCATGATTGTCCGGGGGAGGTGGGGTGCAGACCGTTGACGGACGCGGAGGGGCAGGAATCATACTCTCAGCGTTTTTGCTGGTAATCCGGGCATCCGGGGATTTGCCGGACCGTCAGAATCTGACCTGTGCGAATCTTCGTGTGTCCGGCAAAAACAGCCGAACGGGAATTCAACGGTTGTCCAAACTGCCTGTTGTCGATCAAAATAGGGTGTCGCTTGTAACACTCACTTCTCCGGCCCCTGACTACTCCCACCTGCAAAGGACGGCCATGCTCAACATCCTCGGGAAATCATGGCGAAACTGTGATGGCCTCACGCGTCGTACGATGGTGACGGCCGGCGCCGCAGGATTTGGAAGTCTGGGACTGATTGACCTGTTGCGAGCAGAAGAGGCTGCCGGAATTCGCAGTTCGCGAAAATCAATTATCAACATCCATCTCGACGGGGGCCCCCCGCAGATGGATACGATTGACCCAAAACCTGATGCCCCCGTCGAAGTGCGTGGAGAGTTCCTCCCCATCTCAACGGCTCTTCCTGAGTTGCAGGTCAGCGAACTCATGCCCCGAGTGGCGGCGGCGGCGAAGGACTTTGTCTTCATCCGCAGTCTGGTAGGCTCGACAGGCCGACACGATGCGTTTCAGTGTCAGTCAGGATTTCACATCAAGGACCTCGAAGCATTCGGCGGTCGCCCGGCAATGGGCTGCATCGTTTCCAAACTGCTGGGCACACCGGAAGACGTCACCCCGCCGTTTGTGGACATGATGCAGGGACGTCCTCTGGTCCGAAACTCAGCGCGGCCAGGATTCCTGGGTCCGTCCTACACACCGTTCCGCCCCGACATGTCAAAGATGTTTCAGCGCGAGCTGGAGCCCGGCATGAAGAACGAGCTCAAACGACTGGGCGCCAATCAAACCACGAGCCTCGCCCTGAACCCGGCCCTTGAAGGCAGTCGACTGAGCGACCGCCGCGCACTGCTGCATAATCTGGATCAGATTAAACGACAGGTAGATGCGTCCGGCATGATGGAAGCAATGGACCGCTTTCAGCAGCAGGCAGTGGGCATCCTCACCTCCGGACGGTTTGCTGAAGCCATGGACCTGAATCAGGAGCCTGACGAAGTCCGCAGAAGGTTTACGGCGCCAGCTCCCGTACGTGGTCAACGATCGACGACCAGTGAAGGCCCGGACAGCGTGCAGAAGTTTCTGCTGGCGCGACGACTTGTGGAAGCCGGCGTCCGATGCGTCAGCGTCTCAATCAGCGACTTTGATACACATTCCGCAAACTTCAGCCGCATGAAGAATCTGATGCCGATCGTCGACTACGGTCTGAGCGTCCTTGTGGAGGATCTCACTGAGCGGGGACTCATTGACGACGTCATGATCATTGCATGGGGGGAATTCGGCCGCACGCCGCGGATCAACAACAGCAAGGGGGGCCGAGACCACTGGCCAGCCGTTGGACCAGCGTTGATGGCCGGAGGAGGCCTGAAGACCGGACAGATTATCGGCGCGACTGACCGCATTGCCGGGTCACCCGTGACTCGACCGGTTCACTACAAAGATGTGTTCGCAACACTGTACCACCACCTCGGCATTAATCCGCGTCAGGTCACTATTGACGATCCTCAGGGCCGTCCGCAGTACCTGTTGGACGCGGGCGAAGTCATTCACGAAATTGTGTAGAGGCTCGTTCGACCCGGGATACTGTACGGCAACAGGGTGGGTAGCGACTCACAATGGCCAGCATAACTGTAGCCCGGGAAGCAGTGGACGATGCTCATGCTGCTCTCAGTGATCCGAGTGCCCTCTGTGATGAACTGTCCTGATTCCCTGAACGTGGATGTTCACCACAGAGAAAGACAACAGAGACTGGAAGACGGCACTTACTCCCGTGGTTGTGTTTTTCCTCATTGGCAGCTGATAATAAGCACCTGACCTCATGCCCCATGCCTGGAAGTGGCCAATGACTCGCACATTTCTTCCTCGACGAACGGTTCTTCGCGGAGCCGGCGCCACTTTGGCTCTGCCGCTGCTCGACATCATGCAGAATGGCCAGGCCGAGGAACACCAGCAGAAACCTCCTCGACGAGCTGCGTTCTTTTACATCCCGAATGGTGTTGTTCAGAATGCGTGGAATCCCAAAGACACCGGGAGGGAATTCACACTCAGCCCAACAATGGCGCCGCTGGAGCCCGTTCGAAACAAGCTGTTGGTGCTGAGCAATCTGGATCGAATCAAAGTCGCAGGGACAGATGGACATGCTCAGGCCAGTACCTGCTGGCTCAGCAGCGCGTCTCCGGACGAACTCTCGCCGGCCGGATATCCGCTGAAACGAACAGTCGATCAGATCATTGCTGATCAAACCGGCCCTCATACAGCGTTTCGCAGTCTTGAGCTCAGCTGCAACCCCTATGAAGACAACCGTGAGTCCGTCTACTTTGACAACATTTCATGGTACGGACACGGGCATGTTGCCAAATCGATCCGTGACCCGAAACAGGTGTTTAATCGACTGTTTCGAGTTCGGGAACACGCGACCAGCAGCAGTATCCTGGACGTGGTCATGGACGACGCCAGGTCGCTCCGTCCCCGACTTGGAAAGCTCGATCGGCAGAAGCTGGATGAGTACACGCAGTCTGTCCGAACCGTGGAGCAGCAGATCCAGCGAGTACGAGCGCGGCAGGCGGATTTATCAAAGTTGAACGTCCAGGCGCCCATTAAACCGTGGCAGGCCATGACACGCGACGAGTTCATCCAGGTGATGGGGGACCTGATGATCCTTGCTTTGCGAACTGACCTGACTCGTGTTGCAACACTCATGACAGGACCAGAGCGTTGGAGTTCGCCCCTGAAAGTCGAAGGCTGGTTTGAAAAACCAATCCAGCATCATTCATGGACGCACAATCAGGCGAGGGAGAACGTTCGCCGTGATCTCGAAAAGCTGGATCGTTTTCATGTGGAGCAATACGTTAGTCTGGTAAAGAAGATGGACGCGATTCCGGAAGGGCAGGGCTCTTTGCTGGACAGCATGATGTTTACACTCGGATCAGGACTGAGCAGCGGCGAACTGCATGTTTACACGAACCTCCCAACGGTCGTTGCCGGGACCGCAGGTGGATTACTTCAGACGGGACAGCACGTGCGGTATGCAGAAGGAACCCCTGTCGCAAACCTGTGGCTTTCCATCGCTCAGGTGTTTGGAGATCGGCGGCAGTCTTTAGGGGACAGCACAGGAGCCCTGACAGAGGTCACTGGATAACTGCTGAATGAGCTGCCGCTCCCTACTGAACGCATGAGACACCGCCGCAGGACCACGTATAGTTTGCGTGGTGTGAAGCCGAACCGTTCAGCAGCATGGGAATTCTGGCGAATTCCACTACATTCAGAGAATCACAATCCTGTCGCCGGATACCTGTTATGCGAATTCTTGCAGTCCTGATTCTTGCCATTGGTCCACTAAAGTCTGCCTCGGCGGAAACGATTCACGTTCTGGTCTGGGACGAACGCCAGCTGCGTCAGAGAGAGGCCTACGACAACTGGCTTGGAAATGAGATTGCCGAACGCCTCAAAGCGACGAAATCTGAATTCGAAGTAAAGTCAGTCTCCATTGACGACCCCAGCCAGGGACTGGACGAAGCGACGCTCAATTGGGCGGACGTCATTATCTGGTGGGGACATGTCCGCCAGAATCAGGTGACAGAAGAAAACGCAAACGCGATTCTCGAACGAATTAAAAACGGAGAACTGAGCCTGATTGCTCTGCATTCCGCGCACTGGGCACGACCGTTTACTTACGCCATGGACTGGCGCAGTATCGAAGACGCGAAGGCGTCATTGAAGGACGTGACCAAAGGGAAGAACCTGAAGATCGAGACCGTTAAACCCCCTCGAGAATTTACCGTCCCCATCCATAAAGCAATGAAAACTCCGGCAGTCTTCGGGTACAAGGAGAATCGCGAAAACTGGAAGGCGATCGTACATCTGCCGTATTGCTGTTTCCCGGACTATCGTCCTGATGGAGCCCCCAGCACAGTGACAGTCAAAATGCCTGACCATCCGATTGCCAAAGGCATCGGCAAGTCCTTTCGGGTTCCTCATACGGAGATGTACAACGAACCGTTTCACGTGCCTGATCCGGATCAGGTCATCTTTGAGGAGACGTGGGAACTGGGAGAGCGATTTCGCAGCGGCATGCTCTGGAACATTGGCAAAGGGCGTGTGTTTTATTTTCGTCCAGGCCACGAGACCTATGAAGTGTACAAAGAGCCGGTGGTGATCCGGATTCTTGAGAATGCCTGCAACTGGCTGGGCAAATAGTCGAAAGAACCACACCAGCAGAGTCGTGGCTGTCATCACCCGGCAGCCGCAGCGACACTCAATCAGCAAGGCTCCGAACTTAGATCATTCCATGACAACCACAACAGAAGAGGTCTGGCAGGACCGTTCACAGATCGAGACCGTTCAGCTTCAGCGACTGCAGGCGATGCTGCGAACGATTATTCCCCGCAACCGTTTTTACACAACAAAGTTTGAGGAGGCAGACGTCTCAACAGACGACATCAAAACACTTGATGACCTTTCTCAACTTCCAGTAACGACCAAGCAGGAACTGGTCGACACGCAGTCTGAACAACCTCCCTACGGAGCCAATCTGTCGTTTCCGTCCACAGCCTATACTCGCCTGCATCAGACATCCGGTACGACTGGACGGCCCATGCGATGGCTGGACACAGCAGAAAGCTGGGACTGGATCATGGAGTGCTGGCGGCAGATCTATCAGTTGGCCGGGCTTAAGGACTATGACCGGCTGTTCTTTCCATTTTCGTTTGGGCCGTTCATTGGTTTCTGGGCGGCGTTCGAGGGAGCTTCCCGACTCGGTAACTTTGTTATTGCAGGCGGTGGAATGTCCACTCCCATCCGGCTCCAGGCAATGATTGAGAACGAAGCTACCGTCCTGTGCTGTACCCCAACATACGCACTTCGCATGGCGGAAGTAGCGGCAGAACAGGGGATTGATCTCAGAGAGACGAGTGTCCGCATGTTGATCGTGGCCGGCGAACCAGGCGGTGCGATTCCGGCGACCAGGGCCCGCATCGAAAAAGCCTGGGACGCTCGAGTTATTGACCACTGGGGCATGACTGAGATCGCCTCACTTGGAGTTGAAAGCGAAGATCGGCCGGGAGGAATGTATCTGCTGGAAACAGAGGTCATCGCGGAAATTGTCGACCCCGAGACTCTGCAGCCTGTCCCCCACGGAGAAACAGGCGAACTTTTGATAACAAATCTCGGTCGAGTCGGATCGCCGTTGATTCGCTATCGCACGAGAGACCTGGTTCGGGCCGGAACGGCCGAAGATCCGGCAGGTCGTCAGTTGCTGTGGCTGGAAGGAGGAATCCTTGGCCGATCGGACGACATGGTGACCATTCGAGGAAATAACGTCTTCCCCTCCAGCATCGAGGCTGTCCTGCGCGAACTGGAAGAGGTTGCCGAATTCCGGATTGATGTCCAGACCGTGCGAGAAATGCACGAACTCTGCATCACGGTTGAACCCACTCCGGATGCTGCGGATCGGCTGGAATCGGTGCAGGACGCCGCAGCAAAAGCATTGAAGCAGCGTCTGGGATTTGGCTGTCAGGTGAAGGGTGCGGAAGTAGGTGAACTACCCAGATTTGAGCTCAAAGGCCGGCGATTTCACAGGGAATAGTCGGCTGCCGCCGGGGGCTCGAATCGGACCTGCAACATGCCTCAGGCGACCAAATGTCGCAACAGTCCGAAATGCGAGGTGGATCCACCGAAAAATCTCGTACATCGACCGGATTCGGCGCGTTATGATGACGTGAAGTTCCGTTCCACGGTAGGTACCCTGATGCGTATTCCGGTAGCCATTCGTCGCCGCCCGGATTTGAATCAACTGAGAATCACACATGCGATCCAATCTTCGTCTTTCGCTGCTTGTCCTGTTTGTCGTGTCATTTGTGGCAGAATGCCGCGCAGCGATTCCACCAGAGGTCCGCAAGGAGTTGCTGACGCTTTCACGTGAAATTCGTGGCGTCACAACCATGATTCGCAAGAAGGAAGTCGACGAAGCAAAAGCCCTGATCAAGAAAGTGGAAGACAAGATCGCCGAGTTTGAGATCGACCCGGAAGAAAAGGATCGCACTTACCGTTCACTCATGTCTGCTGTTGCCCGTGCGAAGGCAGCCATTCCTGTCAGCTTTGAACGCGAAGTGGCCAGCATCTTCAAAGCAAAATGCCTGCGGTGTCACGGTCAGAATAATCCCCGCGCAAACCTACGCCTGAACACTTTTGCCAACATGGGCCGCGGCGGAGCAAACGGTGCTCTGCTTGTCCCCGGCAATCCTCAGCGCAGTTTGCTGATGGCCCGGCTGATGACAGAAGATGCCGCCGCCCGCATGCCAAAGAGTGCGACGAAACTGTCCGACGACGAGATCAACGTCATCGGCCGCTGGGTTGCTCAGGGAGCGCGTTTTGACGGCAAAGATCGCAATGCGGAAATTGGTCAGTCCACCGTCCCTCCCAAGAAACCCGTCAAGGTCGTGGAAGCGGATGGAACCGAGACTGTCTCATTCAAGGAAGACGTAGCACCATGGATGGTCAATGTCTGCCTGAACTGCCACAGCGGAAACAACCCGCGTGGTGGCTACAACATCACAACATTCGAACAGCTGCTGACTGAGGGAGATTCGGGCAGCACAATCGTGCCGGGTGATCCGGACAACAGCTATATCGTCGACCTTGTCCTGCGACAGGACCCGATCAAGATGCCTCAGGGCAATCAGGTGCGGATCAAACGATCTCAGGCTGTCGCTCTGGAAACATGGATTAAGGAAGGCGCTAAATTCGACGGAGGTGATCCCAAAGCCACACTCCGAAGCCTTGTGCCAACCGAGGAGGAAATGGAAGCCGCCAAACTGGCTGCCATGAGTAATGCGGACTTTAATGCCCGCCGAATTGAACAGGCGGAAACGACATGGAAGCGAATTGCTCCTCGCGAAGAAACACGGTCATCAACTTCCGACAACCTTTACGTCTATGGCAACCTGCCTCAGTCTCGCCTCGATCAGATTGCAGAATGGGGTGAAGCCCAGGTAACAGCTTTGACAGGCAAGTACAGACTGCCAAACGGACAAAAGGCATGGAGAGGTCGACTAATTGTCTTCGTGACCAAAGACCGTTTTGATTACGAAGAGTTCAACACAATTCTGATGAATCGAAGAACTCCTCGCAGCGTCTCCGGACACGCTCGAGTCACCAACAGTTTTGGTGAAGCCTATGTGGCAATGCATGACGTAGGTGACGAAGGAAACGAATACACTCTGGCCACCGAAAAACTGGTGAATTCCATGCTGGCTCAGGCTTACCTCGCCCGCAATGGAACCAACATGCCGGACTGGCTGCAACAGGGGTTCGGGCTGATGGAATCCAAAGCCAGCAAGACATCCGCGCTGTTCCAGGCGATTCCTCAGACTGCCGGCGAAGCACTGCGAACCGTCACAAACCCGGCGACTCTGTTTGACGACGGGACTTTCTCACCGGACGAAGTCGGACCAGTTGGCTATCTGCTGACGCAATACCTCATTCGCAACGGCGGCATGCCGAAACTCGCACAATATGTTCGTACGCTGCAGACCGCTCGTAATTCAGGGCAGGCAATCCAGACAGCATACGGCAGCAGCGCCGCTCAAATGGGAGCCGCATTCCTTCGAAGCGGCGGACAATAGAGTTCGGGACAATGTGGGATTACGAGTGCCCCCACCTCTCTGTGCTTTCTCTGTGATTCTCCGTGCTCTCTGTGGTGAACTGGACTCAATGAACGCCAGAAGATTCACCACAGAGAGCACGGAGAATCACAGAGGAGCCACTTGTTGTGGGGCGGTCTCCTGACCGCCCATCCACATTGAAGTGAAAGCCCTGTGTATCACAGAGGAATTATTGCTCGAACAGCCCCTTCTGTGCGGCAGGTTCTTCGCACGTCATCTGTGCATCCGGCCATGGGGTGAACAGGTCGCTGACGTGGTCGTGTTCCCGCACTTCCAGCGAACAGTACCTCTGAATAGCTTCCGGATCAGTCAGCAGAACAGGCTGACGCATGCGTCCTTTGCGAGTGGAGGCAACGAGGGGATTGGCATCCGTCGTCAGCATCACACAGGAAGAGACTGACTGTTCGTTTCCCTTCCCATCGTCCCCCTCATATTCGTCCCACAAACCTGCTATCGCAAAGACGCTATGTCCGGGGACTTCATAGCGTGTGTCACCACCGTGAATCGACGGTTCATAAAAACTACTGGCCAGCATCACGCAGCGCTGAGAAGGAAAGGCGAATCGCCAGGGCCATGTCGAATGAACCGTTTCAGACCTTGCGTTGATCTTGCCTCGCTGAAATGCCTTTGACGTCCGCGTCCGGTCGCTGGGCTTCCATGCCTTCGGAAGAAAGCCCCATGATCGAGGCTCAACCGTCCACTGCTCGTCGTCCGTCATCCTCAGGACAAGCACGTCATAAAGAGGGTAATAGTCCTTTGACGGCAACAGGTCGGGCGGCAGCGACACCTGAAACGGACTCAGAAACTTCACGACGTCATCGACTGAAGCTTTGATATTGTAGCGGTGGCACACGACAGGCTCATTTCTGATCGATGCGGTACAGAGCAGCTTCTGTTCTCAGAAACATCGTGTTGCCGGAAACTGCCGGGGACGCCATGAATCCTTCGTCCAGTTGATTCCGAGCAACTTCCACGACTGTTGGGCCGTCCTTAAATACCGTGGCTGTCCCATTCTGGCCAAAGAAGTAGACGAATCCGTTGGCGTGAAGCGGTGAAGCACTGTATTCGCCACTCAATCGAGCCTTCCAGAGTTCTTCACCAGACTCGGCATCGAGACATGACGCAATTCCTTTGTCGTTGACAATGTACAGGCGACCCTTCACAACCAGCATGGATGGCTTGCTGGGTGCCTGCTTGTCTGACACCCATTTGACATGCGACTCCGTAACGTCGCCTCGACCGGAATAGTCAACGGCCAGCAGACGAGGCTTCATGTAGCTGGTGGAAATATAAACCTTCCCCTTCCATTCGACAGGGCAGGGCACGGTTGAGAATCCAAGCTGGCCATAGTGGGCCTTCCAGACTTCGGACCCATTGCGAGCATCATACCCGTACACCCAGTCAGCCGCCGGAGACACAACCAGTGGAACTCCGTTACTCTCGACGATCAGCGGAGTGCCATAAGCCTTCTTGAAGTCGTTGTTGTCGTGCATCCTGCCGGAGCGGTCTGTTTTCCATGCAACCCTGCCTGTATGCCGGTCGATGGCAGCCAGATACTGTTTGTCTCGGCCGTCAAAATGAATCACCAGCAGGTCGCCAAACAGGACGGGCGAACTTCCTGGACCATTCTGGTGATCGCAATGCAGTGTTGTTTCTGTCCAGACTACCTTTCCAGTCTCACGGTCGACGCAGGCTGTGCCATATGTTCCAAAGTGACAGTAGACAAAG
Source organism: uncultured Planctomycetaceae bacterium (assembly GCA_913031625.1). Lineage (GTDB taxonomy): Bacteria > Planctomycetota > Planctomycetia > Planctomycetales > Planctomycetaceae > Fuerstiella. Next base: position 19,432 of record CAJWGB010000023.1, on the reverse strand, counting down.
TTGTCAACGATCACAGCGGTCGGCGAAGCGTAGCTGTTTAATGCATGCTTGGGTTCTGGCTTTTCGACTTCAAACAGTTTGATTTCCTGTTCGATCTTTCCGGTGGCCGCACTCACCATGATGGCTTTCAGCGTTAGTCGATCGGCAACAAGAGCTCTCTGTTTGCCAACTTTGACACCTTCAGGAATTGCCGTAGTAATCCAGATCTGGTCGTCAGCCACAACGGGTGACGAGTGGCCTTCTCCCGGAATCGGAGTCTTCCACGATACATTCTCTGATTCGCTCCACTTGATGGCGAGCCTGGCGGAACCGGCATGTCCCTGACCATCAGGGCCGCGGAACTGAGGCCAGTCGGCCGCTGAGAGGAGTGAGGAAGTGAGAACAGTGAGCAGAAGAGTATGAGATAGTCGCATGGAGGGGCCTTGCCAGAAAGGAAACAGCCGGGAGGAACAGGCTCCATCATGGCGAATCCCTCGGGATTTGGAAGGGAGGCGGAGAGTCGCAGCGGATCGCAATTCCGTTTTCCGAATGGGCGATCTGATGCGGTACGAGAACGTTGAAGTCGAGCTTTCCCCCGGAAGGGTCGAGCAAAGCTCGGGGAGGGGGCGTGGAGCAACCTTGTGGCCTGGACCTCATACAGAGCCCTGCGGCACGATGGTCCTCTCCTTTCCTGATCGGCTCAAAGCCGATCAAACTGCGACTCTCCCACTCCGCAGAAGATTTAAGTGGCGGCGTGCCGAGGATTCTGACTGAGTGGCAATCGTCTTAAGGCAAACTCAGATGAGCAGCGGCGTTTCGAGTTTCCGGCAAGCTGCTAGAATTGCACAGAGATCCTCACCCTGATGGAACCATACACATGTTTCGAATCGCCACCTGTTTTTGCCTTCTTGTTACGTCCGTCGTTGCCGACGAATGGCCCGGTTTTCGGGGAGCAACCGGCAGTGGAGTCTCGTCAGAGAAAGACCTGCCGACATCATGGGCACAGGACAAAGGTGTCCTCTGGTCAGTGGACCTGCGAGGAAAAGGGAACTCATCACCAGTCGTCACAGCTCGACGGATTGACCTGACGACTCAGACTGAAGACGGCAGTCTGTTCCTCATTTCCATCGACCGTCGCACGGGTAAGATCACTCGAGAGCTCAATGTGGGGTCTGGAAAACTCGCAGCCAAAGGGCCCGCCAACCTGTATGCTCACCGACACAACGCAGCAACGCCTACAGTTGTCGCTGACAGCGATCACACATGGGCATTCTTCGGAACCGGACTGCTTGTCTGTGTCCGAGCATCAGACGGTGAGATCGTTTGGCGGAAGGATCTTGTGAAAGAGTACGGCGCATACGACATCACCTTTGGAATGGGATCTTCGCCACGAATGACGGGCGACAACATTATCGTGTCGTGTCTTACCAAGGGACCGTCATATGTCGTTGCCTTGAACAAGTCCACGGGCAAAGAGATCTGGAAACACGACCGTTTGTTTCACGCAGCAGACGACGGACCGGACGCCTACACAACTCCCACAATCTACGAGAGTAACAATGGCACGAGTCTTCTTATCTCCGGATCTGATCACGTAGATGCCCGTCTGCTCAGCAGTGGCAAACAGACCTGGTCTGCTGCCGGCCTCAGGATTGACAGTCCATACGGACGAGTCATTGCTTCTCCCATCGGAACACGAAATGGGATTGTGGTCGCAACCTCTGCCAACCCCGCAGGCGCTGGCAAAGGCCGAGTGATTGGAGTTGAGTTTCGCAAGGGGTCAAAGCAACTCTGGTCCGTGGAAACCTCGTCACCTGACTCATCCTCGCCAGTCATTCTTGACAATCTCGTCTACATGGTCGCTGACAACGGCATTGCAACCTGTGTGGACTGCAATACCGGTGATGTAAAGTGGAAGAAGCGACTCTCCAACGGTGGCGGGCCTTATCATGCATCACTGGTTGCCGGAGCGGGCAAGGTCTATTTCCTCAATACTGACGGTCTCTGCACGGTCATCGAACACGGTGGCGCCGGCAATATGCTGTCAAAGAACACGCTGGAAGGCACGTTCTACGCCACACCGGCACTTAGCGATGGGCTCATCTATCTGCGAGCCTACGAACGTCTCTATGCAATTGACGGTCGGTAATGGACGGCCGACAGGCTCCACTCGCCCACATTCTCAGCAGCCATTAGGCTACGCGCAATCTGAATAGTTCTTGAAAGGAAGACTCCGTGAAGGATCCACGAATCGATCAGCTGGCTGAAACTCTGGTTGATCACAGTTGCCGTGTACAGTCCGGTGAAAAGGTCATCATCGAGGCTTTTGACCTGCCGGAACCAAACCTTGTCTGCGCACTGGTGGACGCCGTCTACGCACGTGGCGGCACGCCGATGGTTTATTGGAAAAACAATACCGTTCTGCGCAGCCTGTACATGGGGGCTACCGAAGAGAGTATGGACTGGCCTGGCAGCCTGGAACGAACAGCCATGGAAGCGGCAGCTGCGTACATCGGTATTCGTGGTGCCGCCAATTCTGATGAGCTCTCGGATGTTCCTCCGGAAAAGATGGAACTCTATACAGAGCACTGGTGGAGCCAAGTGCATATCGATGTCCGTGTGAAAGATACACGCTGGGTCGTCTTGAGGTACCCAACGCCGTCGATGGCGCAGTCCGCTCAAAAGAGCTCGTCAGCGTTTGAAGACTTCTACTTCGACGTTTGCACGGCAGACTACGCAAAGATGGCCGAGGACCTGAAGCCTCTGGTTGCTCGAATGGAAGCTGCCGACCAGGTACACATCACAGCGCCGGGAACGGATCTGAGATTCTCGATCAAAGACATCCCTGTCGTGCCGTGTGCCGGAGAATGCAATATCCCCGATGGCGAGTGCTTCACCGCGCCGGTGAAAGAGAGTGTCAATGGCACCATCAAATTCAACACACAGTCTCGGTATCAGGGAGTCGTATTTGACGGCATCGAGTTCGAACTGAAGGACGGTCGAATTGAAAAGGCGACCTGTGCAAACGCACCGGAGCGACTCAATCGAATTCTGGATCGGGATGACGGAGCACGCTACATCGGTGAATGGTCCTTTGGTACCAACAACAGGATCCTTCACCCGATGCTGGACACACTGTTTGACGAAAAGATTGGTGGGTCCTTCCACTTTACTCCAGGCAACGCCTATGACGATGCGGACAACGGCAACCGCAGTAAAGTCCACTGGGACCTGGTTCTGATTCAGCGAGCAGACTACGGAGGCGGAGAGATTTCGTTCGACGGCGAACTTATTCGCAAAGACGGATTCTTCGTACCGGATGACCTGCAGCCACTGAACGAAGGCCTGCCTCAGGAGTAGATTCAATGTCGGCTCTTCTTAGATCATTCCTCGCAGGCCTGGCCTGTTCATCTGTTCCCTTCACCTGCGCAGATGACCTGCCGCCAATCCGCCCCGTCCACGAACGTGAGGCCGAGTATTATCAGCTCACTGATGTCCCCATCAGTCAGAGCATCAACCTCGAGGCCTCCAGTTTCGAGCGACTGCCGGATGGCCGACTTGCTATCGGAACGCGACGGGGAGAAATCTATTTCGTTTCAGGTGCCCTTGGTCAAGGCGAAGTGAAGTACCAGCTGTTTGCCAGCGGACTCCACGAAGTCTTTGGCCTCGCATGGAACGCCGAAAAGAAGGCACTCTATGCAACTCAGCAATGCGAAGTGACTCGAATCACAGATCTCGATGGCGACGATCGAGCAGATCGATTTGAGACAATCTGCGACACCTGGGGATTCGGCGGTGAGCATGAATTCACCTACGGCTCAAAATTTGATCGCGACGGGAATCTGTGGACGGTCCACTGCCTAACCGGTTCTTATACATCTGAGAGTCTGTTTCGAGGCTGGTGTCTACGAACGACCCCCGAAGGCAAAACGATCCCCACCTGCAGTGGACTTCGCAGTCCCGGTGGAATCGGAATGAACGCCGCCGGCGACATGTTCTACGTCGAGAATCAGGGACCGTGGAATGGAGCCTGTTCGCTGAAACACCTTCGCCCAGGCGGATTCATGGGACATCCCATCAGTTTCCCGTGGTACAAAGCTGCTCCCAACATGGGACCGGTTCCGGCCGAACCGAAAGGCGGCAGAGAACAGCGTCAGCATCTGGAAGCGGCGAGGATTCCGCAGCTGGTCCCCCCCAGTGTTGTCTTCCCCTACAAACGAATGGGACAGTCTGCATCGGCGATTACTCTGGACGAATCGGAAGGAAACTTCGGACCGTTCAACGGTCAGTTATTCGTGGCAGATTACACACTCAGCCTGCTGATGCGGGCAGATACCGAACTTGTGAATGGTGTTTACCAGGGCGCCTGTTTTCCGTTTCGCGAAGGATTCAGCACAGGTCTGATCGGTGCCATCCTGACCAGAGAAGGGCAGTATCTGGCAGGCGGATGCTCGCGAGGCTGGCCGGCCCGCGGACCTCAGCCGTACGCACTCCAGCGTCTGGAGTGGACAGGCAAAACTCCGTTTGAATTCCAGACGATCCGAATTCGCAGAAACGGATTCTCCGTGAGATTCACTCAACCAGTTGATCCGAAAGCAACCCGAAAACTGACGTCATGGAAGGTCGGAACGTTTACTCATTTCTATTCACCCGGTTACGGCAGCCCCGAAGTGGATCATCAGGACCTCAAAGTGACAGGTGTCAGCGTTGCCGAAGATGGTCTGTCTGCGGAGGTCCGGATTGCAGATCTGCGCGAAGGCTACATTCACGAAATCACGGCTGCCGGCGTACGTTCGAACGATGGAGAGCCCCTGTTGCACGAAACAGCATGGTACACGGTCAATCAGATTCCTCAGTAAGCCGAACCAGGCGAAAATCCGGCGTGCTGCAACCGTTCACTGAACCCCGCTGAGTCCAGGCGTGTGACCTCGGGAGAAGTCCGTGGCGAAGTCGCCGTTTAACTACTTTGCCAGTGAGTAACAACGAATCTCTTTATCGTTCCTCAGGTAGACTGACCTGTTGGCGAATGCCGGATGAGACCATACCAGTCGGCGAGCCCCGATGTCATGCGTTGGATCAATCAATTGCGCCTTGCTGATCTCTTCGTAACCGGCCGGGCTCAGCTTTGCGATGATCAATTCCCCAATATCATTGGCAAGGAAGAATCGATCCTGATGACGCACGGTAAAAACATTGCCCCAGTAAATCGGGCGTTTTGCACTGACCGCATCAAATGTCGACCAGAGCTGTTCCCCATCGGAGAGCCGGGCACAGATGTAGCGACCACCGTTGCCGCATCCATAGATATGCCCGTCAATAATCTGCGCAGTATTATGGACCCCGTCAATTCCCTTTCGGCGTCCCCCCGTCCACCTGAGAGCGGCCGAGCGGCCATCTTCCCCAACCGTGACCAGGGCACACTTACCATTGAAGCACATTACAAAAATGGAATTGCCGGCGACCTGGGGCGTCGCGATTGACATCTTGAATGTGCTCGGGAAGGGAACCGTCCAGAATACTTTGCCAGTGCGCGGATCCAGTCCGCTGACCGCGTCAGCGTCCCAGATCAGCAGCTGTCGCTCGTCGTTAATCGTGCGAATGACTGGAGCACTGTAGCCAGGCTCAGAAGCATCGAGTGCTCTCCAGACGATGTTGCCCGTCATCCGATCGAAGGCAACGACCGTGGACCCTCTTCCACCCACGATACAGATCAACAGATTCTCGTCGACCAGAGGTGGCGCAGAGAAGCCCCAGTTTGGGACTGCCTGACCAAAATCTCTAGCATAGTCCTTCTTCCAGACAACTCGACCGCTTTGTGCATCAAGACAAGTCAGATGACCTTCTGCACCGACGACATAGACGTGACCATCGGCAACCGTCGGAGTTGCTCGCGGCCCAATCGCATAAGTAGATACTGTTGAATAGGGGCAATCGTACTCATAGACCCACTGAACTTCGCCATCGGACTCACGCAGGCAGACAACACGCTCGGTGCCCGGAAGAAGCTGTCGAATAAAATTATGATTCTTCGGCACATCACCTTCATGCAGATACCTGGCTTCACCATCCAGTTTGCCGGGAATGCGATCCATCACATAGACAAACCCATCTGCGACTGCCGGTCCCGAATACCCGGTTCCGATTTTCTGCGTCCAGCGGAGAGTGGGCCCCTGTTTTGGAAACTCATCCAGAACTCCATCTTCATGCCAGGCACCATCACGATCAGCCCCCATCCATTGTGGCCAGTCGTCCCCATTGACTGCAGATATAAGGAAGACAGCAATCATCGGTGGAGTGAACTTCATAAGCATGTTCCGATGGAATGAAAGGGGATTAACCGTGGCAGGAGAAGCAGCCTGTTGATGGATGCACCATCCCCATTATTGAGCCAGAAACTGTTTCTACTGTAGGGAGTCGGCGATGCAATTGACAACATCCACTCGCAGGCACCGAAGTGCGTGACAGTATTCTGCAGTGTCCAGGATTTACCCCCACCGGATGCAGAAAACTGGCTGCGCTGGGAAGTACCGGGCCGGGTTTCAGCGGCTTCGGCAGCATGAGGCAGGCATCCGAGGGATGGTTGATTCACGGAAGCAGGAACTGATGGCCACGGCGGACCATTTTCAATGGATCAAGCCTGAACTATTGGAGAACTCAACGTCAGGATCGGCAGAATCAGCCAATCTGTCACTCCCCGGTGACCGGAATGAGCGTCCTGCATGGGCCTGAAGATGGAAAGCCTCGGTTCTGCCGGTTTCACGTGCTAACGTTCCTGCCTGAGTCGGCCAATTGCCCTCCACAGAAAGCGGTCATGAAAGTCACCAAAGCCGTCATCACAGCAGCGGGAGATAACCACTCCAGTCTTCCACTCCAGAATGTGGTCGACCGTGAGGGCAGACCAGGTACCGCCCTGCGACGAACACTTGATGAAGTTGTTAACGCAGGTATTGAGGAGGTTGCAGTCATTGTGCGCCCCGGGCAGTCGCAGCCTTACGTTGACGCTGCAGAGGCTCACGCATCACGACTTGTCTTTTTTGAACAGGACAGCCCTCGTGGATACGGCGATGCCATCCTGCGAGCAGGCTCTTTCGTCGAAGGACAACCATTCCTTCATCTGGTTTCCGATCACCTGTACGTGAGCCGCAGTGACAAGAGCTGTGCAGCTCAGCTTTGCGAGGTCGCTGAACAGCACGAATGTGCCGTGTCAGCCATCCAGGCAACTCGTGAAAACGAGATCGTGTTCTTTGGGACAGTCGGCGGGACTCCTGTTCCTCGGCACGACGGACTCTATGAGGTCTCCACTGTCATCGAGAAGCCCACGCCAACAGTGGCGGAACAGGAACTGGTCGTCGCCGGACAGCGTGCCGGTCACTACCTCTGTCTGTTCGGAATGCATGTCCTTACCCCAGGCATCCTTGAACTGTTGCAGGAGTCACTCGATGCCGCAGAAGCGGGCGCGACAATTGACCTTTCTTCCTCGCTGGCAAAGCTGGCTCAGTCGGAACAGTACCTTGCGTTCGAAGTAGACGGTCAGCGATTTAACACCAGTTATCGATACGGCCTGCTGCTTGCTCAACTGGCCATCACTCTGGGCGGAGTCGATCGAGACCTGCTGCTGACGGAACTCGTCAGACAGCTGGCTCAGGATTCCTGATCAATCCACCCCCAACTGAGCCTCCGGACGGCCAACATGTCAGACCTGCTGCAGGTCATTACTTCTGACGAAGCAAAGATCCGAAATCAGTCACTCGACCGCCTGTGTCATGGCTTGTCGGCGAATGACCTGCTGACTCGTTGCGCGCAGCTGGACAAATTCCGGAGAACATGTCCAAATCTCTATCAGCGAGTCCGGGCGCTGTTCTTCCTGTACTCCATTTATCGCTTCCATCTTCCGCAACAGCTGGCTGGACGCGAAACCGGAACGATTCCTTTTGCCGGCTATGAACAACTGCTGAGCCGACGTTTTCCGGAAGCAGTCGACACATTTCTGGCGGCACAAACCGCGGAGGGTCCCACAGTCACGCTGGCCAGCGGTCTGGCAGAAGCCTATCACCGAATGGCGTTTCAGACTCTGGCGAATCAGGTCCGTCGCAGTGTTCGGACTGTTCGCGGTAACCAGTGGATGTTTCGTACTGGCCACTCTGCTGACATCCCCCTTCGCATCCGGCGGGAACTTGTTCCGCAGACCAGTAACGAATGTCCCGCGCTTCGCGAGCGAACGTCTGTCCGTATGGACTTTACTCACAGTGCATGGAGCGACATCTTCTTTCTCGGCATGGACTTTCCGGAAGGGGCCAAAGTCATCAATGCCAGCGTTGACCTTGCGGTGCGAGGCCGGCATTCATCGCCACAACCACCGATCGAGTGCTGCCTGCGCGTAATCGATGAACCTGTTCTGAGACTGGTGAGCATTGACCTTGAGTCTCGCGCAGACATCACGGAAGTAAGTGAAGTCTTTGACTTTGGGCGTGACTATCTGGGACTTCTCAAAGCAGCCGTAATTGCATCCGGCCTCATTCCCCCCGGAATGGAAGGCGGCGGGGCCGCTGTGGCCAATATCTTTTCACGGATGATTGGACCGGGACTCGGACTTGAGATTGTGAGTCGTGTCAACGACATCCCCAAAGGATCGCGTCTGGCTGTCAGTACAAATCTTCTGGGCTCACTGATTGCGGTCTGCATGCGAGCAACCGGGCAGGTATCCAGCCTTACCGGTCAGCTCACAGAAGCCGATCGCCGTATTGTGGCGGCACGCGCAATCCTGGGCGAATGGCTCGGTGGTTCGGGGGGTGGTTGGCAGGATTCCGGAGGCGTCTGGCCGGGGATCAAACTGATTCAGGGAGCTGCAGCCACGAAAGACGACCCGGAGTTCGGTATCAGCCGAGGCCGCCTGATGCCGCAGCACTCAATTTTCACTGACGCTGAAGCGAGCGTCGACACAAGGCAGAAACTTCAGGACAGCCTCGTCCTGGTCCACGGCGGGATGGCGCAGAATGTCGGCCCGATCCTTGAAATGGTGACCGAGAAATATCTGCTGCGATCAGAGAAGGAATGGGCCGCGCGGCTGGATGCCATCAGCCTGCTCGATGAAATCACTCAGGCCCTCGCAGAGGGTGATATTGCTGCCGTCGGCCGAGCCACAGATCGCAATTTCCGCGAGCCACTGCAGACAATTATCCCGTGGTGTTCAAACGCCTACACGGAGACGCTCGTTGCTCACTGTCGCCAGAAGTACAACAACCAGTTTCACGGATTCTGGATGTTGGGAGGCATGTCGGGCGGTGGCATGGGATTCATCTTTGATCCATCAATTCGCGAAGAAGCCCAGGACTGGCTGCAGCAGATGATGCTGGAAGTGAAAACGCAGATGCAGGACTGTGTTCCGTTTGCCATGGATCCGGTTGTTTACGATTTTGCCATCAATGACAACGGCACCATGGCGGAGCTCATTCATACAGGTGAGATGCCCCACGGATACCAGTCGCTCATCATCCCCGATCTGTTGAAAGGCGATTTGAATTCACTTTCGCCAATGCGGCGGAAGGAACTGGAACGCGCGGGGGACGTCTGTCGCAGCGATGACGATCATAATGAACTTGCACAACGGCTCATTACTCGAATTCTTCCGGGTTCGGTGCGAAGTGCAGGAACAGCAGAAAGTCTGAGAGATCTGCTCGCCAGTAACGGATTTGATGCAGTGGCCCATGAGCAGCTGCGTGAGGACCTTAAGTCCGGTCGCCTCGGGCTCGCACAAAATCGACTCTCACCAGCCGTGACAATTGAAGACGTTCAACCTGCTGACGTCACCGACATGCGTGGCGACATCGCCGAAGACACGGCAGCAGCGGGCATGGCAGCTCTTGAATCGGGCGAGGCCGGTGTGGTCACTCTTGCAGCCGGTGTGGGCAGCCGCTGGACTCAGGGGGCAGGAGTCGTCAAGGCACTGAATCCGTTCTGTCGAATGGGCGGGCGATTCCGTTCGTTCCTTGACGTTCACCTGGCAAAGACGCGGAAGACAGCCTCAGCCGTTGGAGTCCGACCGGGACACGTCATTACTTCAGGTTACCTGACTGACTCCCCCATCCGTCGGATGGCGGAGGAACTCAGAGAAGATCGTGTTTATGTCTCACGCGGTGCTTCTGTCGGTCTCCGAATGATTCCCACCACACGTGACCTGCAGTTTGCATGGGAAGAAATGCCACAGCAGGTGCTCGACGAACAACAGGAAAAAGTTCGCGCCAGTGTCCGTTCTGCATTGGTCGGCTGGGCACAGAGTTCGGGGGAAACATCAGACTACACAGATAACCTCCCGCTGCAATGTCTGCATCCGGTCGGTCACTGGTATGAAATCCCAAACCTGCTGCTGAATGGCACACTGCAGCAAATGCTGGCTGATCAGCCACAATTAAAGTATCTGATGCTTCACAACATCGACACGCTGGGCGCTGGCCTGGATCCCGGATGCCTTGGTCAGCACATTGCCGGTGGTGCTGATCTCTCGTACGAAGTCATCAGTCGCCGCCTCGAAGACCGCGGCGGTGGGCTTGCTCGAGTTGACGGACGCGTCCGCCTCGTCGAAGGTCTGGCGATGCCCCGCGAAGAAGATGAGTTTCGACTGTCCTACTACAATTCACTCACGACGTGGATCACAATCGACGGCCTGTTGAGACTCTTCAATCTGAGTCGCGCCGACCTGCATGATCACCAGTCAGTCGAGCAGGCTGTTCGCGCTCTCAGCAGTCGACTTCCCACCTACATCACGCTGAAGGATGTCAAGAAACGCTGGGGCCGAGGTCAGGAGGATGTCTTCCCCGTGTCTCAGTTTGAAAAACTCTGGGGCGACATGACTGCGCTCCCCGATGCTCATTGCCAGTTTCTGGTTGTTCCCACGCTGCGAGGTCAACAGTTGAAGGACCCGGCACAACTGGACGGGTGGCTGCGTGATGGTTCCGCAGCCTATGTGGAGTCACTCGTACAGTGGACCGATTAAGTGCCCCAGTCGCGCCCACGTATTCGCATCAGCGAAGCCACGTTAAAGAGACAGGAATCGGCCTGATCAGAGACCTGACTTTGCGTTTCCGCAACGCACACCGCGTTCTAACTGGACTCAGGTTCCCATTTATCATCCGCAGCATCCCGACGGACCGCTGCACCATCGGGAAGGTAAGCAACAGCCGCAAAGTTCGGGCCACCGGCCGAGCGTGCCAGCTGGCGATCCCCTCTCCCGCTGCCGGGAGTTCGGCAGACCTGTTCACTCACTGCATCATGACCTGAAACTCATCAAGGCCAACAATACATATTCCAGGTGCTTCATGTGTCTGAAACATGCCTGCGGTGAACGCATAATCGGGACCATCATCATCCTCTGCTGTGCCAACCACGTGCCCCCCATAGTCTTTCATTGCGGAGAGTAGTTTGACGTCTGACTCGTCCTGCGGCTGCGTCTGAACCATCCTCAACCATCTGCCTTCTTCCAATGAGCACGAATCTTCGGCCCACGCCGAGGCGCGAGCGGACCATTTTGCAGGATGAGCTGCTGCACTCGGAATCGATGCCCCCGATACGGCTCCAGCAGACGCAGCATCTCTTCATCACTGCTGCGCGGCTGCTCCCGAAGAAACCACGAGATGGCGTGGGGCAGGGCATAGTCTCCCGTCAGAACTGCATCTGACTGGCCCAGTGCTGAACCAGCAAGATACTGAATCGTCCATGGACCAATTCCGGGCAGCTTTTTCAGGTACCCGGCCAGCCGCAGAGGATCCCCGGCCAAACGCTCAAGCCGAGAGAACTCCGGAGCGAGTCGAAGCACCAGTCGAGCCTGCCGCGGCAAGACGCCACACTGGACAAGATCATAATAACCAAGCGAACGAAGTGTGGTGACTGATGGTGGAACCCACATTCCGCAGTCGCCCGGCGCCTCATCACCATGAGTCCGAACCAGTCGACTCCACGATGACGCAGCATCCTCCCAGCTCACCAGCTGTTGCAGGACAAGTTGCACCAATCTTGCAGAGATGACCGGAGCCGTCGGCAGGTGCGCTCCCGGATGACGTCGAATAAGATCACAAACTCTGCCTTCCGGCAGAAACTCACCGGGATTGTCGTTAAGTCCGAAAAGCGCGGGAAGTCGTTCCCTGATCCAGAACGCGCCATCACCAACAACCTGTACGTCGAGATCTGCATCGCCCGCCTGCAGAGCATCAATTTGAATCGGTCCCCTGGGCGTCCTTAGCGCCAGCCGCACTGAACTGGAATCGGGAAACTGAAGACACGGATCAGCTTTGCTCAGCCGCCACAGTCCGAATGTCTGCCGCAGACTGTAGGGTTGAGGCAGATGCAAAGTGACCCGGATAGACTCAGCTGCAGCCACGGGCTACCTGTCCTTTGCCTGATTATCCTGAGGCCTGGACTGACTGAACATCCAATTCCACATTTCAGCATCGGTGTATGCCTTCTCCCACGCGCCAACATGTCCGACCCCCTCGTAAACTGTGAACCGAACATTGCTTCCCGCAGCCTTCAGAAGATCGACCAGTCTCTGAGATTCTGCAACAGGGACAGCCCCATCCTTTGTTCCATGAAATGTCCAGATGGGAGTCCTGGCCGATCTTTTGAGTCCATCAGGGAGAAACTCGTTCCTGATCCCCTGTTTCACAGGTGGTCGGTTCTTTGGCAGGCGAAACGGATCACCGCCTCCACAAATCGGAACCGCAGCGGCAAAGTAGCCGGGGTAGCGAGACAAAAGACTCCATGACCCATAGCCGCCCATACTCAATCCAGTCACGTAGATACGAGACGTATCAACGTCGCCGCGGCGAGCGATGACTTCGGAGATCAGCGATTTCAGGGCCGCAACGCGCCACCAGCTGTTCTTCGGGCACTGCGGCGAAATCACAACACAGGACTTCAACTGGGGAATTCTCTCTCGGAGTTTCGGGGGGCCGTGTTTTCTGACGAGCTCCAGGTTTTCGCCACACTCACCATATCCGTGCAGGAACAGGAGCAATGGTCTGCCAGCCGCAGGAGCCGGCGAATCAGGAAACTGCTCGATCCACGACAACCGATGATCACCAACAACACGTGCCATTTGATGACGGGATTCGCCAGCTGAGGCAAAACTGACAAGAAGGGTAGCTATGAGAATCTGGCGCATCTGTTTATTCATCTGACGGGGCGACTGGAATCAGACGCATGGTACCTGCGTCGATTCACCAGCGAAAGTACGGGGCGTGTCGACAAATCGGCAGAATCTGCCGCCAACTGCGGGCCAACCGACAGGATCTGCCAGTCTCTCGAGGTGTTCAGAATGCGAATTTCGGTCCGATGCCCGGGACTATGAATTCGGGCGAAAGTTGTCTGTGTAGTCACCCTGGGGCTGGTGTATAGATACGCGCAGATTCCGCTGCAGGTGTAGCGGAAGACTTCAAATTGGCATCTTGTTGATCGGATCATGGCCACACGGACACTGAGCGTTCTGGTGATGTTTTGCAGCCTGACCGGGTGTGCAAGCCGGTTTGCGCCGTCAGATCTGCCTGCCAGGTACGCGGCTTATCCATTGCGTGATTTTTCACGCATCAACCTCACATCTTTCGCTCGACCAATCGTCAATGATGAAGTCATCCAAAACGGTGACCGCCTGAAAGTGAATATTGATACGGGAACACTTCGGTCGGATTCCAACCTCTCATGGGAGGTGACGGTCGATGACCAGGGGCAGGTCCGACTGCCGATCATTGGAGGCGTTCAGCTGGGTGGACTCACGAATTCTCAGGCCGAACAGCAGATCGTTCAGGCCAGCCTTCAACGTGACATCTTCCTGACTCCATCAGTGAGTGTGCAGCGTGAAGAAAAGGAAGAGCAGTCATTACTTGTTACTGGTGCCGTCGGAAGTCCCGGACCACTCAGCTTCAAGGCCGAAAGCCTCTCACTGGCGGACGTCATTGTCCGTGCGGGCGGTGTCCTCAAAAATGCGACTGGGATTGTCACATTGAGTCATTCCAGGCGTGCTCAAATGCTCGAAAACGAAATCACGCCAGTCAGCATGACCGGTAGTCAGCCCGGTGAACAAATCGACCTGGCTCAGACGTCGGATGAGCAACTGGCGCAGATAATCATTCCCCCTGGTGCAGTCGTAGACTTTCAGCAGCGGCCACCTGGGCAAATCAAGATGACAGGTGTCATCAGTAATCAGGTCATTGATATTCCCGTCGGGCGAAGTCTGCGACTCACTGATGCAATTACAATGTCAGGTGGTCAGCGCTACTCCAACTGGATCATGGACAGCGTCACAATCAGCAGATATGTGCCATCTGAAAAGAAACGTGTCTTGATCAAGGGTTCACTTCGGAGAGCCAGAAAGGACCCGGTTGAGAACCTTGTTCTGGCGCCCAATGACATTGTCAATGTGGATGAGAACATCCTCACATTTACCATGTCCACAGTCAGCGGACTGGTTGGCCTGGGGACACAGGCGTTTCGGGGAATCTAACGTAAATCAGAGGACTCAGAGGACCTGAGTCTCAAAGGGCAGGGACCGCCATTCGCATGGAACTGGAGCAGCCGGAACAATCAGCATCAAGTCAAGGCAACAGCCTGCAGGGGCTGCTGAGATTTCTGCGCGTGGTCAATCGTCACAAGCTGATCATCGTCGGCTTTGTTGCCGCCGCCTGTTTCCTCGCTGTTGTCAAACACAATCGACAGCCGCAGATCTATGAAGCTGGCACCAAGATGCTGGTGCGTCAAACCGGAAGTGACATGGCCAACTTTGGCGCTCCTCTGGAAGCGGCCATGGCGGGGTACAAGCACTTGATGCTGAGTGATAAGTCACTGACGCAGACTGCTGAAAACCTTGACCCGAAACCCCCTGAGCTGAGTGGTGTGGATTCGCTTCGTTGGCCGGGCGAATTGCGAAAGATGCTGACCGTAAAGTTCAATTCTGCGTCACAGGACCTGACGATTTCCTGCCGTTCCAGGGACCCGGAATCGACGGTCGCTGTCATTGAAGCCCTGCAGGAAGTCTCAGAACAGTTCATTGAAGATTATCAGACCAGCCTGACAGTCACATTGATGAACAGGCTGCAGGAAGATCGTAGAGGGGTTGAGACAAAGCTGATCGAGAAGAATAAGGAACTCCTCGAAGAGCGCCGCGATTGTGGCGACATTGTGATCAACAAGAACTCAACTCAATCGCATCCGTTGGTGGAACGAGTCGGGCAGATCAACCAGCGATTTACAGAACTCCGAAGCCAGCGAATGGAACTGGAAGCAGCCATGAAGTCCGCTCGCCGGCTGGTGGCCACCCAGGCAGACCTGACTCCCGCTGTGCAGGCACTGCAGCGCATCGTCGGTCCCGAAGTCATGCAACAGGTGCCAGGGCGACCAGGACTCGACGTAAAGGCCATTGAAACACTGGAAGACAAACTGAATGACGAACAGGGCGAGTTGTCGGTTCTGCGTCGCCACTACGGATCCGGGCATCCGGAGATCATTTCCCGGACCAGCAAAATTCAATTGTTCGAACAGCGGGTCAAAGCCGCACGAGCAGACCTTGACCGCCGATTGCAAATCGGAATTCGGGGTCCGGAAGCCGGCCAGTGGCTGATGGACAGTCTGCAGGCTGAATTGAATTCCATTCAACAGTTTGAGTCGTCACTGCAGGAGGAATACAACGAGGTCCGTGCAGAAGCACTGAACATCAGCAACAAACTTGCATCGATTGATTTTAAAGAACGGGAAATCGAATCGCTGACGGAACTCCGCAGCTCTCTGCTGAACCGTCTTAATTCGATCAAGATTTCTGAGAATGCCACTCACTTTAAAGTGGCAGTCCTGAGCGACGCGATGGTTCCTCGTACACCATCTCTGGAATCACTCAATTCGAGACTGATATTCTACTGCGTCCTTGCGTTCATGGCGGCCATGGGGGTGATCTACGTGCTGGACCTGATGGATGATCGCCTCCGCACTCCGGAAGACGTGCAGGACGAACTTGGACTGCCAGTTCTGGGAATCATCCGACGACTGCCAGAGGAACAACTGAGTCAGTGCAAAATCTATCTTGAGAAATTTGCACAGACAGTCCAGGCCGAGGCATTCCGCACTCTGAAAACAGCTGTCACGCTGACAGCCCAGCAATCGAAATGCCTGGCTGTCACAAGTACAGATGCCGGCGAAGGAAAGACGGTGACCACCGTCAACCTTGCAGCTTCCTTTGCTCAGACCGGGCAGAAGACTCTGTTGATCGACGCAGACATGCGTCGACCCGGACTGTCGCGCCTGCTGGAAGTTCGCGGCAACGGCGGCCTGTCGGAGATCCTGCAGGCGGACGGTGGCATCGCAGAACTGGCCAGCGAACGGGTCACTCCAACCGACGTGGACGGACTGTACGTCCTGCCATGTGGACCTCGTATCCTGAACGCGGGCACGCTGCTGTCGATGCCGGCATTGTCCGAACTTCTGGATTGGGCAGTTGCCAACTACGACCAGGTGATGGTTGACTGTCCTCCCAGCATGCCGGTCAGCGACGCTGCGATTGTCGGTCGCTATGTTGATGGGCTGCTCTATCTGATGAATCCAGCGACGACACACAGAAGCATGATCAGTCGTACAGTGGACACACTGCGATCGCTGGACCTTACTCCGGTTGGCGTGGTGGTAAACATGGGCCTCAGTTCAGAGAAGGAAGGTCAGGGGTACGGCTATGGCTACGGTTACGGTTACGGTTACGGCTATGAGTCGCAGTACGGCTACGGCCATGACGAAGACGACGATGAGTATGACCAGATGACGGATGGTGAACTGGCAGCCTAGGTTCATGGGATTGACGACAAACATCCTGATGGGGCAACGTGCTCCAACGACTATAACCGGTGGACAGGTCTCTTCGCTTGCCGCGCGACTACGTCAGCTGGCAGGCGTATGCACGGCCGTGGCTGTTCTGGCAGTCCCTCTGGCTTCAGCAACGATTCAGGAATCCGGGAACCTGCTGTTTGTCAGCCTGAGCGTGTTAATGGGTGTCTCCTGGGCAATGGCGCACATTCTTGACCCGCGTCCGGGTGTGTCGACAGGAGTGCCCGGAGTAGTTGCGATTGCGGCCATTAGTCTGGTGTGTCTGCAACTGGTACCGCTCTCGCCAGGCCTTGTCAGCAAACTTCTGCCCTGGGCCACACAGAACCTCAAAGTCGACTCAGGAGGTCTGGCATTCAGTGAGTGGACACAGATATCTCTTGCTCCGTCGCTGACTCAATCAGGACTTGTCCTGACCGTCGGATATTGTGTCTTTGCCCTGACTTTGATTCAGCAGTTGAACTCAGTCAAGGATGTCGACCGCTTAATTAAGCTGGTTGCAGTCTCCGCTGTCGGGATGGCAGTTCTTGGACTGGCGCAATTATTCTATGGAAACGGACAGTTCCTCTGGATGTTTGACCATCCTTTTCGCTCCGCTGAATGGCCTGCAAAAGGAGCCTTTAGTAACCCCAATCATTTTGCCCAGTTCCTTGCTCTTGGGATTGGTCCGTTACTGCTTTGCTGGGCTGACAGTCAGAAGAAGGTGAAAGAGTTTGGTCGTCGCCGTCAGGGCCCGGGGCAGCCCGGCGTCATTCGCTACGCCACAGCCTGCGCAATCCCTCTGGTTCTTGTGGCCGGCCTGTTGTCCTTCTCCCGGGGAGGGCTGGCAGCGCTCTGTATTGCCACCGTGATCGGATTCATTGCAGTCCGAAAACATGTGCGAACCTCAGTTCGATTTCTCGCGCCTGCTGCCGGATTCGTAGTTCTTGCAGGAGTATTCTTTGACCTCGACCACCTGCAGAGTAAGCTAAATGTACTTGCAGAAGCTGAAACGTCTTCTGAGTTCCTTCAGGCTCGTTATATTCTCTGGAGTGCATTGAAAGACGCCATTCCCAACTTCTGGCTGACAGGCGCCGGACTGGGCAGCCATGCGGAAATCTATCCCACCTGGATTACTGTTGAGCAGGGCGTCCGATTTTCACACGCAGAGTCCGGTTACCTGCAGGTCCTCCTGGAACTTGGACTCCCGGGACTCATTCTGTTATTCATCGGCATTGTCTACATTGCGCGTTGCAGCTACGTATCGATTCGGAACAGAAAAACCCGCAACCGCGCGATTGCCCTGACAGCAGGCCTGACAGCCAGCGTTCTTCATTCGGCCGTGGACTTTGTCTGGTATATTCCCGGATGCATGATCCTGACGCTGACGGTGACTGCGATGTTGATTCGCCTGCGCCATGAATCAGTATCACAGGACACAGAGCAGAAACAGCGGACGAGTCCGGCCACAGGCCTCATGGCATGGGTGATCATCCTGCTTGCATTTCCTGCCGGCCAGCTGGTGGCCAACGTCGGACTCAGAGACGCCGGGTCTGAAGCAGACTGGAATCTGTACCGCCGGGATGCAATCAAGGCAATGGAGTCCGGCTCCCTGACATCCATGACAACTCTGGACGACAACCTGGATCAGATCATCGGGCATCTTGAACGCTGCCGCACCAAAGACCCACAGGACTATCGAGCCTCCGCAGATCTTGCTGCGATGTATCTGCGGCGTTTCGAACGCGAACAGAAGCATTCCGATAACCCAATGAGCCTCTGGGAAGTTCGGAACACGGTGCATTCAGCTGAGTTTTCCTCGCCGCGTGAACTGGCAGAGTGGCTAAACCGGGCACTCGGCCCGCATGCCGCCGATCTCTATCGAGCACTGAAGATGTGCCAGCATTCTTTGCACGGCCAGCCGATGCGAGGTGAGTCGTGGCTCATCCTGAGCCAGATCGGGTTTCTGGTTGGCATTACAGAAGAACAGGAGAAGAACCTGCTCGAACAGGCGATCCGCCTGCGTCCTCATCGAGGCGTAATCCTGTATGCAGCAGGCCTTGGTTCAATGGAGCAGGGACACTTCGACGAGGCGATGGACTGGTGGAAGCAGGCCTTCAGAAAGGACCCGGCTGTTCGTCCGGTGATTGTTAAAGGTCTCGCACCTTACCTGACGGGAAGAGAGCTCATTGAACATCTGGACCCAGGCACTGACGGGCTGTTCCTGATGTACAGGGAACTAAAGAAATTGAATCGGGAGTCCGAATGTCGGGTCATTAGTCATTGGTTCGAAGAACACTTCGATGAAATTGCAGCAGGGTCGGAACTGACCGCTTTTTTCTGGCGCAGCAGCCATGAACTGTTCAATTTCAACGGTAATTCAGACCAGGCAATCTATTGCCTGGAACAGGCCTGGCAGCAGGCGCCCAACGACTTTGAAATTCGCAGACAACTGGGTTTAAAACTCCTTCAGGCGGGCCGGTCTAAGGAGGCTGTACGGCATATCAAGTGGTGCTTGAGCCGTCGGCCAACCGATACTGAACTCTTATCCGCTGGGCAGTCCTCCGGCATCGAATTACCGGAGGAGGAGTTGTAATGAGTGGCAACCGAGCAGTGCAGATTGAACTAT
>CAJWGB010000022.1 GCA_913031625.1 uncultured Planctomycetaceae bacterium | reverse complement strand
AGGCGGCTAAAGAGGCTCTGGGCGACGCTCCAACGGAGCCGAAAAGTGGCAGCCGAATCATGACGGAGGCGGACCGAATCCCGGAATACGAACCGCCCGCAATTCTATTCCCGTACAAGAAGATGGGGCAGTCTGCGAGCGGCGTGGCGTGCGACCTCTCCAAAGGCAATTTCGGTCCCTTTTCATCGCAGATGTTTGTCGGCGACCAGACGTTCAGCACGGTAATGCGGTGCTTTCTCGAACAGGTGGACGGCCATTATCAGGGAGCCTGTTTTCCGTTTCGTGAGGGTTTTGGCTCCGGCAGCCTCTCGGTTCGAATCACTCCTGATGGCTCGATGTTTGTCGGCGGCACCAACCGCGGCTGGGGCTCAAGAGGCACCAAACCATACGCGCTGGAACGCCTCACATGGACGGGCAAAGTTCCGTTCGAGATTCACGAAATGCGAGCGAAGCCAGACGGCTTCGAACTGACGTTCACTCAGCCCGTGAATGCGACCACTGCGGAAGACTTAGAGTCCTGGGAAATTTCGACTTACACCTACATTTTTCAGTCGTCCTACGGCAGCCCGGAAGTGGACCACACGACTCCCAAAATAACGCGCGCGGTGGCCGGCAAAGACGGCCAGTCAGTACGGCTTTACGTCGACGGTCTACAGCGCGGCCATGTTCATGAGCTGCACGCCAAAGGGGTCAGATCGGAGAGAGAGGTACCGCTGTTGCATTCGCAGGCGTACTACACGCTCAACTACATTCCCGCCAAATGATTCCAAAAAGCAACACCCCTGTTTGCTCGGACTAACCTGCCGTTTCACTCTGCTTTTACGGCCGAGAACTGCTCAGATGGGCCGTCCCATTGTGCGGTAAATGCAGGTATTTCCAGTCGTTCGAGCGATTCGCCGGCCGCATGAACGGCACAACTGATATTCCCTGTCTGCCGCTTCTGAGCGTCGTGAGGGGATGGTGGACAGCGGCCGCGGACACCGGATTCAGGCCAGCGCTCCGCGATCAGAGTGACCGGTTGAAATGGCTGTTCGTCTTTTGCCGGCCAGCGTGTAACGGTTAGAACGACTAAGCGGCGTATGAAGTCGGATAATTCCGAATAAAGCGGGCTTTTTTTGTAGACTTTAGGTTGTTCGATTTAGGGTAATGGTCGTCATAGGCCGGAGAATCGTATCGCCTTTATGGGTTGCTACGCGCCGGCCACTGAACAAAAAACCACCAATGTTGTTTTGTTCGGGATGGCAAGAGTGACGACTTCTCCAGACGTCACTCGTGACACCTTGCAAACCTCCCTGTTTGAAATGGCATTTAAACCCCGCCGCGGCCGTTGTGGTCTTTTTGCGCCACCTCGTCGAAAACCATTGTGCATCGGGTAATTGATTTAATCATCATTACCGCCACCCCAACAATCCATCCGTTGAATCGTCTGGCAATAACATCAGGCATCAGGAACCAACATGCTGATTTCCACCTGGCTTCAGTCCTTCCGCAGTCGTCTTCGTCCTTACGCTCGCCGAACCAGTCGTCGTATCCCGGAACAGGCTTCCCGAACTTTGGAGCATCTTGAAAGTCGCCACCTCCTGGCAGCCCCTCAGCTGGTTGAGGTTGAGGACGATGCCGGGCAGACGATTGTTGAAGACGAGGAGCTGACGCACTCACCGAGTGAGTTCGCTCTCAACTTCAGTTCCACACCGGACATCGACAACAACACGGTCAACGGCTTCGTACTGGAACGTGCGGGTGGGGACGGCGCATTTGACGGCACGGACATCACCGTTCCCCTTACTTTGATTGGTCCTGGCGGTACCAATGAGGTTTTGTTGCAGGTTGGGCAGCAGTTGCCACCTGACCTCTATCGGATCACGATTCCCGGAACACTGGCGAATACAGATGGTGAACAGTTTAACGCGGGTGTGAACGACGAGTTCACCTTTTCAATTCAGCACCCAGCGCCATCTCTGATTGCCGTTCGGCCTGATGTGGGCGATTTCATCACGGATGGTGATACGCGCTCTATTCCGCCGAATGAACTGACACTTCAGTTCAACCCCGGTCAGGATCTGGATTTCAGCACGATTAACGCCAGTACCGTGCAGGTGAGGCGAGCGGGTGGCGACGGTGATTTTTCATCGTTTGAGCCAGTCAATGTTGGCTTCCTTGGACGCGGTGATACGTCTGAAGAGATTGTGATTCGGTTCGCTGAAAATCTGGTCGATGATGACTATCAGATTATCCTCGATGGGACGAGTGCAGCGCCGATTACGAACGCGGACGGAGAGATTCTGAACCTTGGCCAGAATGACACCGTCTTCAATTTCTCTCTGGACCTTGGTGCCCGCATTTTGGCTGTTGATCCACAGCCGGTCACTCGCAATGCTGACGGCAGTCTGTCTCAGGCGAGAGATCAGATTGTTGTGTACTTTAATAACGATGAACTGGACCAGGCATCCGCTGAAAACACGAGTTTCTATCAACTGATTTTTACTAACGACACGGTCAGCAATCTCGACGATGACGTTTTCAATCCGGATACAGTGGCTTACGACGCTGCAGCCAATACGGCTGTCCTGACGTTTGCCTCGGATATTTCTGATTTCGGTGCTGGTCGTTATCGACTGCGCATTGGAACTGATGAAGACCAAAACCTTGCCGATCCGCCGTCTGTAACGCCTTTGGGTCCAGATGCTGGCTCGAGTGTGCGTGACGCAATTCTACTCGGAGATGTCAGCCAAGCTGCAAACAACAACATTATCCTTCAGGGTGAAATTAGAGCCAGTGCTCTTCCGAACCCATTTGACTATCCAGGAGCGGACGATGAACCCGGGCATCGAGAAATCCCGGCCGAGGTTGAAGGCCATCTTGGTAGTGGGCCCGATGCGAGTGAAGAAGCTGATATTCGATTCTACAATTTTCAGGATGTTTACGGTCAGGACCCTGCCGGAAACGATCTGCACAACCTGATCACAGAGAACCAGAAAGAGCGGGCTCGCGAGATTTTTGAGTTGTACTCAAATCTCCTTGGCGTCGACTTCATTGAAACTCCCGACCAGGGATACACCATTGTTACCGGCGACATGCGTGCCCTGGACCCCGAGATTGACATCGGCCCCGGTGAGGTACTTGGCCTTGCCAATGTCGGAGCCCCGAATGGTCTGGCCATCATGGATATGGGCGATACCTGGCACGATGAGCTCGGCCCTGCTGCTGGTGGACTGCAGTCATGGTTTGAGACGGCATTGCACGAAATCGGTCACCTGCTGGGAATTGGTCACACTTACGAGCTGCCGCTCGGAACTCATATGGGCTCAGAACCTGCAGTGACTGCAGGTCGAAACGTCGTGACGGAAGACACGTACCCCGGTGATCACGATGTTGTTCACGGCCGCCACCTGTATCGGCCGGCGTCTAACGACATTGACCTCTGGAATTTCACAGTGACGGATGCCGGATTGTTCTCTGCAGAGATTGTGGCTGAGCGGCAGTCTGATGCCAGCAGGCTTGATTCCGTGCTCCGTTTGTTCCGCAAAAATCAGACAGGTGGTGATCTTGAACTCATCAGCCAGAACGATGACTACTTCGGTGAAGATTCGTACCTTGAGTTGTACCTGACGCCGGGATACGACTACTACATCGGAGTGTCGTCTACCGGCAATGACGCCTACGACCCCACAATCAGGGACACCGGATTCGGAGGCACGTCCAGTGGTGCGTTCGACCTGCGGGTGAACTTTCGCCCTGATGTGGACAATACGATCGTCGACACGACGGGAATGGAGTTTGATGGAGACAACGACGGAGAAGCCGGAGGCGTCTACAATTTCTGGTTCTCCGCAGCCGCTGTTGCCGACAACATTTTCGTTGACAAGGCTGCGATTGCACACCTGCCGTTTCCGACAACGGCCAGCCAGACCACGCTGGTGTTTGACCATGTCACCACATTTGAAGTGGGCGATGACATTGTCATTGGCAGTGAAGAGCTGCAAATCACGTCGATTGATGACAGTGATCTTTCAAATATCCTCGTCGGTGTTACTCGTGGGATGAATGGGACCACACAGGTCTCCCATTCTGCTGGCAGTGTTGTCCGCAATGCTGCTGAAGACGGTACTCTGGCGGCGCCGTTTGGCACAATTCCCCAGGCGATCAGCACTGCCACCGAAGGAGATATTGTCCGAGTCGTCGGCAACGGCGGTCTGGATGAAGATGTCCTGACCCGGGAAGACAACCTGCCGTATCAGGTCGGAACCAGTCTCACAAATGCAGCTCTCGAAGACGGACGCGAGGTTGAAGTTCCTCAGGGTGTTACGCTGATGATTGATGGCGGGGCGCTCTTCAAGCTGCATCGATCTCGGATCGGGGCCGGAAGCTCCTCGACCAGCCTGAATCGCAGCGGCAGTGCACTTCAGGTTTTGGGTACTCCGAACAATCGCGTTCTGTTTACTTCGTGGCTCGACGAAACTGTCGGAACGGACACGACCAACACACCAACCGCACCTTCAGCTGGTAACTGGGGTGGCCTTGTCTTCCGCAATCACGTCGACGGCGATCAGAACAATTTCAGCTTTGAGAACGAAGGTATCTTCCTCAACTATGTGGCACATGCGGACATCCACTACGGAGGTGGTAATGTCATTGTGGATTCAGTCCTGCAGACGGTTAATCCAATTCACATTGCGGAATCGCAGCCAACAATTGCCCATAACAACATCTCGCTGAATGAGGACTCGGCGATTTCAGCTGATCCGGACAGCTTTGAGGAGCTCACGTTCCATTCGCCGCGATTTCAGGAGGGCCGTGCACCGTTTACGTCGGACTACAAGCGAGTCGGTCCGGATATCTATTTCAATACGCTGACTGAAAACTCGACAAACGGCCTGTTCATCCGGGTTACCACTCCTGCAGGCGGCGAAACTCTGGAAATGACCGTACCTGGTCGATTTGATGACCGGGACATCGTTCATGTTGTGGCTCAGAATCTGGTGCTGGCCGGTTCTCCAGGGGGCTCAGTCCGCGAAACGGTGGCTCCTGATGTCGCAATCACTTTCTCGCAGGTATCCACTACGGGGAACCTTCCGGGTGGACGCAGCTACTCATACCACGTTGTCTTTGTGGATGACCAGGGCTTTGAGAGTCCGGCGTCGGCTGAAGTGCCAGCGATTACTCTGTCGTCTACCGGCGGCATCGAGCTTCAGCAGCTGCCCGTAACTATCGATGGTTATACCGGTCGGCACATTTACAGGGTGACAGACGGAGGAGTGCCCGAGCTGGCAGCGGCTTTGGACGCCTCAGCTACCACATGGCTGGACGAGGGAGAAACATTTGAACGGGAGCTGGATCGGATGACGATGACCGATCCACGGGATCGAGGACGGCTGCATGCCCGACTGGCCATTGACCCCGGTATCATCGTGAAGCTCGAAGGGTCGCATATTCGAGCTGGGTTCGGTGCGACTATTATTGCGGAAGGGCAGAAAGGACAGGAAGTTGTCTTCACGTCACGCCGCAACGATGAGTACGGAGCAGGCGGTACATTTGATACGAATGACGACGGTGCGGGCCTGCAGAATGCGCCGGGAGACTGGGGCGGAATCTATGTGGGACACACTGGTTCGATCAGCCTTGATAATGCGCTGATTCATAACGCGGGAGGTGTGACGCCTCTGGAAGGTGACTTTGCAGCCTTCAATCCCATTGAAATCCATCAGGCCACTGCACGAATCGCAAACACTGAATTCAGCGAGAATGCTGATGGTCTGGGTGGCACGGCTCCACCCAATCGCTTTGGACTGCTGACGCACGATGAAGGGACGATTTTTGTTCGGTCTTCTCAGCCAGTCATCCTGGACAATGTATTCCGGAACAATGAGGGTCCCGTCGCAAATATCAATTCCAACGCCCTGAATGCAGACATTGTGACAGACCCGGGCCGATCGACGGGGCTGGCTGATCAGGAGACTGGATTTATTGACAACCAGGGACCACTGGTCCGCGGCAATCTCTATGAAAACAACGACGTTAACGGGATGGAGATTCGCGGTGAGGTTGTTAACACCCAGGTCGTCTGGGACGACACGGATATTGTCCACGTACTGCGCAACGAAGTCTATGTGCCAAACCTGCATACGTTTGGAGGACTGCGCCTGGAAAGCAACCCGCTCGAAAGTCTTGTCGTTAAGGTTGACGGTGCAAACTCCGGATTCTCGGCGTCCGGTGATCCGCTGGATATGATCGACCGCATTGGCGGGATGCTGCACATTATTGGTCAGCCCGGCCGGCCGGTGGTGATTACATCAATTGACGACGACTCTGTGGGAGCTGGATTTGGGCCGGATGGATTTCCGCTGACGGACACGGAAAGCAACGGGACAACAGCTCCGACGGCAGGAAGTTGGGCGGGCATTTCGATTGAAGAGTACGCGCACGATCGAAACGTCGAGGTTTATCTTGAACGTGAAATCTCTAATGCATTAGCGCCCAGCACCAATGAAACGCTGTTCCCGGAAGTAATTGGCGTTCTGGCTGCAGACGAGAAGTCTGGTGATGAGACACTCAGACTCGGATTTGAGGTGCACGGCACGATTGACAGTCCGGATGATGTGGACGTCTACAGCTTCAGCGGAGTCGCCGGCACTCACGTTTGGCTGGATGTTGACCGCACCAGCCAGCGCCTGGATCCTATCATTGAGGTGCTTGACGCCAATAAACAGGTGCTGGCACTTTCGGACAGCACTCACTACGAAGAAATTGGTGCCTGGCCGGTCTACGATGCAAATGGTGGTACCCAGGCGTTTCCACTGGACCATTCCCGGTACCTGAGTGACGACACATTCACCGTGAACCCGCGTGACCCGGGACTGCGACTGATTCTTCCGGGGACCACTGGAGTTCGCGGTGACTATTTTGTGCGGGTTCGCAGTAACAATATTGATTCACAGTCTTCCGATCCTCGCGGGGATCTTCAAAATCCTGCCAAACTGCATGACGGAAAGACGACCGGCCGCTACCAGTTGCAGATCAGGATGCAGGAAACTGATGAGCATGCCGGGACGACCGTGCAGTACGCGGACATTCGACACGCGGCCACGGGTATTACAATTGAGGGTCAGCCAATTCACAGTCCGCTGCTGGGTGAGTCCAGGCGGCCCGGCTCTGATCTTGGAAACCTGCTGGCATCGGACCGCGCCGCACTTTCCCTGTCCGGCACGCTTTCAGGGGACACGGACGTACATTTTCTGAGTTTTGACGTTGAATATGAGTCTACTCAGCAGCCAGGAGACGGAGCGCCTGTGGCTGTTGTCTTTGATCTGGATTATGCGGATGGTCTGGCCCGACCTGACACGTCACTTTCAATCTATAACCCTGACGGCGAACTGATCCTGATTGGTCGCAGTGCCAACATTGCGGAAGACCGCCCGGGTCCCCTGGAGATCGGCGGGGACGTGGATGATCTCTCTCGGGGATCTGTGGGAGAATTTGATCCGTTTATCGGTCAGGTCGAGTTGCCCGCCGCAGCGGGATATACGCTGGCCGTTCATAATGCCATCAGTGTCCCGGCAACCCTGGATCAGTTTTTCCTTGAGGCTCCCAACAGCCCGCTGACCAGACTGGAGCCGAATCCCGGCTCACTCCTGATTGTGGAGGACAGACTGGATGGCACTGAGCGAGATCCTGCTAATTCGGCGCAATTCATTCTGTTCGATAATGTTGACGACCAGGAGATTCCATACAGCCTTGCCGACATTGTGCTGTTCGTCAGCCAGGATACGGGCAGCAATGAAACTCAGCTGAGGATGGTAAATCCATTCACCGGGCATACCACTAACAACTATATCATTGGTGCCTTTGGCGAAGAGACCAATGACATTGCGATGCGGCGTGACGGAGCACTGTTCACTCTGACATCGGAGAATGACACGAACGACTGGAGTTCAACCAACACCGGTAACTTCCTGCAGATCGACACAGGGACTGCCGCCGTCACCAACCTGGGTGATGACGGGATCAATGTGTTCAATGAGGCGCTAGTGGGCAATCCCCTGCGGAGAAATCCGTTCGATGACACAGTGACTCTCGTTCCGGATGGCGTCATTGATTACAACGCAATGACGTTCTTTGGAAACAACCTGTTTGCTGTTGGTGATCGCCGAGTTCGTAACACGCCAGCGAACAGTCTCGAATTCAATGAGTATGATGAGAACATCGTCTACCGGCTTGATCAGCAGAATGGAGCATCTGACAGCCCATTTCCCAACAGAATCAACGATGCACAGGCCTATCAAGGTGCAGGTACGCAACAGGTTGAATTTGCGCAGATAGTCACTGAGGAGAGAGCAACCGGGATAGGAATCATCACCGGACTTGCCGAATCAGGAGGTGGTCTTTGGGCAGTCGACCACTTCGGAAACCTGTACCAAGTCTTGCCCGGCAACCTTTCGGTTCTCGTGGGCAACGTCGGCGACGTGGACGGCTTGGGCGACTTGGTCGGCTTGGACATTGAATTCGCCGGCCTCGCTGCTGCTCCGTCCACTGTCGAAGATGCTCGATACGATGATCTGCTGTTCGGTATATCGACCGATGGCATGCTTCATGCGTTCAATACGGATGGAGAATTGCAGCCGGTGTTTGCCGATAACGCGACGTCTGTTGATGTTGGGGTCAATTCTGTCACTGGGCTTGCCTTCAGTACACTGGAGCGAAATCTCTGGACGACCACGACTCATCGTGGCCAGGACGACGGCCATGGCATCGACCCGATCTACGACAATCCTGAACGCAATGTTGAAGGTGGGACCAGCCTGTACTTTGGTAATACGGTCGGTGCCGTTGGTGCCGGAAATCTGAACAACCTGGATGACACGGTCTTACGTGATTACAACTTCCCGGGCGGTGCTCACGGAACTGTCATCAGCAACCCGTTCAGCCTTGAGGGTTATTCACCGGAGGATCGACCGCACCTCTATTTCAACTACTTTGCGGCAACCGAAGACACCGCAGACACATTCCATGACGCTCTTCGGATCTCGATTGGACAGGACAGTAACTGGGTTCAGATTGCATCCAATGCGGTCGACGATGGCGAGGTCGACGGTGGCGACCCGATCCACGACAATCGCGGAATTTGGCGACAGGCCCGCATTGACCTGAGTGATTTTGTCACACTCGACAACCTACAGCTCCGATTTGACTTCAGCACAGGAGGAACTCTTGACCTTGCCACAGCCGCTAATGGTGGTATTGAGCTGTTTAGTGTTCCTGCGGCTGATATCACAGACGGAGATGTGGATGATTTTGTCGAGATTGACGGGGTTATTTTTGAGTTCGATATCGGACGGCATATCACCACTCCGACCGGGGGCAGCGCCATCGGTCAGCAGTTTAAGGCGTGGGGGACAACCTTTACCTACACGTCCCCCGGGGCTATTGAGCCCGAGGATATTGAGATCAACGCCGGGGATTCTGCACCGCAGGCCGCCGAGCGGATCGCCGCGCATCTGAGGAACTATGACGACCCGGACTTTGGTCCGGAATCAGCCGTGGCAGATGGCGATACCGTTCTGTATTTCCAGAATTTAACTCTCACCGAAGATGGTGATTCGCACGAAGCCTCAATCACCAAAAACTCGCCAACTGCTTTTACGGTGAACTGGGGACCACTGGCATTCGGCGATACGTTTGTGATCCATGACACCGCGATGGGCAATGATCATGTCTTCACGTACGTTAATGCTGCTGCCGGTCCGCCTTCACAATTCGAGATCGGTATTGATATCAATGGCAGCGCCCAATTTGTGGCCAATGCCACAAGAGACCGTATCAATGTCATTTTTGGCATGGGTTCGGCATCGGTTAATGCCAACTTCGATACCCTGATCAACCTCGCAAACGGCTTTGAGTTCGAAGAGACCATTAATCGACTGGATGGGAATGCAATTACGTTTTCCGCGGAAAAGGTGAATCTGTCACCTGCGACTTTGCTGAAGACAGATAAACGGGAGACCCCCATCGAATCCGGGGTTCCCGGAACGGAACTCAGCATTGATCCTCCGGGGACTACTCTGGTGGAAACTCCCTTTGGCACCCAGCCACTTGATCTTGCTGTTGTCACGGGCAATCGAGTCACGGTTCATTCTGCGTCAGTAAATGACATAACGTCATCATCGACTGCACTGGTTCTGACTGGTGGTGCCGGTGTCTCCCCTGGCAATGTTCCAGTCGTGATTGAAGGTGATTTTAATGCAGCTCAGGTTGCTGACGTGTTGCGTCAGGCGATCGCTGATGTGTTTGCAGCACCCGTCGACGGCAACATCGCATCCACTGACTTCATTAAGGGAACTGACACTGTCCTGCGGCTTTACGATCACCGGATTGACCAGTCTGGACCGCTGGGGTTAGCAGACGGCACGCCTCAGGACAACGCGGTGCCGTACGGTGCAGCAGCATCCCGGAATAATGCACATGAAGGCATCTATCTGGATGACTTTATGATCGGGTTTGCGGAAAGAGGCGAGGCAGTCACAACTCCAACCGCAGGCACCGGGCATGAGCAGCTTGGGCCTGGAGGGGTAAATGTCGGCAAGTACGATGTAGAAATTCGCCGAGCATCATTGCTGGAACGCGATTTGTTCGGTAACCGTATATCAATCGACACAAATGATCGGGTTGAGAACCTGGCAGCCATTACACTGCCGATTCATACGCAGTCTCGTGACCGAGCGAAAATTGAAATCAATGACGGCATCAACACCGTTGTCTTTCAGCTGCTTGACCTGACCGGAAATACAACACCTGACGCCGGTGCCTATCCGGTTCTGTTTGACCCAACGCTTGACAATCAAAGCACTGCGGCACTTCTCCGTGATGCAATCAATTCACAGATTGTTCAGGGGGTGCTCCGCACAAGTGCTCAGCTCAGTGATGGGCAGGATGCTGACTTTACAGGTGGGTATGAGAGCACCAGCCAGACGATCATTCTTGATGGTGTTGTCGAGGTAACAACAGACTTCGCGGAAGCCATCATTACGTACCACGAGGGATTTGGGGACAGCAACCATCACCGGGATCAGGGTCAGCTGATCATCCGCAATAACTCTGTGACTGATTCCGCAAACGTAGGAATCCTCGTCAATGCGGGCACCCGTGACATCAATGACCGGCCTACACCAGGTGCTGTCAGAAACCTTGTGGAAGAGAATGTGCGACGCCTGGCAACAGGTGTCGTGATCACGAATAACGTTGTGGCCGGAAACCCAACCGGAATTCGAGTCGAAGGTGCTGGCGGATCTCCTGAAGGAGTCGTGCCATACGACCGAATTGTCAACAACACGATTGTTGGTAACGGTGGAGGTACAGGGATTCAGATCGATCGTGCGTCTCCGACCGTGCTGAACAACATCGTCGCGGACGTCGGTACGGGAGTTCAGGCAACAAACCTGATTGGCGGTGCGGCCCCGGTTCTCGGCTCAATGCTGTACCGTGCCACCACAGCGACAAATGGTATCGGGCAGGGAACTTTTCCTCGTTCGCTGTCGGCTGCCGACCCCCTGTTTGTTGATCAGGCAAACCGAAACTTCTATCCAGCACCGGGCTCGCAGGCTGTCGATAGCGGTCTGGCCTCACTCGGGGATCGCACCCAGCTCATTACGGTGAAGAATCCGCTTGGCCTGGGAATTTCTCCCATCCTCGCTCCCAACAACGATGTCTACGGGCAGCTCCGAGTCGACGACCCTGATGCACCAAACACAAGTGGCCAGGGAGGCAACGTCTTTATCGACCGTGGGGCAATTGACCGGGTTGACTTCTTTGGTCCGACGGCGCTCCTGCTGGATCCGGAAGATTTCGACCCGCGTCCCGACTACCTGCTGATTGCCCGCGAAGAGCCGGTTCGAGAGTTTGTTATTCAGCTGGAGGACGAAGGAATAGGCATTGACGATGCCAATATCAACGCAGACCAGTTTGTTATCACTCACAATGGTGACACGCTGATCGAAGGAGTCGACTACCTGTGGCGCTATAATGACGTGAATAATCAGGTGGTCCTGATATCGCCGACGGAATGGGAAAAAGAACAGCGCTACGAGATTACCGTCATCAATCAGGCAGCCGTGCTGCCAGGTGATGTCGATGGTGTTCGGGACTTTGCCGGCAATTTGCTGCAGGCCAACCAGTCTGACGGGTCCGTTCTGTTCAATATCCTTGTGAGTGATGGTGTTAATGACGCGCCGATCAATACTGTTCCGGACTTCCAGCAGACCAACGAAGATACGACCCTCGTCTTCAGTTCGTCAGCCGGAAACGCCATCACCGTCTTTGACGCAGACGTGCACCTCGCGACGGATCCTCGGCTGAATGTCACGATCAGCGTGACTGTTGGAACGCTCTCGCTGTCAACTACGAACGGGCTTGATTTCCCAACCGGAGATACCGGAACTCAGGAAAGCTCGATTACGTTCAATGGTTCGATTGCAGACATTAACGCTGCACTTGAAGGCCTGATTTATCAACCTCCGGCTGAGTTCTTCAATTTACTGCCGCTCGAAGATCGAACGATGCGGGCCACGCCACCGGTGATTTTGACGATCGTGACTGACGATACGGGCCCCGATGGTCGCGGACAGGTTTCTGCGCCCCCCAATGACGATCCGGAAGTCGATACGGACACGATCGAAATTGATGTCATCGCGGTTAATGATCGGCCGACATTCGATCCGCCGACTCCACTGAATCCGTTGAATGAAGACGCGCAGAATGTCCAGACCTATAACAACTTTGTCACCAACATGGACCCCGGTCCCAATGAAGGTGCTCAGACGCTGCAGTTCGAGGTCGACACACCGCTCGTCGTCGATGGCAACCTTGCATTTACACAGGCTCCTGCCATAGCACCGGATGGAATGTTGACGTTTGAGCTGGCTCCGGATACCAATGGACGTGCTCGCGTGAGATTCCGGCTGAAGGACTTTAATGCTGCTGACCCGAATCACGTATCCGCCAGCAGTGTTGACCATACCTTCGATATCAACGTTACGCCGATCAACGATGAACCATTCTTCACCCTGACCGAAACACCTTTGGTTTTGCAGAGTGATGAAGATTACGGTTTGGTGACCGAGAACAATCTGATCGCAACTGTTGGAGTTGGCCCTGCTGCGGCGACAGATGAAATTGCGACTCAGACTGCCACCTTCAAGCTCGGCAATCTGCAGTTCACAAGTGGAAATTTGAGCTTCGACTCGATCGACGTGAGTGCAGCCGGTGTGCTCACATACGAAGCGGCCGCCCATACGTCCGGCTCGGCCACATTTGAGATCTGGGTTGAGGACAATGGCCCAACGGAGCACATGCTGGACGACAACACGTCTCCATCACAGACCATCACGATTACTGTGAATCCACAGCCGGATAATCCGGTACCTGTCACCGACCCGTATGTAATTGACGAAGGCCAGAGCCTGTCGCTGGACGCATCTCAGTCATATGACCCGGATATCGGTGTGCCGGGGACTCCTGGTGATTCATTGACCTATTCGTGGGACCTGGATAACGACGGTGTGTTTGACACAGACATAGGGGACCCCACTGACGCCACCATCAATGTTGCCTGGTCGGTCCTGCAGGGCTTCGGCCTGACAGCACCAAGCGTAAACACCATCACGCTGGCTGTTACTGATGTGAACGACGGTACGACTGTGGAGACTGACACAACACTGACGATTCTGACCGTCGACTTTGGGGATGCTCCGGATGATTACGGTACGTTGCGTGCATCCAACGGTGCAGCTCATACTATTGTCGACGGGTTCCATCTTGGTGCAGCAGTCGACGCAGAAACGGATGGTCAGCCCGGTGTTGGTGATGGTGCTGACGAAGATGGCATTATTGTTGGTGATGGTGCTGACGAAGATGGCATTATAATCGATCAGTTCATCCAGGGTGATGACACTCTGGACGTGCCATCCTTCCTGACAGTGACTGCTTCAGCAGCCGGTAAGCTGGATGTCTGGATCGACTACAATGACAGCGACGAGTTCGACACGAGCGAGCACCTCAACAGCGGTGTCAGCTTTGACCTTGTCGCAGGTTCGAACACACTCGACTTTGATGTTCCTGCGGGAGCAGAAACAGTTGATAACGTCTGGCTGCGAGCTCGATTCAGCTCTGCCGGAAGCCTTGCACCAACCGGTCGGGCGGACGACGGTGAAGTGGAAGACTACGTCCTCAACATCACAGAGCTCTACGATGCACAGGCTGTTGACCCCGTTCTGCCAATGTGGCCTCAGACCAGTGACTCGACTCCACTTGTTGAGTGGGTTCCTGCTGCAGGAACGCCTGCCGGTGCGAACGGACATTATCTTGTCGAAGTGTTCGACGATCAAGCCGTGCTGGTACAGAGTTACGACAACCACATCGAAACTTCTGTGGAACTGGAACAACTGGCGGCTGGCACCTACACCATCGATGTCACCAGCTTCAATCGGGCAGGGGTCACCCGTCCAGAAGCGAAAACGACATTGCCTCCCTTTGATGTCGTCGCGATGGAAGTGCTGGCACCAATTGGTGACATTGATAATGGCACTCCAGTCATTAGCTACAGCAATGTTAATCAGACCCAGACGTACCAAATCCGAGTTGTGTCCACGGTCACCAATGCTGTTGTCTACTCAGTCGATGTTCCGGGGACATCCAGTTCGCACCTGATTGCCAATGCCAATGAGCTGCCAATCGGCAACTACGACGTTACTGTTCGAGCGATCGAAGATGTGACCGGGCAGCCGGGTGACTGGAGTGCCCCACAGAACTTCAATGTGGTCACTGCACCGTCGATTTCTGCTCCGCAGGGAATGATTGCCACACACCTTCCACAGGTTGGCTTCGGCCCTGTGCCGGGAGCAGCTACGTACGACATTCAGATCGCCAACCTGACGGACGATGTTGACCCGGTTATCAATGTGACTGGCCATACCAGTCTGACCTACGACGTAACAACACAGCTCCCAATCGGAGACTACGAAGTTCGCGTACGCGGTAAGTCGGCAGACCAGTTTGAAGGTGACTGGGCCACTTCTCAGTTCCGAGTTGCCGTCCCTTCTGTGGTCAGCAATCCACTGGGAACCATCACGATCAATAAACCAACCGCCCTGTTCTCTGCCGTCAACGGTGCGGATCATTATGATCTGGAGATCGTGACTGCTCTGGGGCAGCCGGTTCTGACCGCGAATGACCTGACAGATCTTGAGTATGCCATTCCGCAGCCTCTTGAAGTGGGCGATTACGAAATTCGCGTCACGGCAGTCAACGAAGCTGCTGCGACTTCCTCAACAGGTGATGTCGAAGTCACAAGTGTGGCCGCCTTTACCGTGGCTCCAATCGGAGAACTGACTTCACCGCACACCGGGATTTACAATACCCGTCCAACATTTGACTGGGTCAGCCCGTTCGGTGCTGATTCCGCTGAGCTGGTGCTGACAGACAGCAATGATCTGATCGTCTTCAGCCAGGCGGGAATTGTCGGATCCTCGTTCACGATTCCGCTGGGTTCTGAGCTGGAACCGGGTGTTTACAATGCTCGGGTCCGGTTTACAGGAAACGGTGTGACCACAGGGTCCAGTCCGGTGCGAGTCTTTACTTTGGGAGCTCCGCCGGCACTTCTCGGCCCATCCGAGGGCTTGGGAATTGCACCTCAAACGCAGACTGACTCTCCACGTCCGACACTGCAGTCAGTTCAGGCTCCGTTTCAGGTGACCATGACCTTCTGGCTGGCCTCGATCACCGAAGGATTCACGAAGTACGTTGTCAGCGATCAGCAGTCTTCGAGCTTCACGCCTCCGTCCAACCTGCCGGTTGGTGAGTACGTCTGGTACGCAAAGGCAAGCACGGTACATGGTGAGGATAGTCAGTGGAGTAAGCCATATTACTTTGGCGTGACGACTCCACCGATTGCCGAGCCGCAGGGCCCGTCATTCAATTCGCGCCCGACACTGATCTGGAATGCTTCGCGGCCTCAATCGGAGATTGACTCCTACGAGACGTATCTGATCCGAACAGATGTCAGTCCAACCGTGGTTGTTGAACACCGGCAGGGCCTCACGGGCAACAGCTACGTTCCGTCGACAGATCTTCCAAACGGCAACTACGCGTTCTATGTACGCGGAGCAAACGTGGGAGTGAACGGCGAGACAACGCTGACGAGTTTCAGCGAGCGAATGGACTTCGAGGTTGGTGGCCGACCACACATCGACCCAATCGAAGATTCAACGGACTCGACTCCGACAATTACCTTCAGCGAAGTTGAAGGTGCCACTCGCTATTACCTGTGGCTGGCGGCTGCCGGGTCATCCTCGCCACTCGTTTACCTTACGGATCTGACCTCACCGTTCTATCCGGTTCAGGATCCACTCGATTCAGGTGCTTACAACGTCTGGGTCCGGGCGGAATCAACGACTGGACAGTTGTCTCCGTGGAGTTTGGCTGAGTCGTTTGAGATCAGTGCTGCCGGCGTGCCAACGCTGAACCCTGTGGACGTCAGCACAAACCGTCCGGTCTTCTCATGGTCCTTAGTCGCAAATGTTGTTGGGTATGAGATCCATGCTGGACGACGTAATCAGCCGGTCCCTGCTGAAGTCAATGCCGATGTCCCGGGTACCAGCTACCAGTCACCGGTCGCTCTGGCATCAGGCGACTATCGAGCATGGGTGCGAGCGATCCATGGAGACGGCAGCCGAAGTATCTGGAGCAACTTTGTTGACTTCACCATCGCCGAACTGGACCAGACAGACAACGAACAGGGTACGATCCTGACATCGTTTGACCTGCCGGGTAGCCTGCTGCAGAACGACAGCGTTTCTGTCACGCTGATTCCGGCGGCTGTTGTCGAACAGAACGGCGAGGAAGTCGCGGCACCGCAACAGAATGTTTCTCTTGAAACACCTGTAGCCCGCGTCATCCCTGAGACTGTTGTCGAGCAGATCGACGAAGTCACTGCGGACGAAGTCATGTCAGACTTCAATCACCTGATTCAGGAGGCCGAGTCAACAACACTTGCTGAGCCGGTTGCTGATTCACGTGCACTCGAACCAGTTGACAACAGGGAAGACGGAAGAGGCTGGCTGGCCGGAATGGCGCTTCTTGCTCCTTCCATCTTCCGCCGACGTCGCAACAGAAAGTCTGACAGCGACGAACAGGAACAACTGTAGATTCCTTTCACTGTCAGGAATCGGCAACGGCGGAGGTCCTGGACCTTCGCCGTTGTTCGTTGTGCTCTGGCTCATTCAGGTCGTTGGCAGCATTGCTGTTGGGCGCTGAGACGCGCAAGCGTCGGGGCACAGCGCACTGTCAGGCCGCTCGTCTCGCCGAGGCCTTCGGCTGGACTATTATTTTTGCAGCAAAGTCTGGCCCTGCATGCCCTCCGCCGACTGAGGAACGCGCAGTCAAGATGCCGGTCTGGACACTGCAGCCGTGCCCGGTTTACTCGCCGGAATTCTGTTCTGCGTGTTTGCTCGTTTCCGGCTGCCCTGCGCTAGCCGGTGCTCCACGCATCACGCTGGCACGTGCCATGGCGTCTTCTGCTTCCGGAATCCGGCCGCACCGCTGGTAAATGACGGACAGCTGGATGTACGAGAACGGGTCGTTTGGCTTAACGTCGACCACTTTGCGGGCGTGCTGAATGGCCTCATCT
Organism: uncultured Planctomycetaceae bacterium; assembly: GCA_913031625.1. Lineage (GTDB taxonomy): Bacteria > Planctomycetota > Planctomycetia > Planctomycetales > Planctomycetaceae > Fuerstiella. Next base: position 20,088 of record CAJWGB010000022.1, on the reverse strand, counting down.
GCTTTTCCCTGCCGCTGCAGGAAGACGGCCAGGGCCATATTGGTATGCACATGATCCGGATGCGTCTCGATGATCTTAAAGAGCGCCTCGGTGAACTCCTCGATCTGGCCGGCCTCTTTCAGCTTTTGAGCTTCGTCGTAGAGCCTGTCAGGATTGATTTCGTCAGACATGGGTGGGGCCGTTTTTCGGAAGAGTGAGAGTACAGGAGCACGGTATGTTAGACGCGATCAGGCAGGACTCAAGTTCGCCCGTCGGGGGTGCAGAATTTGAGACAAACTCAGGGGCTCAGATGACTGTCAGGACTGAGATTATGTGCACCAGAGTGTCTGTCCGGGTATCATCCATGGATGCATTTTCTGCCTGCCCTTTATTTTGTCGTCTTTTCTGCAGCGACATTTGCCGCTGATGGCCCGGACTATGTGTCTGACATCAAGCCGTTGCTCAAGACTCACTGCTGGTCCTGTCACGGGCCGCTCAGACAGGAAGGCGGTCTTCGGCTGGATACGGCGGCACTCGCCATCCGGGGGGGAGACAGTGGTGCTGCAGTCGTTGCAGGAAACGCCCCGGGGAGCACAATCATTCAGCGAATCACGGCCGCTGCTGAAGAGCGGATGCCTCCGGAAAGCGACCCACTGACGACCGAACAGATCTCTTTACTCACAAAATGGATCAACAGTGGAGCCAAAGCGCCGGCAGGCGAAAAGGCCCAGGCGAATCCTCGAGATCACTGGGCCTTTCAGCCGGTTACGCCAAAGCAGTTACGGGGCGGTCAACATCCGGTTGATGAGTTTCTGACACGGGCGCTGAGCCGACACAAACTTCAGTTTTCGGATCCCGCTGAACCTGTGACTCTGATTCGCAGAGTGTTTATGGACCTCCACGGTCTCCCTCCCACACCACAACAGATTGCAACCTGGACACCCCTGCTGGCCGCGGACCATCCGGAGCGGGACAGCAACTATCAAAAGCTCATTCGCCAGCTACTCAGCAATACTCGTTACGGAGAACGATGGGCTCAGCACTGGCTGGACGTGGTCCGTTACGCCGACACGCATGGGTATGAAGTTAACACGCCTCGACCCAACGCATGGCCTTATCGAGACTACGTCATTCGGGCGTTCAATGAGGACCGCCCCTTTGATCAGTTTATTCGTGATCAGCTGACTGGTGACAAAACCGGCCAGGACGCAGCGACCGGATTCATGGTCGCCGCAGCCGCGCTGCTTCCGGGACAGATCGGTGCGGATGAAGCCAGCAAACGACTGGCGCGTCAGGATGAACTGGACGAAATCATTGTGGGCACATCTGCCACATTTCTCGGTTTGACTGTCGGCTGTGCGCGGTGTCACGATCACAAGTTCGACCCGATCTCACAGAAAGACTACTACGCATTCCAGGCTTTCTTTGCCGGAGTGCGCTATGGCGATCGTCCTCTGAGAGGATTTGATTCTCAGGAGAACCTGCGGAAAGCCGAGAAGCTCGACCAGGAAATCAAAACGTTGCAGACGGTTTTAAAACCATTCGAGCTGTCCGCTGCTGCTGGTCGGACGCTGATCATTGATGATGAGGATCTCGATCGAGTCAGTCTGCTGCAGACGAAGAACGGGCATGGCGTAAATCCCGCAGGGGCAGGGCGGGGTTATCGAGATGACCTCGGAGATACCGCGCGCTATGGCAACCTCAGTCGCAGTCGCTACACATGGTGGGACAATGTTCCTGGGCAGGACGTGTTTACATGGAACCCATCGGCTGCGGGCACCTTTCACATCTGGATTTCCTGGGGTGTCCACGGAAGTGGCGTTCACACGCGAGATGCAGGATATGTGCTCGACCTCGATGGCGACCTGGATACGCGGGACGATCAGAAAGAGATTGCCCGAGCCGACCAGTATTACTTTGTTGGCCAGACCGAAGGGGTCTCGGAACGGAAGCCTCTGTGGAGCGGTTTTGCCAGCGCCGGCACTCACTCACTGGGCCCGGACAGTCGGATTGTCCTGCGAGGCGGCGACACGAAGACCGGAATCACGGCTGACGTGATTGTCCTGCAGGAGGCTGCTGCCGGCAGTCCTCAGCCCGCCCTCCCGCGACTGCGTGATCCGGTGAGCCCACTGCAAAACGTCGAACAATTCGCACCAGTCAAAGCTCGCTACGTTCGATTCACCTCATTTCACACGAATGAAAATGATCGCTACGAACCATGCATCGATGAGCTTGAGGTTTACAGTGCCGGACCCGAGAGCCGAAACGTGGCTCACGTTTCTGAGGGCACCGTTCCGACTTCATCGGGCAACTACTCGAATACCGGAAAGCATCAGCTTAAGCACATCAACGATGGGCGGTACGGCAACAGTTTCAGCTGGATCTCGAATCAGAAGGGACGTGGCTGGGTCCAGCTCGAGTTCACGGACGTCCGGACAATTGAGCGAATTGAGTGGGCTCGGGATCGTGAAGGTAAGTTTGGCGACCGTCTCGCAATCAATTATCGCATTGAAGTGTCGATTGACGGAAAACAATGGCAGGCGGTCGCAGGTTCTCAGGACCGAGTGCCGTTCGGCATGCCACACGACAGGTACAGGAATCTTGCGCGTCAGGTGCCGGAGAGTCAGGGTGTTGACATCGCAGCTTCCGCCGCTCGATTAACGAAGATTAAGTCTGAGCAGGCCGAACTTCGTAAACCGCAGATGGGGTTTTGCGGGACGTTTCAGGCTCCGGCAAAAACGTTTGTTTTAAATCGAGGTGACCCGGAACAGCCGTTGGAGGAAATTGCTCCCCACGTCCCGGTGTCTCTCAGCAGGGTCACTCTGGATCTGCAGGCACCCGACCTCGACCGGAGGCTGGCGCTCGCAAAGTGGATTTCATCTCCCACGAATCCGCTCACGGCGCGGGTGATGGTCAATCGGATCTGGCAGGCACACTTTGGAGTAGGTCTTGTCGACACTCCCAGTGATTTTGGGCTGAACGGATCGCGGCCCACGCACCCTGAACTGCTTGACTGGCTCGCCTCTGAATTCGTAAGTCATAACTGGTCCGTACATCATCTCCATAACGTCATCATGAGTTCGAACGCGTACCAGCAGTCGTCGTCTCGACTCGCTGGCGGCGCGAATGATCCGGCGGTGATCGATGCAGACAATCGACTGCTGTGGAAGTTTCCCTCAAGACGTCTGGAGGCGGAGGCGATCCGAGACAGCATTCTCGAAGTCTGTGGAGAGCTGAATTCTCAACGAGGCGGACCTGGGTTTAACTTCTTTACCAGCCGGGGTGGACTGAGCGGATTCCCCCCGGTTCAGAAGTTTACCGCCGCTGAAAAGCGCAGAATGATTTACGCCCATCGTATCCGGATGGAGCCGATCCCCATCTTCGGGGCATTCGACTGTCCCGACGCCGGGCTGCCCGCACCGCGACGCAGTCAGTCCACAACAGCCATTCAGGCGCTCAATCTGTTTAACAGTGATTTCATGGTGGACCAGGCGACTGTGTTTTCAAAACGAGTCATCAAAGAGCATCCTGACTCACTCCATGAACAGATTCAGCGGGCCTTTCATCTTTCCCTGGGACGCGGTCCAACAGACGTCGAGTTGCAGGCCTCAGCCTCAACGGCAGAAACTCACGGAATGCAGACTGTCTGTCGGGCTTTGCTGAACAGCAGCGAGTTTCTATTTCTCCCCTGATCAAGCGCGTGTGAATGCATCCTCAGCTTTCGACAACCGGGCGACATCTTCTGCAGCGCCGCGACCTTCTTGGGCAGACGGCAGCGGGACTCGCTGGAGTGGCGCTGACGAGTCTCCTTCATCAGGACCAGCTGCTGGCCGCGCCTGAGGTTACCTTCAACCCGTCGCAGCCGCATGCACCCCGTAAGGGTCATCGACCCGCCGCGGCAAAGAATGTTCTGGTGATCTTCTGCGCAGGAGCGTGCAGCCAGCTGGAAACCTATGACTATAAGCCGGAGTTAATCAAGCGCGACGGTCAGCCGCTGGAAGGCGGTCCGACGGTGACATTTCAGGGGCCGGCCGGAAACCTGGCGCGTCCTCAGTACAAATTCCGGCCGCGCGGTGAGCGTGGCATGATGGTCTCCGACATGATTCCTCACCTCGGAGGAATCGTGGACGACCTCGCCTTTGTTCATACGCTGACCAACAAGTCCAACACCCACGGACCTGCCGAGAATTTTCTGTCGACCGGATTTGTTCTTGATGGCTTCCCAAGCATCGGCGCATGGGTGACCTATGCGCTTGGGACTGAAAACCAGGACCTGCCGGCGTTTGTTGCGATCCCTGATCCGCGTGGAGTTCCTCAGGCAAGCGTCAATAACTGGGGACCGGGCTTTCTGCCTGCCGTCTTTCAGGGCACGCCATTCAACAGCAGCAAACCGATCTCGAATCTGACACCGCCGAAAATGGTTGGTGCTCAGGCGGATGCCGCCGCACGATCGTTGCTGTCGCTGCTGAATGATGAACACCTGAAACGAAACCCGGGGGATGGCAGTCTTGCCGCTCGGATGGCCAGCTACGAACTTGCTGCTCGGATGCAGTTATCTGTCCCGAGGATCGCGGACCTGTCGACTGAGACTCCGGCAACCCTGAAGATGTATGGCGCTGACTCGCAGAATACAACAAAAGCGGCGTTCGCCCGCAACGCGATCCTTGCTCGTCGACTGATCGAAAATGGAGTCCGATTCGTACAGCTGTTCAATGGAAGTTACGCCAGCGGCGGCAGACTCAACTGGGACGGCCACTCGAAACTCCGGGAACAATATGATGTGCACGGAGAGATTCTCGACCAGCCGGCAGCCGCTCTGTTCCGTGACCTGAAGCAGCGAGGACTGCTCGAAGACACGCTCGTCGTGTGGTGCACAGAGTTTGGCCGAATGCCGATGTTTCAGAAGGGTGCCCAGGGGCGCGATCACAACCCTCAGGGATTCACGGCATGGCTGGGCGGTGCGGGAGTCCGTCCGGGAACGAACCACGGCAGGACGGATGAACTGGGCTTCAAAGCGGTGGAAGATGTGTCGTCTGTCCATGACCTGAATGCCACCATCCTGCATCTGCTGGGGCTTGAGCACACGAAGCTGACATTTCGCCACAACGGAATTGACCGCCGCCTGACCGATGTGCACGGGCACGTCCTCAAGACACTGATTCATTAGTCACTGGTATAGGCCGGGTTGAGCTAAGCGAGGTACGGCAGATAGTCGGCGGGAACAACTCGCTCTGATATGCGGTGGTCAGGTCAGTCCACAGCTGGGTGCCAATAGACGATTCTGTTTTCACCACGAGTTCCATCTAGTCACGGAAATTGGCATTGAGACCACATCCGGAAAGTTGACGCTGCCTCGCTTGAGCAGCGGATACTGCAGGACGAAGATCCTGGCCCAGGGATGATCAAAGAGCACCCGGTTTCCGCTAAGATTGGGCAAACTGAATCCGTCCGTTTCACCCTGGAACTGAGCAGTGCCCCACCCACCACCTCGTACTCTCCCAATGTCAGTATTCTTTTCGGCAGTCCTGGCTGCTGCTGTCCTTTCCACTGGCGTGGTTCAGGCTCAGACAGGCTCTTTGAAGGAGGCAAACGACGCGGATCCCATAGACTGGTCGCGTTTTCGAGGGCCGAACGGGACGGGAATCAGTCACGCTGAGACAATTCCCTCGGAATGGACTGCCGACGATTATAACTGGGTCACAGATCTTCCCGGGCAGGGGCATGGATCGCCTGTGATCGTGGGCAATCGACTCTATGTCCTGTGCGGTGACCGAGAGACCGCCGAACGAATGGTCGTCTGCCTGAACACTGACGATGGCACGATTCTGTGGCAGAAGAATTTTGATTCGAAGAAGCATCGAATTCACACGGATAACACCTTCGGATCGTCGACCCCCGTAGCTGATCAGGATGGAGTCATCGTGACATGGGCTGATCCGGAGAAGCTGCTGCTGATGGCCCTCGACAGGAACGGCGACATTCAGTGGCAGCGGGACCTTGGACCCTACGACGCGATCAACGGCGCTGGGACATCGCCTATTATTGTGGGGGACCTTGTGGTGCTGGTGAACATCCAGATGGACTCCAATGTCATGGTTCGTTTCGGCGTGCTGCCGAAGGAGTTTGCTGATGAGAATCCCAATGACAGCCTGGTCATTGCCGTCGATCGCAGGACCGGGAAGACTCGCTGGACCACACCGCGAGAAACTTACCTCGCTTCGTATGCAACCCCCTGCGTTCGTGAACTGGAGGATGGGCGACGTGAGTTGATTGTTCTGGACTCCGCTTTTGGTCTTACGGGAGTGGATCTGAAGGACGGAGCGGTCAACTGGCAGACAAGGAAACTGCTCCCCACAAGAACCGTCGCGTCTCCCGTCATCGCGGGAGACCTCGTCTTTGGTTCTCACGGCGCCGGAACATCAGGACAAGCGTTCTTTGCCGTCCGCGCAGGCAGTCTGTCCAGAGAGCCCTCCATTGCATGGGAAATCCGTAAGTCGGTTCCGCTCACGCCAACACCAATCGTAAAAGGCGATCTGGCGTTTCTCTGGTCAGACAACGGAGTGGTGACCTGTATTGCGGCCGATACGGGCGACGTTGTTTGGCGCAACCGCGTGGGTGGGAGTTATTACGGATCGCCAATCTGGGTCAACGGTCGTCTCTACTGCACCGATCGAACGGGCAACGTGGCTGTGATTGCTGCCGCCGAAGAATACCGATTGTTCTCGCGAGTGCCTCTGGGAGAACCCAGCTTTGCCACGCCTGCAGTGGCCAATGGGGTCATGTATTTTCGGACCGAGACCAAAGTGCTGTCACTCGGTGGAAAGTAGTGAGCGTTCAATTCAGGATCACTGGTCCCGCGGCATCAAAGCCAAAGTCACGCGGCGTTGACGGCTGAATCTCGTCGCGCCAGTCGCTGTCCTCCGGCGCAATTGCCCCGTTGGCACGCAGACGTTCATACAGGACGAGGTTGCCACATCCCAACAGCGCGACGTAATACGGCACTTCGAGGGCTTCCAGACTGACAAACTGCGCAGCAACACCGAAGCCGCACAACGCAGCAATGGTGATCCGGCACGAATGACCAAACCACGGCGGAGCGCGTTCCGGTATCTGCCGCAGGAGCCGCCAGCTGCGCCAGATACACATCAGATAGAACCCACTGAACATGATGATGCCCGGCAACCCTGTTTCCGTCGCCGTCTGCACCCACAGACTGTGTGCCTCTTTCCCTTTCTTCCAGCCGAACGTATGAGCCAGCAGTGGCCAGTGATCGGGGCCGCAGCCAAAGACAGGGTCACGCTGAAAAACAGTCCAGCAGTCCGCCCATAGATCGATTCGACTCTGCGCAGATGCTTCGCGCTGCCCTCTCTTGTCTTTCATGAAAGTCAGCAGAAAACGTTCTCGGACGGACGGTCCCGCCAGGAGAACCACGGCCAGTGCGGCGATGCCGAACAGTACGTAGTGCTCCTGCTTCTTCTTTGTGATGAAGAAGGAAATAGTGACGCCAATTCCGGTTGCCAGCATGGCTCCCCGCGAGAAGGAAAACAGGATGGCGTGCAGAATAAAGGCCATGCAGGCGCCAATCACCGCTTTCTTCACCCATGAGTCTTCTGACAGGAAAAGGAAGAAGGCCACGCCCAGCCCCGTCACAAAACCAATGGCGGCCGAGTTGTTATCGACGCCGCCGAATCCGACGAGATACAGGAAATTGTAACCGCCAAAATAGTAGACGTTCATCTCAAAACAGACGTAGCCAGTGCACAGGACAATCGTCCATGCAAGCAGCTTCAGGTGCCGCTCCGTTCGACAGGTCGTTATCCCGACAAGGAAGGGCAGCAGAATCTTGGCCATCTGTTCGACGTAGTACCATGCTTCCTTCTGGTGAGGCGCCATGAATGCCAGCAACACACACCACAGGAAGTAACCGATGAACAGGAATACGGGAACTCGAGCACGACCGAGATTCCAGTTGCCAAAGCCTCGCATCACCCAGCTGGCAAGCATCACGATGGCCACGATCTTGCTGAACCTGCCGCCGCTGATCGAATGGGCCCACATAAAGTCAGGGCGCAACAGCGCCAGTGTGACGTAGGCCAGAAAGCCGTAGAACGGATTGATCAGCGCAGCACATGATCCACAGATCGTGATCATGTACGTGAGAATCAGCCCCTTCATGTGCGGTCCCTGTGCGCGGAACGGTAGATGATTTGAGTATAGGTCACATTCCACAGACCGGTCGGGCGTCATTCGTTCGCACTGTGCCGGTTATGACGATCACCGGTCTGCGCTCTCGCTGCCTGAGGAGGCAATGAAGCTGCGATCTCGTCGCTTAGACTAATCGCCTAAGGTCGCGCTCCGCGGGCCTCCGGTGAAACGAAGACGCTCACCGCAGCTGGATTCGTGACAATTCAGACATTGACGCATCGACCAGCGGGAGCAAAGACCTTGCTGAACCCGGCTACAGCTCCGGCCGCGCGCAGCCGAAGTATTCGTGGATGAAGTCTTTGCGATCACCTTCATGCTGCACGTATTGAACGAGTGCATAGAGCTTCTTCTGATCTCTGAGCAGCTTTTCCGTAAGACGCTGTTCGTCAGCCAGCGTGGCCGGCAACTCGCACGAGACGGTCACATTTCGCAGGTCGATCTCATTCTCGATCACTCCATGACGCTGGAGCATCGCAAGCGCAGTTTCAACTCGGCGATCATGCTTCTGTCGATGACAGAGCCGTTCCCGCAGCCAGTCGATGCCGAACGCTCGCACCTGCTCGTTGTTGTCCGTCAGATGGTGATACACCTGCTGATAGAAGTCCGCGTCCGGATTGCTCCAGCGCAGAAACTCCATTTGAGTATTCAGGTCTCGCTGATCGTACAGGAGCACACACTCGGACGGTTCGCCATCACGGCCGGCGCGGCCGATCTCCTGATAGTAGGACTCCATTGATCCTGGAACATCCGCATGAATCACGAACCGAATGTCTTCTTTGTCGACACCCATGCCGAAGGCATTTGTGGCAAGGACAACCGGGCTGCGACCTTCCATGAAGTCTTCCTGGATTGCGCGGCGTGCACGGCGATCCAGGTCGCCGTGGTAACAGACATGGTCCACGCCTTCGCGACGCAGCCGATCACTGAATTCCTCCAGCGTCCGAATCAGCGTGAAGTAGGCGATTCCGCTACCCGTTGACGCAGACTGCCATTTGGTAATGACTTCATGAATGGACTGAAGCTTCTCATCCGTGTCCCAGACGTCCACCACCTTCAGTTCAAGGTTGGGGCGATCAATCCCTTCGTGATACAGCCGGATTTCGTCGGCCGTGAGTCCCAGCTGACGAATGATGTCCTGCTGGACATCGGGGGTAGCCGTGGCAGTCAGTGCAATTGTGGTCGGGTTGCCAAGAATCTCACGAAGCTCTGCGAGGCGAGTGTAGTCGGGGCGGAAGTCGTGTCCCCATTCACTGATACAGTGGGCTTCATCAACAGCCAGGAGCCGCACGTTGCGTCGAGCGATCACTTCGAGAAACTCCGGTTTGCGAAACCGTTCCGGAGTCACATACAGCATGGCATATTTGCCCTCGGCAACTGCCTTGTACCGAGTCTCGCGTTCCTGCCTGCGGAGTGACGAGTTGATGAAGGTCGCGCGAATGCCGCGATTCTGCAGAGCATCCACCTGGTCCTTCATCAGTGCGATCAGCGGAGACAGGACAAGGGTGATGGGAGGTTTCTCGCCATCGGCCACCGCAGACTCATCGAGCTGCAGGGCGGGTATCTGGAAGCAGAGAGACTTGCCCATCCCGGTTGGCATGATGACCAGCGCATGATTCCCTTCCAGGACGTGCTCAATAATCTGTTCCTGTGGACCGCGGAAACTCGAATAGCCGAAATACCGCTGCAGCAGTTCAGAAGGGCTGGGCATGATTGCGCTTCACAGGGGCGTCGATTCAGTGACTGTGTTCAGGTCCGGGGAATTCTCCGGACTGCACCTCACGAATGAAGTCCTGCACACCGTCGATCGCCGCACTTCTCAGATTCGCGAAATGCTTCAGAAATCGAGGCTGGAAATCGGGCGTCAGCCCCAGCATGTCCGGACCAACAAGGACCTGTCCACTGCAGTACGGACCAGCTCCAATTCCAATCGTTGGGATGGTCAATGCTTCGGTGATCTTTGCGGCTGTGTCAGCGGGCATGAGTTCCAGCAGCATCGAAAAGGCGCCGGCGTCTTCTGCTGCTTTGGCGTCATCCAGCAACTGCTGTTCATCGCGCTGGATCTTTCCCATGCCGCCGAGCTGGCGAACTGCCTGAGGCCTCATGCCAACATGCGCCATCACGGGGATACCGGCGTCCATGATGGCCTTAATCGTTTCGACCTGAGTCCGACCGCCTTCCAGTTTGACCGCGTCAGCCCCCGTTTCCTTTAATACCCGGCCGGCGTTTCTCACGGCCTCCGACGTGCAGGCGTGGTAGCTCATAAACGGGAGGTCAACCAGCACCATCGCTCGTGACACGGCTCGAGTGACCATCTCTGCGTGGTAGATAATCTGATCCATGGTAACCGGCAGAGTGCTCTCACGCCCCTGCACCACCATCCCCATGGAATCACCGACCAGAATGCTGTCCACGCCCGCTTCATCCATGATCCCGGCCCACAGGTGATCGTAGGCGGTCACCATCGACAACCTGCGATTTGCGGCAGCAGCAACGAATTGAGGGGCAGAAAGGCGGGATTTCAAATCAGAGTCCTTCTCCACAGGCAGATGACGGCCCGGTTCGCGGGCGAGAGAATTCTCCACAAGCCGGACACGCAGGACAATCGGGTGTCCGAAAAAAGTGAATCGTCACAGAATGCGAGAATTCACCGTGAACACGGTACGGAAATCGATCCGACTGTCCAGCGCACAATAACCAGAGTCTTCGCTGGAAGGGGACCGTGCGGCCGGAGACGACGAATTCGGTTTCAGCGGGTCATGGACCCGCTCCGGTCCGCAAAACGTTCGGCGAGCTGTCGCTGCCGGCTGCTCTGGCGCGGGCTTCCTTAAAAGAAGTGGGCAGGCGAAACAGTGATGCTCGTCCAGCTTTCTTCCCAAACCCGACTTGTTCTAAGGCGTCACTGCCTGCAGGTTGTCCTGTTTCGGCTGCGCGGGCGGCAACACGGGCGTTGGCAACTCCTCATCTGTCTGGATGGTTCGCAGTTCCACGCTGCCTGTGGGTCCCGGTGAGGCAAACTCCCGTGGCAGCGTTTCCAGGCCTGGTGCATCAACAGCGTGAGTCCGAGCGGCAGCACGCTTGAGAGCATCCTGTCTGGCTTCCGGATTCCACTGACCTTCCGCAAGTGTCACACCACGGTCAACGATGAGAGTTCCTTGAGCAAAGCTCAGGTTCATGAGAGCTCGGTTGTAATCAACAATCTGCTGGAAGTACGCGTTTTCCGCGGCCGCAAGACTGGCCTGAGCTCGGAGCACGAGGTCCTGAGTAAGCGTTCCGACCTGCTGTTCCGCAGCAAGCAGTCCCACTCGTTCTCGAGCAGCTTCCAGACGCTTGAGATTCGACTGTGCTGCCGCGTACGACGACGTCACATCCTGAATGGCGGTCGCAATATCATGAGCGATATTCTTTTCCTGAGACGCAAGAACGGCAGTCGCCTTGTTGAGCTGGAGTTCGATATTCAATGCCTGGCTGCGTGTGAACCGCAGACCAAGGGGAACCGAGAGCTGCAGCCCGGCGTTCCACGTATTGGTGTCGGAAGTACCCAAAGATCGATAGGCGTTTTGAAACGGTCCGTTGTTGTAGGCCAGCAGACTGTCACCCAAACCGTGAATGTCATAGCCAGCAATAAAGTCCAGTCGAGGTCGGACCACGTTGCGAGCCGCCTGCAGCTGCAGTTGCAGACTCTTGACGCTCCACTTCTGCCGCCGCAGCTCAATTCGATTGGTCAGGGCTTCTTTCATGCAGGCCTGCCAGTTGGGAACAAGTTCCGCAGTCACTGGCTCGTCTGAAGGACGCAGGACAGTTCCATCATTCATCGGCAGGCCGACGAGGCGACGCAGTTCTGACTCAGCTGCATACAACGAATTCAGACTCGTCTCAACATTGGCCTTCGTCTCATACAGACGATCTTTCGCCTGCAACTCATCTGCCGGTTTCATCACGCCAACCTTGCGGCGTTGATTGGCTTCCTTCCATGTCTGCACCGCACTCTTATGTGCTTCGACAGCTGTATCGTAAGATTTATATGCGAAGTACAGATTCCAGTAAGCGTTCTCTACGTCTCGCAGGGCATTGCGAATTGCGATTTCGAAGTTGGCCATCGAAACATCTTCATTGATGCGAGCAATGCTGACCCCCTGGCTCACACCGGTAATTGCTCCGAAGTTCGGATTGGCAGGTCCGGCAATTCGTGTGTATTCCACACCACTGCCAGCCATCAACGGCTGTCGAATGCTCACACCCAGCCGACCGTAGTAGTTAGGGGAAGCTGTGCCAACAGGAACAGGATCGACGGTGTAGTTCCAGTCGTGATTCAGGCTGATGCTGCCACCGGTCGCAAACTGCTTACCCAGCGACGACGTGAACGCTGCGCTGTTACCACCTCCGACCGTGCTGGCTCCCTGCAGGTCAGATCTTCGAAATGTCAGTGATGTTGAGAATGTGGTATCGAAGTCTGCCAGAGCAGCCTCCACACTTCGGCGTCCGAACAGCACGCCCGATGACTGAATTGCCGGATCGTAGACGGAGGCAACATTGGTCGGGTTGGTCAGGACTGCTTTGGATCCCACGCCGCCAAGCGCACTTGTTTCAATGACTTTGTTCTGGGACAGCGCGAGATGCAGAGTTTCGAACAGTCCGATTTCGCGCGTCTCGTCCTGGACTCGTCGTCGCAGATTGCGAGGCTCGAGACTGGAAGCGACTGCCTCCGGGGTGGGAGTATCGATGCACGGCCACGCACGCTGCGTGGTTACTTCTCGGTAGTAACCGACCTGCTGGATATCGTCGCAGTAATCCAGTTCACAGGCAGTCTTCTCTGGCGACTGGCAGCCAGCCATGACACAAACCAAAAGTGCAGTCGCGCATGTCAGAGCGGGCAGCCTCTGACGGCTGAGTTTTTTGAACAGACTTTGACGATGCATCTGACATCCCATTCGCAGCGCCACGCCTCAGGCGTGTATGAAGGGCCGTCATGGTTGGTGGCGGCCACGCCTCACTACGGAACGCGCACTCAGTGCGGTCTAGTGAGACGCGGGATTCCTATCGTCGGAATAATCCTCACAACTTGATGAATTGGCGCCAGGGGCATACTCGGTATAGGGCATTCCAAGTATTTTTTTGACAAACACAACCTCACCTGCGTCATTCCCCTCTATTGCGTGACCGGCAAACTGAAGCACATACCCCCCAATGAAACTGCCGACGTGCCAGTACCAGTCTGCACCGGCAATTGCTGCCGCAGGTGCCACAATGAAGCTCAAAGGGACACCAATCGCATGCAGTCCGCGATTCAAGGGGTGAGTGTGGCGAGGGAGGTAGTTGTCAATAAAACGGCGGATCATCGTGAGGGCCTGTCGTTCGGGACACTCAGCTGACCGGGATGAGAATCGTAAATCGAGTTCCACGACCGGGTTCGCTCTCGCACTCAATGGACCCGCCATGCGCTTCAATAATGCGTCGCACTGTTGGCAGGCCGAGCCCGCTTCCGCCGCTGCGCGTGGAAAAGAAGGCCTGGAACATTTTCTCGACGGTGGCGGACGTCATGCCTTCCCCGGTGTCGATGACCTCCAGTGTCACGTGATTCTCACGCGAACGCGTGATGAACTCCAGAGTGCCGCCGTCGGGCATTGCCTGCAGCGCATTCCGGCCAAGGTTAGAAAGCACCTGGCGGATGAGTGCCGTGTCGATGGCGACGGCAGGCAGATTCGCATCAAGGTGCGGCCGAAGTTCCACTCCTGTGTCTTCGGCCTGAGGGCGTATGAAACTAAGAAAGTCGTGCACTTCATCGTTCAGGCTGCACGTCACGAGATTAAGCTGGCCTGCTCGAGCAAACTGGAGGAACGCGTTGAGAACGCCTTCCAGATTCAGACACTCATGTTTCAGCTTATCAACGCGCGTCTGCATCCTGCGCGTGCCGGGCGTTCCTTCGTCCTCAAGGTCTTCCGACAACAGTTCGAGATTCATCCGCATTGTGGAAAGCGGATTTCGAATCTCATGAGCCAGACCACCGGCCAGCGTTGCCAGTTCCAGATTCTGCGCCTGCAGACGAGCATGTTCCTGCGTGACTGCATCGTCTCCGTCGGAAGGCTGTGCTGGCGTTTCATCAGTCATAGCTGTGGCCAAATAAAAAACGGGGCCCTGCAAATACAGGGCCCCGTCGTTAACAGGACTTACTCGTCGTCGTCCTCGAACTCGACGTCTTCGTCATCGCCTCCGCCCTGTTCCGCCAGGACAGCCTTGCGGGACAGCTTGACACGATTCTGATCGTCAACAGCGATCACTTTGACTTCCAGAACGTCGCCCACTTTGCAGACGTCATTCACGTTCTTGACGAAGCCGTCGGACAACTCACTGATGTGACACAGTCCATCTTTGCCCGGAGCGATCTCAATGAAGGCTCCGAAGTCCTTGATGGAAGTGACCTTACCGGTGTAGATTCGTCCCGGCTGGATGTCTTCCGTCAGTGCTTCGATTCGAGCCAGAGCAGCATCGGCTGATGAACCGTTTGCGGCAGAGATCGTGACGACTCCGTCTTCGGCAATGTCGATGGTTGCACCAGACTCTTCCTGAATGGCGCGGATCGTCTTGCCACCCGGGCCAATCAGCAGACCAATCTTTTCAGGATTGATGGATGTCTGCAGCAGCTTTGGAGCATGCTCAGATACCTGTTCACGAGGTCGACGAATCGCGCCAAGCATGTTCTTCAGCAGCTCTTTACGAGCCTTCAGAGCCTGATCGAGAGTCGCGCGAATAATCTCTTCGCTGATTCCCTCATTCTTCAGGTCCAGCTGAATGCCGGTGACACCGCGTCCTGTTCCTGCCACTTTGAAGTCCATGTCGCCGAAGTGGTCTTCGTCGCCCATGATGTCTGTCAGCAGGGTCCACTTGTCGCCTTCGTCAACAATACCGATTGAGATACCGGCGACGGGCTGCTTAATGGTGACACCTGCATCCATCAGGCCGAGAGTCGCACTACAAACGGATGCCATAGAGCTACTGCCGTTCGACTCAAGGATGTCAGAGATGACTCGAATGGTGTACGGGAACTTGTCTTCTGCAGGAATGACGGGAGCAACCGATCGCTCTGCCAGACACCCGTGCCCAATCTCACGTCGGCCAGGCCCACGAATCGGACGACACTCACCCACAGAGAATGATGGGAAGTAATAGTGCAGCATAAATCGGTCAGAGAATTCACCAAACAGACCGTCATTTCGCTGCTGGTCACGCGTGGTTCCCAGTGTAATGGTGGCCATTGACTGAGTCTCACCGCGCGTGAACACAGCTGAACCGTGAACGCGAGGCAGACGACCAACTTCGCAATGTACGTCGCGGAGTTCATCCGGAGCACGTCCGTCAAGTCGGGTCCCGCTGAGGATCAGCTCTCGAACAGCGCGGGCAGTCAATTGGTAGAAGGCGTCGCCGAACTGAGCCTTTGTCAGCCCGTCTTCGGTTTCTTCCGCCTCATCCGGGAAGAACTGACCGACCAGTTCTTCTTTGACAGCAGCAACTGCTTCCCCGCGTTCCTGCTTCATTCGAGTAGCCTTGGCAGCCTTCAGTTTTTCGAATGATGGCTCAAGCTTCTCGAGGAATGGGTTTACTTCTGGTTCCGGAATCTCTGGAGGATCAATGCCCAGTTCCTTCGCGAGATCTTCCTGCAGCTGGCAGAGCTGCTTGATGAAGTCATGAGCAAACATGATCGCGTCGCCCATCTCCTTTTCAGGAAGCTGATTGGCGAATCCTTCGATCATGAGAATCGACTTGGAAGAACCGGCAACGATCAGGTCGAGCGTGCTCTCTTCCATCTGCTGGACGGTCGGCATCAGAACCAGTTCATCTTCCACGAGTCCGATTCGAACTGCAGCGATGGGCCCCTTGAAAGGCATGCCGGAAATCCGCAGTGCCGCACTTGCGCCATTGATGCTCAAGACATCCGGGTTGTTTTCGCCATCGCAGGCCAAAACATTGGTCATGACCTGAACTTCGTCACGAAAGCCTTTTGGGAAGAGTGGTCGAATGGGGCGGTCTGTGAGTCGGCAGGTCAGGATTTCCTTGGTTGTCGGTCGGCCTTCACGCTTTTGATATCCGCCTGCGAATTTACCAGCTGCAGCCAGGCGTTCACGGTAGTCCACGGTGAGCGGGAAGAAATCGGTTCCCGGCCGGGACGGACCCGTCTGTGTCGCTACGAACGCGACGGTTTCGCCGTACTGAACCGTGACGGCGGCGCTTGCCTGCTTGGCAAGGTCCCCGGAACTCAGCGAGAGTGTCCGGCCTCCAAATTCTGTACTTACAGTGACTTTCTTCACGATCATTTCCTTTCCGGCCTTGCCGGGACTGGGGACCACTGATCGCGGTTAGAAGTCAGATTTTCGGCACGAGCAGCAACTTCAGATCTCAAAACAGCAAGCAGCAGACCACACGTCTGCAAATTCAACACCCGTCAAAGACTCTTGCAATTTCCGACACAAAGTCGCCTCAGGTGGCGGCAATCCGCAACGAACCTGGGCAGCAGTCAACAACAAACAAACAACACGAATTCAAACACCGCACACGCGGTCGCCACATCCGGTGGCCTGACAAATCCTGAACGAGGGTATGGCCCTCAACCCATTGCGACCACGGACCATTGCCGCAGGTCGCGCTCCGAAAAAACACAGGGCGTTGGTGCAGTACCAACGCCCTGACAGATTATTTTCGAATACCCAGACGTGACAGCATTTCGAGATACTGGTCCGGGGCCGTCTCTTTGAGATAGTCGAGCAGACGTCGTCGTCGGCTGACCATCCGCAGCAGTCCTCGTCGCGAAGAGTGATCCTTCTTGTTGGATTGCAGGTGTTCTGTGAGGACGTTGATCTGATAGGTCAGGCAGGCAATCTGCACCTGAGGAGAGCCTGTATCGTTTTCACTCTGACCAAATTCTTTGCGAAGCTGCTGCTTCACCTCTGTAGAAATAGACATCTCAATTCCTGTTTGCAGCCGAAGTGACTGCGTCGAGCAAACGGGAGTCAGGAAGCCGGGAAACCCAACATCCATGTCCTGAAACGTCAACTCGATGGACAAATGGACGATCACAGACAGCCTGCGACCGGAAGGAGCGGATTGTATCGCTGGCTATGGGCCGATCAATCCAGATCTCCATGATCGGCCCGGATCGCTTCGGAATGGATGGTTTTCATCGAATTCCGCGAGATTGAGAAGATAGGGAACCCGCGTTGCTACAGGTATTGAGTCTGATCAGGCCAGCATCGCCGCTGGAATCACAAAGAAAAGTGTGAAGCCGCCCTGCCACGTGGTGCCCCAGACTGATGGCAGGGAGGCTCACACTTCTGAGCCGATGAATCAGATTGTGCCTGATCTCATCCTGATGAAACAGGGAATTCCGTAGGAGCGCCAGAAAAGCTCCCCCGGGGTGGAAATGGTCCTCACCAGCGGGGACCTGTCTAAAACCTGTTCCGCGGATGGCAGACGCATCAGATGTTGTGCTTACGGAGCAGCTTCAACCCGATTTCGGACGTCCCACGCGAGTGACGCCCTATGTCCTTACTATTTTTGGGTTTATGACATTTTCTTTGATTGCGCTGGCGACCAAAAAGTGGACATGGAGACCGAGGAAAACGGAGAATTGCTGAAAAACAATTGAAACCTCGGAAAAGGGGTCCGAGAAAACGCCGGTCATACGATTAAGCTGGTGCAGAGCAGGTCGGAGAAATCACGCCCATCTTCAGTGAGGCTCGGAAACCGCCGAAGGAATCCAGTCACTGTATGAATGGCGTGAGCACTACAATTTCAGGTGACATTTAACGTCGCACTGAGAAGTATCGTCCATATGCCCGCAGCGGGCGCTCATCCGTGACCACTGACTCATGAGCAGCGACAGCACCGAAGCCTACACCGATGAGGAATTCCTGAACCTGACGCAGCAGCTCCGAGATGGCAGCGCGGAGGCATTTCAGGAAGTCCTTGAGCACTTCGGCCCCTATGTGCTGCGAGCAGTCCGTCGCAACCTTGATCGTCGGCTTCGATCGAGATTCGACTCACAGGACTTTGCTCAGGCAGTCTGGATGACGATCCATGAAAATCGGTCGCGTCTGGCTGAATGCGAATCACCTGACAGCATGATTGCGCTGCTGGTGGTGATTGCCCAGCGAAAAGTCCGTCGCGAATTCCGCAAACATCTCCAGGCGGAAAAACAGAATATCAATCGGGAGCAGTCACTCCACAAAGACAGCTTCGTCCTGCCACTTCCCGATCATTCGGCCGAACGACCCAGCCAGGTCGTAATGGCCAGGGAACAGTGGGAAGCAATGACGGCTAATGAACCTGAGAAGTACCGGCAGATTGCCCAGCTCCGGTGCGACGGCCTGACACTGGCTGAAATCGCCGAAGAAGTTGGGGTGAATGAACGAACGGTGCGGCGCGTGATTCAACGACTCGCTGAGAAGCTTGAGGACTAATGCACGCGGTTAACAGATTCTCTACCGTTGTCCTCGATCAACAGCGTCTGACGGCCGCTGAGATGAAGGCTGGGTGGCGAGCCGGCGTTCAGCCCAGTGCACGATCAGCTATCGACAACCTCGGAGGCATCGATGCCGTTCACAAGTCCATTCAGCTGGACCTCGCCTACGAAGAATACTGCCTGCGACGCGAGAACGGGGAACACCTCATCGCGGCGGACTTTGTGGCTCAGTTTTCACAAATTTCACGGACCCTTCGACGGCAGATAGAGATTCATAATGCTCTCTCCGAACGGGGAGTGCTGGGCGATCCTGAAGACCTTCCGGAATGGCCGGAACCCGGCGATGAAATTGGGGGCTTCCTGTTGCTCGAGCAACTCGGCCAGGGCACATTTGGCCGTGTCTTCCGAGCCAGTGAGATTAGTCTGAAGGAACGACCGGTTGTCGTCAAAGTGGCCCGCCACGGACACCACGAAGCACAGCTGCTCGCTCAGGTGGCCCACCGAAATATCGTCCCCGTCTATTCCGCCTCACTGGATCCTGAATGGGGCCTGACCGTTCTCTGCATGCCGTTCAGCAGCAGGGCCACTCTTCTTGACGTCGTCGAGCTTGTTCACCGTTCGGGCCACGTTCCGTCGTCAGGGTCTGACATTGCGTCGGCAGCCGCCTCTGTGAATTGCGAAGACGAAACGCTCACCCTCAACTCGTCCGGTGCTGCTCAGCATGCCACGTTTGGTGACGCTGTCGCCGCTTTTGGACTTCAGATTGCCGAGGCACTTGTCAGTACTCACGAACAGGGGATCTGCCACCGCGACCTGAAACCATCTAATATTCTTGTCAGCCAGACCGGAGAGCCACTGCTGATCGACTTCAATCTGTCCAGCGAACCGGTCAAGGGTATGCCCCTGGGAGGAACACTCCCGTACATGGCCCCGGAACAGTTGAATGGCTTTGTCAAACTGTCAGACGGGCACTCAACAGAACTGCCCGGTCCAACGGCTGACATCTTTTCACTGGGAGTCTGCCTGTTTGAGCTGCTGCACGGTCAACATCCCTTCGGACCGGTGCCCACGGAGTTGTCGACGAGGGACCTGGCCGCCCACCTCTATGAGGCACAGCAATCCGGGCCGTGCCGCGTACCGGAATCAGAAGCCCTCCTCGACAATCGTCTGAAGTCGGTTCTCGCTCGATGCCTTGAAGCGAATCCGGATCACCGCATCGCGACAGCAGAAGAACTTGTCGCTGAACTCTCAGCCTGTCTTTCTCGTGGCAGCCGCCTCAGACGGCTGTGGCGGGCCAACAGAAGACTCGCACGCATCACCGGAACAACACTGCTGGTGTCACTCACATGCGCGCTTGTCTGGTTTCTCACTCAGCCGAATCCGCGCGACCTGCAGCGGAAACGCGCATCCCAGGCCATGGTCGCGGAACAATGGGCAGAAGCGACCGAATTGTT
>CAJWGB010000021.1 GCA_913031625.1 uncultured Planctomycetaceae bacterium | reverse complement strand
AGCTTTCGGCCATCATCGACGACTATGACGGCCTCGTGGTGCGCAGCGGCACGAAGGTCACCGCCACCGCCCTGGAAAAGACGACGCGCCTCAAGGTCATCGGTCGCGCCGGCGTCGGCACGGACAACATCGACAAGGATGCCGCGACTGAGGCCGGTATTCTTGTGATGAATACTCCCACCGGCAACACGACCAGTACAGCAGAGCATGCCTTCGCGATGCTGATGGCACTGTCACGCAATATCGGACCGGCTTCTGCCAGCATGAAGGAAGGCCGCTGGGACAAAAAACTCTTTCAGGGCAGCCAGCTGTCCGGCAAAACACTTGCGGTCATCGGGCTGGGGCGTATTGGGATAACGGTCGCCCAGCGTGCTCTGGCATTTGAAATGAGGGTCATTGGTTATGACCCATTCTTCTCCGCGGACAAAGCGCGGGAAATGGGACTCGACTATGTTGAGAATGTCGATGATCTCATCCCCAAATGTGATTACCTCACGGTACATACTCCTTTGATCGAATCGACGCGCGGGATCATCAACGCCGAACGCCTCGCAAAGATGAAACCAGGTGCGCGGATCATCAACTGTGCCCGCGGCGGTATTGTGGACGAAACCGATCTGGCCGACGCAATAGACTCAGGTCATATCGCAGGTGCGGCACTGGATGTGTTCACTTCTGAGCCTCCGGAAGATCGCCGCCTGGTCGACATGCCTCAGGTTCTGACAACGCCTCACCTGGGAGCATCCACCGACGAAGCTCAGGAACTCGTGGCAGTCGAGGCAGCCGACATTATCACGGACTTCCTGATCAACAATGAGATCCGCTATGCGATCAACATGGCACCGGTATCCGGTGCCGAAATGCAGGACCTGAAGCAGTATCTTGATCTCAGTCATCGGCTCGGACTGCTGGCTGCTCAGATGATCAAGGGACAGTCACTTCGAGAAGCCACCATCGACTACCGTGGAGAAGCCGCTGACAAGAAGACGCGTTTGATGACGTCTGCTTTTGCTGCCGGCCTGCTGGAAGCCGCACTCGACACCAAGGTGAACATAATCAACGCGTTGTCCACTGCCAAGGCCCGTGGACTCGAGGTGGTCGAAACAGTCAGCGGGAACTCCGAGAATTTCTCTTCCGTCATCTCCGTCAAGCTGACTACTGATCAGGGGGATTTTGAAGCCGCGGGCACAATTTTCGGGCGGCAGTTCCTGCGTCTGGTGCGACTCGACGGGTACTGCTTCGAAGCGTTCCTTGACGGGCTTCTGCTTATCTATCGCCATCGCGATGTGCCAGGCCTGATCGGCTACATTGGCAGTGTATTGGGCAAACACGACGTCAATATCGCCAGCATGGCTCTTGGCCGAAAGCAGAACGGACCTGGCGGAGATTCAGTCGCTGTGCTTAACCTCGACAGTGCTCCGTCGGCGGAAGCAGTTGCAGAAGTTCAGAACCATGCCGAAGTTCACGGCGTGGAACTGGTAGAGCTCCCTCCTGCTGGCGCAGGCTTATCGCTACTCGGGTCATGAGACGCATAAAAGCACCTCTATAATCAGTTCAAAGATTCAAGGAGACCTGTTCGTCCCTGGCATCTCAACTTGACTCATGGGGTCTGGTCTCTACCAATATCCAGATCCAGGTAAATAAGTTAAACGGAGCCTAAGTTAAACGGAGCCCAGCCTTTGCCAATGGCCCACGGAAGCCGCCCCTGACGTCAGGTAAGGCAACCATGCTGAAGTGCAACAAATGGCAACAGGGGCGCAGTTCTATTTTTCCCAAACGGAGCCCGGCCTTAGCCGAAGGCTAAGGCAACGAGGACGCAGTTTTATATGTCCCTGCCCGCTTTCAGCGTCCGCAATGCGGTCCTTGTCAACATGCTGATGCTGGTCATTCTGGCCGCAGGAGTCGTGTTTGCGATCACGCTGCAGCGAGAAATGTTCCCGGAGTCACGGCCGGACAAACTTCTGGTGTCGGCAGTGTATCCCGGCGTACAGCCGGAGGATGTTGAGAAGTCCGTCACGATCAAGATCGAAGAAGCGTTGCGAGGTCTTGAAGGAATCGACGAGGTGGAGTCTCAGGTCGCAGAAGGAATCAGCTTCACGACCCTGACGATGGCTCAATCCGTGGACGACGTGGATGTCATGATGCAGGAAGTCCGCAATGAAGTGGACTCTATTCAGGACATCCCGGATGACGTCGAGAAGATCAGCCTGCGGAAGGTGGTGCCTCAGCTGCCCGTCATTTCCATCGCTGTTTTCGGTCATGCCTCAGAAGCTGAACTCAAGTCGACGGCTCGCGACCTGAGAGACGAACTCCTCAAACTCCCGGGCGTCAGCCGAGTGGAACTCAACGGAGTCCGGCAGGACGAGATCTACGTCGATGTGAAGCCGCACCGGCTTCTGGAGTACGACATCACATTTGAGGAAGTCGCCGCGGCGATCCGTTCCGAGAACCTCGACATCAGTGGCGGACAGCTAAAGGGCAACCGCAGCAGCGTGGCAGTTCGTACGATCGGCGAACAGCAGAAGGCAGACGAACTTGAGAATATCGTGATTCGCTCCGAGTCTGACGGCCGGCAGATTCGGCTAAAGGACGTAGCGGACCTTTCGGACGGGTTTGTAGATTCAGATCTGGAAGCGTTGTTCAACGGCAAGGCGTCAGTGAACTGCGTTGTGTTCAAGGGAGACGACGAGGACGCAGTTTTGATCTCCTCCGTGGTGAAGACATACGTTGCCGGACGAGTCGGAAAGCCGATGCCCGAAGTGGGAATTGCGACACAGATTCGAGTGCCCACAATTCAGACCATCTACGACAACGCCAAAGCAGACCCAATACCTGAGGGCTACTCACTCCAGCTCCACACCGACATCGCCCGGTTCGTGGAGGGCCGTCTGGACCTCATGACCCGCAACGGCGGATGGGGGCTTGTCCTGGTACTAATCTCCCTCAATCTGTTTCTCAACTGGCGCGTGGCATGGTGGGCCGCCGTAGGCCTGCTCGTGTCGTTCATGGGCACATTCGCAGTCATGTGGGCCGTCGGCGCAACCGTGAATCTACTGTCCATGTTCGGCCTGATTGTGGTCCTTGGCATCATCGTTGACGACGCGATTGTGATCGGTGAGAACATCTACCGGCACGTGGAAGAAGGCCTGCCACCGATGCAGGCGGCCATCAAGGGGGCTGAGGAGGTGATGTGGCCGGTCGTGGTTGCGGTGGCCACCACGATTGGTGCATTTGCTCCCCTGTTCTTCATCAAGGGACAGGTCGGCGACTTCATGGCCCAGCTGCCGCTCGTGGTAATTTCAGCGCTCTCAATCTCGCTGGTAGAAGCGCTTATCATTCTCCCGGCTCACCTGAGGCACCTGAAACCCGTCAAAAGACGAGAGTCCGATGGAGAGACAGAGGCAGCCGCCCCACAATTGAGCGGCATTGCGGCGATCAAAGATACGTTCCTGCGGAAGGGCCTGATGGCTCCGTATGCAGCGATTCTGAAGTTCTGCCTGCACTGGCGATATGTCACACTGGCGTCAGTCGTTGGTGCCTGCGTGATCGCCGCCGGCATGCTCGCTGGGGGAGTTGTTAAGTGGCAGTTCATTCAGGACATGGACAGTGAAAGCCTGATTTGTGCACTGGAGATGCCGATTGGTACCAGCACCGAACGGCTGGAAGAAGAACTGAAGAAACTGACTAACTACATCGTCGACGAAGAACAATTCCCTGAAATCGTGAACGTACAGACGATCGCCGGACGTCAGTACGACGTGACAGGGGCAGGCTCTGTGGGCTTCGACGACCAGAGTCATCTGGGGCAGTTGATTGTGGAGATCTGCCCGGCAGAAGAACGAGACAGATCCAGCAATGAACTTGTGGCCATCCTCCGTCACTATTCGGAAAACCAGCTTGAGGGCATCAACTCCGTTCGATGGGAGGCGATGAGCGGAGGTCCCGGCGGAAACGACCTCGACATCAGCGTATCGGGTGTCTCCAACGAACAACTGCCGAAGGCAGTGGCTGCAATTAAAGCCATTGCTGCCAGCAGGCAGGGAGTCTACGACCTCGATGACAACCTGGATATCGGCAAGCAGGAGCTAAGACTCAAGCTGCGGGAATCTGCAGCTGCAACCGGGGTCACCGTCGGTCAACTGGGGATGCATGTTCGCGGTGCACTGTTTGGTCAGGAAGCGAGGCGAATCAATCGCGACCGCGAAGATGTTCGAATCATGGTGCGGTACCCCGAATCGTATCGTGAAAACATCTGGAACGTTGAATCCATGTGGGTTCCAGGCCGAACCACCGCGAGCGCCCCCACAGACACAATGCAGCGGCCCGCAGACGTATCACGTCGCAGCTGGATCCCAATTGGACAGCTGGCAGAAGTCGAACAGGGAGTCGGCTATTCCACGATTACACGTTACCAGCAGACTCGATCAGCAAGAATCGTAGGGTCAGTGGACGACGCTGTTGTGCCCAGCACAACCAGCGTGATTAACTCCATTGAAGCACAGGTAGAGAAGGAAGTTCGCCCTGATTTCCCCGGTCTCGAATTGAATTATCTGGGACAGGCCAGAGAAACCCAGAAGAGCTTTTCATCGCTGGCGTACGCATTCCCAATCGCGTTGCTCATCATCTATGGATTGCTTGCCGGGCTCTTTAAATCCTACACTCAGCCCCTCGTTGTGATGTCTGCGATCCCATTTGGATTCCTTGGCGCCGTGATCGGCCATTGGCATTTTGGTGAGACGTTCACAATTCTGAGTGCCATTGGACTCGTCGCCCTCGCGGGCATCCTTGTGAATGACTCACTCGTGCTCATGGATTTCATTAACAAGCGAGTGGAAGCGGGCCTGAGTCTGCTTGAGGCCAGTATTGACGGTGCAAAGAAACGACTGCGGGCGATCCTGCTGACCACTCTCACGACGGCGTCCGGCTTGGTTCCATTGATGTTTGAAACCAGCTTTCAGGCGAAGTTTCTGATTCCAATGGCAGTGACGCTGACGTACGGCCTTGTGTTTGCAACAGGACTGACACTCGTCCTTGTGCCGTGCCTGAACCTGATTCGCGAAGACATTCTTGCTCTGATCAGCCGACGAAAACAGCAGCCGAAAGAAACGGCTGACGCCCTGTGATTGCTGCCTCGTCCAGCAACCTGCGAAACGAACATCCTGCCAGCCAGGTTCAGAGCGGTGCTGGCCATTGCTTTGCTCGCCCCGGTCTACAAGCATGTTAGGGAACGCTGCTGAGCCACGTTGACTGCAGAGTGGCGCAAAGAACGAGCAGCAACAAACCAGTCATCAGGGGATAGTGAAACTGTTCTGCGTACTCCATAAACAACAACCCCTCAATCTCTGTCTTCTCCAGCTCATCAATCGCCGTATACACCTGACGCAGCCCTGTGGAATCTTTGGCGTTGAAGTATTTCCCATCAGTCGTCTTTGCGATTGCCTTCAGCGTTTCCGTGTCCAGACGAACCGGCTGTGAGCTGAGAAATACGCGTCCCTGACGATCGACCATAGGGAACGGAGCCAATCCCGTTGACCCAACACCGATGCAATACACGCGAATGTCATACTGAGCAGCGGCTTCCGCGGCATCTTCCGGACTGACGACGCCTGCACTGTTTTCACCGTCCGAAAGAAGCACGATGACTTTACTCTTTGCTTTGATGTGCTTCAGGCGGTCAACGGCAAGAGCCAGTGCGTCACCAATTGCAGTAGCCTGCTCTTCCTGCAACAGCGCGGTATTAACTTCACGGCCTTTGTCATCGTAAATCGGCTGAGGAATTTCAACACTATCGAGCACCTCCAGCAGCACGCCATGGTCGAGCGTCGGAGGACAAAGAGCACTGGCAAAACCGCCGAAGGCAATGAGTCCGATCAGGTCATCCGGCCGTCCATCAAATCGATCGTCTCCTGCAGCAAATCGCCGAAAGACATCCTTGACGGCTTCGAGACGATTGACATTCTTTCCGTTCAGAGAAAAGTCCATTGCCTGCATCGAACCGGATTTATCAATGCACATCTGAATGGCAATTCCCTCTTTCCGAATACGCGATTCTTCGTGTCCGGTTTGAGGTCGGGCGAGCGCCACAACCATCAGGAGCAGCGACAGCAGGAAGAACCACGGAAGAGCCGTTCGACACAGTTGGCGAAACGTGACGGGCAATCCCTTCAGTGAATCAACACTCGAATACAAGATTGCCGGCTTTCTGCGAAAGTACCGCCACGCCCAGAGCAGACAGACTGGCAGGATCCAGAGCAGAATCCATGGTGACTCAAACCGAAACCCGCTCATGCAGCGTCCCCCGATTCCGGAGACTTCAATTCGATAAACACTTTGGCTTTATGAGTCGCCTGCCTGATTGCTTCTTCGTCCGGAGTGACTCCGGCGAACTTTACGAGGTCAGCTGCCTCGAGAAAGGCCACCAGTCGCACATTGTCCTCTGATCGGAACAAGGCCTGCTGTTCGACCTGCCTCAGAAACTCCTCGGTCGTCAACTCTGGCGCGCGAACAGAGGTCGTGCGTTCGATGTATCGCCGAACAATTGCAGTCAGCTCAACATAGAATAGTTTGACATCCTGCGAACTCAGACCGCTGGCAATCAGCTCATCCAGTTCACGTCGAGCAAGGATTCCCGGTGGAATGGGCGGCTCAGGCTTCGCCGTCCGCCTCTTCATCAGCATTACGACGACCACAACAATGGCGGAACCGCCAGCCAGCCAAAACAACCACCACATACTGAACGCGTCAGTTGATTCAAGTTCAGTTGGCGGAGCAGGCGGTTCGAGGTCATCGAGTGACGGGGCGTTGGCATCCAGCATGGTGCTGATCGTCAGTCGCAGAGGCTCGGTTTCAACAGAATGTTCTTTTCCGTCCCCCTCTTTTCGATTGTCTGTGAAAGAAACCACGAACGGATCAATCACAACCCGCCCGGCTGTCTCAGGTTCAAGCGTATAGACCTGTTGCAGAATCTGACTCCCTTCCTCAGTGCGGGGGATTGGTTCATGAAAGTCTCGAATCAGGAAGTCACCCACTGACTCTCCGAACTCCGGCAGACTCACGTCAACGCCGGCTTCGGCACGCACAGTCAGTGTCAACTCCGGTTCATCAGACAGGCGAGGTTTCTCCGGGATAACGCTGACCGACACCGAAACGGGACCTCGCTCGCTCAGCACGGTCGCGGCCTGCTGCGCCTTGACTGAAGCCTCTTCTGACGGCGTTTTCTCGGTACGGTCGCACCCGGCGATCAGCAGCCAGAAGCACGCAATCGTCATCCAGCCTCTCATCGTGATCGCCTCTCTCGTCGATCAAAAAAGCGTCTCAGACTGTTCGCGTATGGCTCTCCCGTTGTGACGGAAAGCTGGTCAACACCAGCCTGCCTGAGACGCTGCTGCAGCTCCTGCTGACGTGTTGCAGCTCGCTCAGCAAACAGACTGCGAACACGTGGATTGGCGGTATCAACTTCCACCACCTCACCTGTCTCAGCGTCCTGCAGGCGAATGATGCCGACGGCTGGAAGATCGTGTTCGCGCGGATCTTCTACGGTGACAGCAACAAGATCGTGTCTCCGATTGCAGATACTAAGTGCCCGCCGCGATGTCTCGGTCAGGAAATCGCTCAGTAGAAAAACGACCGCCCGCCGTTTCTGAATCCTGTTAAGGTACTGCAATGCGGAGTCCAACTGCGTCTCGGCGGCAACAGCTTCAGCAGTCAGCATTTCTCTGATCAGCCGCAGCACATTGCTCTTGCCTTTACGCGCTGGAAAGCAGGCCTGGACTTCGTCTGCGAACAACAGCATGCCCACTTTGTCATTGTTCCTGAATGCAGAGAACATCAACAACGCCGACAGTTCGACCATCAGGTCGAGTTTGGAGCGATCCACCGAACCAAACACCCCGGACGCAGATACGTCAACGAGAAAGAGGACGGTGAGTTCCCGCTCTTCCGCAAAACGTTTGATGAACGGGCTGCCGGCACGAGCAGTTACATTCCAGTCGATCGTACGAATCTCATCGCCGGGCTGGTATTCGCGGACTTCGTCGAATTCCATCCCACGTCCACGAAATGAACTCCGATACTGTCCGGCCATCAGATCGTTCACGGCGCGGTTGGCCACGATCTGAATCCGTTGAACTTTTCGGAGGATGTCAGCGACCGTCTGAGTCATCAGTCACGTCAGGGAACGGGCACAGCGTTGAGGATTTCACGGATCACGTCGTCCGCTGTCTTCTCTTCAGCCTCAGCTTCGTAAGTCAGGATGACTCTGTGGCGCAGTACGTCGAACGCGATATCCTTAACATCCTGAGGAGTCACATAGCCGCGACCATTCAAAAATGCGATCGCTCGAGCCCCCATACCGAGAAAGATACTTGCTCGGGGAGAGGCACCGAAATCTATCAGCTCGGCAACGTTGCGAACCTTGTACTCAGCCGGATCGCGTGTGGCTCGCACGAGACTTACGATGTACTCCTTAATCTGGTCGTCAACATAGATCATTTTGACAACCTGCTGCATGTCAAAGATATCCTGCACCTGCAGCACAGACGTCACGGGCCGAGCCGTTTCTTCCAGTGCCATATCGAGGACCCGGCGTTCCTCGTCCTGCTTCGGATAACTAATCGTCACCTTCAGCATGAATCGGTCAACCTGCGCCTCCGGCAGTGGGTAGGTTCCTTCCTGCTCGATGGGGTTCTGAGTGGCAAGAACCAGAAATGGCCGCTCGAGTGGGTAAGACTCATCACCTATTGTCACCTGCCGTTCCTGCATTGCTTCCAGCAGCGCTGACTGAACCTTTGACGGAGCTCGGTTAATTTCATCCGCGAGAATCAGGTTGGCAAACACGGGCCCTTTGCGTGTCTTAAACGTGCCGTCACCCGGAACGTAGATCATGGTTCCCAGAAGGTCAGCGGGCAGCAGGTCAGGG
The DNA here is from genome assembly GCA_913031625.1 of uncultured Planctomycetaceae bacterium. GTDB lineage: Bacteria > Planctomycetota > Planctomycetia > Planctomycetales > Planctomycetaceae > Fuerstiella. The sequence goes on along the minus strand of CAJWGB010000021.1, from coordinate 29,263 downwards.
GTAAACTGAATGCGATTGAAGCTGACAGAGAGTGCCTGAGCCAGCGCATTGATGACAGTTGTCTTGGCAAGCCCGGGAACCCCCTCAAGCAGGACATGCCCTTCAGTCAGCAGCCCAACCAGTAGTCGGGAAACCATGTGTTCCTGGCCGACGACGACCTTCCCAAGTTCAACCTGAAGCTGACGAATCAGGTCGGACTTTTCGCCAACCTTTTCCTTCACCTGTTGAATATCTGCGTGCATCGTTCGTAAAAACTCTGTGACTGTTTGCCGGACCACTGCGGCAGGCAGTGGAACAAACTGGATCGCCTGCAGTCGCGTGACACCAGGAACGACTCAGGCGGTCGCCCCACCTGCCCTCTTCCGCCGCAATTTTCTCAAGAGTTGCCAGTGCTGCAACTCTCCCTGGTTCAATTAGGAAAGAGTCTTTCAAAAAACCAGAACACTCACACAGCATGCTAGTGCGCACCGCACGCCATGTTCACCGCCTCAGTTGGCGACACCAACGTTGGTCGCGTCATCCGGCAAAGCGATCACGGTTCCGGGCTGAATCCGTTTGGGGTCCTTAAGGGCACTCTGGTTCAGCCGCCAGATCTGAATCCAACGCGACGCTCGTCCCAGATGCTTCTGAGAGATCTCAGACAACGTCTCCCGCTCACCCACTCGGTAGGCTGGTCTTCCGTCCGCCATCAGAAAGAAGCCTGAGGGGTTTCTGGGCTTACGAACGTACCCTCGAAACAGCTCCGGATACTTTCGCTCAAGCAGTTTCGCTTCAGGAACCAGAATCTTCATGCCCGGCCTGATCTTCCGAGGATCCGGGATTCGGTCCTTGTTGAACAGCGCCAAAGCAGAAAAATATCGTGCTGTCCCATACATCCGTTTTGAGATCTTCCAATAATTGTCATCCTGTCGAGCTTCGCAGATGTCGCACAGCTCAGAGACCGCTTCACTGGACTGCTTACCAACCGTGTTGCTGCCGGACGTCTCCACTCGAACCGGATCGGCATCGTACACGACCTGCTCAAGTGCGGGATCGATCGCAGGACGGGGGGACTTAGACCGAACGGGCACGGGATCTTCACCAAAGGTTTCCAGAAGTTCATTATCGGTTTGAGGTTCAGCCATAGCGATCAGTTGTTGCGGCTGTTCCTCACTTTTCTTTGGTGCGAGTAGTTCATCGAACTCATCAAACGCAGGTTCGATTTCTGCCCGGTTGCGAGCAGCGACACCGGACGCCTCCTCAAAGACATCCACTGCTGGTTCTTCGATTTTTGCTTCGGCGGGCCCAGTGACGACTCTTTCCGCATCTGCCTCCAAAGTGAACTCTGGCAGAGACTCACTTCCACTCGTTTGCGCCACCGGAGTCAGATCAATTGTGTTTGCCGGAGCGAGAAGCGTCCCCTCGTCACGGCCATCTCTCATCTCCAGCTTCTCCTCAGTAGCTGGAAATGCTGCGAAGACATCATCGGCCGCGTCGTTGTTACTCCCGCCATTCTGCTCAGCCACTTCGGTTACTGATGGAGCCGATTCTGAAAACTCCGAGTCTCCACTGTCTGCGATCAGGACCGGATTTGCGTCCTCGCCTTCCTTAAGCCCCTGAGCAAGAGTGTCAGTCGCAGGGAATTCAGGAAACAGCTCCGGCTCACCATCATCAGCTACGGCGGACACTTCAGGGGCGATCTCAGTGTCATCAAATTCGGGAACATCACCAGCCGAATCCGCAAGGAGTTCGTCCAGGATGGAGTCTGCGTCCGTTTCCCCTTCACCGCCATCTGCGTTATCGCCCAGAGTCAGTGACGTTTCCTCAAATCCGTTTAGTTCAGTGTCGTCTAAAGCAGGCTCCGGTTCAGACATATCCGGCAGCTCACGTCCGACAGTGAAGATGTTATCTTTGGGGAGCGTCTGTCCCGGCCTTGCTTCCTTCAGTGGCGGACGACTCTTCCCGGCGTCCTCCGTTTCGTCACCTGATCCCCTGTTTTTGATCGCAGCAATCTGCTGTTGTTTCAGGTCAAAGTTTCGATAGACCAAAAACCCAAACACGGCCACCAGAACCGCAATGACAGCCATCCCAAGCCTGGCCTCAAGTGCCATGCCGGCTTTGCCGGGCTCATAGCCCCATTCGGCGTCTTTTTCTTTTACGGATTTGTTTGCGCCACCCTCAGCTTTGCTGACCGACTTCGAGGATTCAGCCGAATCTCCGCCGGCGTCGATGCGATGGGTTTTCTTGTCAGAGCTGTCCATAACTGACGTCCTTTAAACGCATTCTTGACGATGCGATCCTCAAGGGAGTGGAACGTGATAATGACTGCGATGCCACCCGGATTAAGAATCTCAGGCAACACTTCACTCACCATCCGCTCCACGTGTTCCAGTTCCCGATTGACTGCGATCCGCAACGCCTGAAAAGTACGTGTTGCCGGATTACTGCCGGTGCGAGACGAAGAGCGGGAGGCTCGCGCCACGCACGATTCAAGGTCCTGAGTTGTTCTGATTGGATATTTCGTTCGAGTGCGACAGACTTCCTGTGAGATGGCTGCAGCTGACCGCTCTTCACCATATTCACGCAGGACTGTCTCTAGTTCAGTTTCTGATGCACTGGCAAGAAACTCAGCAACAGAGTTTCCCGACGACACATCAAAACGCATATCAAGGGGACCACCAGCATCGAATCCAAAACCCCGCTCACGGTCGGCCAACTGGTCGGATGACAGGCCGAGATCAAGCAGGACGCGATCGACACCAGTGATTCCGTTTTCCGAAAAGATCTCTGCTGCTTCTGAGTAACTGGCGTGAAACAGAGAGACGTTGGGAGAATCAAGGAGCTGTCTCGCGAGACCAAGCATCATTGGGTCCCGATCAAACCCCAGCAGTCGCCCCTCTGAACCAATTTGAGTCAGAATTCGGCTGCTGTGACCGGCGGCCCCAACTGTGCCATCCATCACCGTCAACCCGGGTTCCAGCCGCAATTCCTGCAGCGTTTCCCGCAGCATGACCGGTACATGAACGGCCTTTTGAGACATGTTTGAAAAGGGCAGGAGCCCAGAAAGTGAGGAATGAGGAGAGAGGGATCGGCCGAAGCGACGCTGTCGGCACGAGTGATGAGGAACAGTAGCCTCTTTTGAGAAAAGTCGAAAAGAGGAATCCCTGCCGGGTCGTTCACCGAACACGAACTGGAAATTCCGGCCGATTGGGACACGGCAGAATCTGCCGCGAGAATATGCGTCCGGCAATTGAAGTGCCGATTTTGCCTGTCTATTCTGTTCGGCTTACGCGACAGAACGAGTCGCTACTGTCGCTTCGCGAGCAATCAGGACCCTCACCATGACCGGCTACACCGTTCATACGGGTGCTTCAAAAGAGTATTCCGACAACTTCGCCGACGTCTTTGGAGACGACGACAAGAAGCCCACCCGGCAGAAGGCCGCCAAAAAGGCCAGCAGTAAACCTTCCAAAGCAAAGAAGAAAGCAGCAAAGAAGAAATCTGCAAAGAAAAAGACTCGAAGGAAAAAATCCTGACAAGTCTCTCCGAGATCGCGCCCTACCAATCACTACTTACACGCCCGGCTACAGGTCTCCGGGGCCAAAGCAAGGGGCGACGTGAACGAGAATTGAGATTCGACCTGACTACGTAGACACAGCATCACGCATGTCGCGATGAATTCGCTGCCTCAGTACGTACTCAGTCTCGTCCAGCCAGCGCTGAGACGATTGATCTCCGGACAAACCATCACTGACAAGACACCGCACGACCGTCTCCACGATCCTCAGGATCTTGCCTGAATAGTGCGTTTTTACCATGGCATGCTCTTCGACACCTCGGAGGTTGTCAAAGAGCTCCTGCAGCCGATCCATGGCTTCGTCAGTTGGTGCCTGAGACACAGCTTCCACATACGCAATCGCCAGAGTCGCCTGTTTAGCTTTCTCGGAATGGGCGTCGGGGCGTCCGGCAAAAATGACAGTCCTGACAGAATCAATCTGTTTCCATCCCGCGTCCATGCCAAAATGAAACCAGCTGCCGGCGACCTGCAGCATTACAGACAAAAGTTCAGGGTCGGCTTTCTTGAGAGCTCCCGTCACCTGAACAAGTCTGGAAAGTCGCTCCAGCAGGACAGCCAGCTCTTCCTTCATCCCCATGCGTCGCAGACTGCGAAATGAACCACTCAGCATACCACTCAGTCCTTTGAGGACCTCCGTATCTGATGGAGTCAGTTCATCCAGCAGTGTCACCATCCGACTGTAGAACGCCTGGACCTGATCGGACAGGCCGTAGTGCACTGCGATCAACAGCCCTTTTTCCAGCAACCCAGCGCGAAGCAGTGGTTGTCCGACATTTGATTCCACATGCCCCGCCCGGGTCACCAACTCGATACCGAACCCTTCTCCGAGCCGAGGCGCCAGTTCCAGCAGCCGCGTGAGAATCACCGCTTCGTGTTCGAGTTCGCGTTTCTCCGCGAGTAACACGTCGATCTGTTGTTTCAGCTGTGCACCGTCTCGGATCGAAAACAGGTCGACAAGGCGACGCTCCAGACTACCTTCTTCCGCGATCCGCTGCTGATACTGATCCAGTCGTTCATGAGGCTCAATAATCGTGGAGAACCGTCGCAGCGTATCGATGCGATACCGATTCGTGGAATCCATATCGTCCAGTTCAGCCAGCAGTGCGTCGGACAGCTGACCGGTCATGGGTTCACCATCCAGAATGCGTTCAATCCGAAATTGATACGCACTGCACAACCAGTGATGTACCGGATCTTTCGATTGTGGTTTTTCGATCAGAATCTGCTGAGCCGACTGCAGCAGTTCTGAGGCACGTGTTGACTCACCAAGGCGGGCCAGTCCCCAGGCAAAGACCAGGTCAACATAATCCGCCGTCAAAGGAACGGCACCACCAAGATTGACGAGACTCCACTCGCGCACCTGCGTATGCAACTGTTGCACACGATCCCGAACAGTGCGAAATCGCTCACCATCCTGGAGACTGCTTCGCAGGAAGGCTGGCAGATCTCGGTCAGGAATAACTCCTCGCTGAAACAGTCGCTCCAGCAGACGGTCACGGGCACGAGCCAGCGTCAGCTCGTCATTCGCTGCACGTGAAACGGTCCACCACGCCAGCCAGCAGGCACGTGACGACAGGACACGTTCGTTTACTTCGAGAAACGAGAGGATCGTTGACAGATTCTCTCGGATCACATCCGAGGCTGTGGTTCCCGTGACACAGATCCACGCGACAACCTGGTTGACTTCCGAGGGGGAGATTGCATCTTTGCCCAGAGTCCTGATGACGTCAGACTTTGCCACATTCCCCTCAGTGTCTCCGATGCATCTCAGCTGAGAAGCACGGGCTGCGACAACTTCATTCTCAACCCATGACTCCAGTGCATCAGCGGACAGATTCGGTTCCTGCCAGACCAGTTGCTGATGGCAAATTGAGCTGTCGGACCAGCGATTCAGCGCGGCATTGAGGTCCGCCATTGTCCACCATGATTCACTTCGAGCAGGATCGTCAAGGGGACCTTCATCCTTCAGAAACGACTGTTCAACTTTTGTCAGCTCGGCCTGAAGCCGTTCCCGCTCCTCATCAACCTCCACCGGCTTTCTGACCAAATCATTCTTCAGTGAACGAACACGCCTGCGTTTCTGTTCCTTTGCCTCCACCTGCGGCTTTTCCGAGACCGGCATCTCGTCGTCCTGCGGCTCAGCTTGTTTTGGGGCGGCCTTCCTTCTGGCCTTCGTATTGTCTGACGGACAGACGAAGCCTTCAAAGTCAAAGGAATGCGACTGTCGCCACGCCTGCAGGATCTCGCGGTCCTGGTCGAGCACATAGTCCACCCAACTGGACAACGGCAGAAACGCGGAGTCAGCAATCATCCGGGCAGAAAACTCGGTGTATGAACCAGACGTCCCCGCAGGGTGCAGCCAGACAAGCTGACTGTCATCTTCAGCAAGAATCTCCCTCACCGCATCCCGTCGCAACGGCGGATGAATACGCTGCCCCATCGGCACAAACAGATTCGGGATCCGCAGATATGGCACACACCCAAGTCCGTCGAACACAAGGACCGGAGGAGCAGACCTCCCCGGACGAACCCGTACGATGATGACCGGCTCTTCATCAGGACTCTCCGCCACTGCGAATGCCAGACGGTCAACAACACGATCCGTGGCAGCCCGGACAAACTGCTCGAGCTGGTCAACAGCATTCTCTGTGAGGACCCAGATCTCCGGTGCATGATCCTGCCCGCCACGAGCCAGCAGCAGGGGGACTTCAAGATGTGGAAACGAGCCTGTATGTGACAGAATCGCAGGCTGCGACGGAAGTTTAAGCGACAGCAATTCGTACACGTCACGAAACGGTTCATCCGGCACTGTCCGCCATTGACTGGGGTCAGGATCCAAAAACAGCAACTCGCCTGCCGCAGGCTCCAGCGCCGCTGAAAAAGGGTGTTTGTACCGAAGTGGAGCCCAAACGCGTGGAGCTACCTCAACGTAGGCCCGGAGCTGCCTATCTCGCTCTTCAGATGCTCGCAGCAGCGTATAATAAGGTGGACCAATGACTTTCAGCAGAACAGTGGAATCAGTGAGTGTTTGAAAAGAAAGGCGATCGTTTCCCTGCCGCAGCAACTCATTAACCAACCCAGGCAGCTGATCCGGGGCAGGCAGTTCAAAGAGCACCACTGTGCGTTCACCCACGTGCTCAAGCGTGGACTCCAGCCGACCTGAAATAATCTGAGGCCAGCAACGGACATCCATCATTTCCGGCTGGCCACGACGCGTGCGTCGAAACTCGACCCCCCAGTGCTTCAGCTGCTGCTGAGCTGCTCTGGCGAGCTTTGAATTTGATTCAATCCAGATGCTTCCGTCATCGCCACGTCCGGCGCGAGCGCACAGCTCCGCAACGTCGGCGGGAACGGTTTGCGAATTCAAAGCGAGAGCCAGAGTCTGCTCATCCGGAAACTGCAACAACATCGGATCTTCCTGCCCTCCGACGGCGTGCGACTAGCTGCCGCTCCTGTCACTCTCGTCGCTGCTGCCCTTTTCGAGCACTTCATACGGCTGGCGCGGATTCCTGCGCCGTGGAGGTGGCAGATAGTGGTAGCCCGTGTTCGGATTCGTGCGATCGAATGCGAAGGCGTCCCGGTTATTGACAAAGTGTCTTAAGTAAGCGACTGGAATGGCAAAACCAAGCCCTTCACCAAATGTCAGCTTCATATTGATCACACCGACAACTTCTCCCTTGGTATTGAACAGCGGACCACCACTGTTACCGGGGTTAATCTGTGTGGTGGTCTGGATATAGACAATACCATCCATGTTCCGATTACGTGTGCTGACGATGCCTTCCGAGACAGAACGCTCCAGCCCGAGAGGGTTTCCAATCGCAAAAACCTTCTCTCCTTCTCGGTGCGAGTCGTCTTTGGCGATATAGACGGGCTGGAACTCCATGTCTTCCTGCTTTGGAATCTGAAGCAGCGCAAGGTCAAAGTGGGGATTCAGAGCGAGGATCTTAACGTTGCGAATAGCGACTCGCTTAAACTCACCCTTTTCGCCACGATGAAAAATTGTCACCGCAACCTGTGTCTCCCCCTCGACCACGTGGTAGTTCGTAACACAGTGGCCTTCCGGACTGACAATGAATCCACTGCCGAGGCCGCCTGGCGTCTGCACCAGCACGACACCTTCCGCGAATGTAGTCACAAGTTCCTTCACCGTTCGGCTCGCGAGTTTGGCTGTCCGCAGCAGCCCCTCGGACGTTTCCTTTGTGGCCGGCTTTTCCTGAGGGTTGCTCTCAATTCGATTTTGAATTTCTGCAACCGGAACGCGGACGACCGCCACGCCAACATCTACATACAGGACATCAGATTGAGCCTTAAGTACCTGCCCCTCAATCTTCTGACCGCTCTTAAGGGTAATGATGTCCGCTTCCAGCGAGGAAGCCATCAATGTCAGGGAGAGGCAGGCAAGGGTCGTTGAAAATCGCGTCATTAGTTAGCTCTTGTCTCTGAGTCGTCGTTGCAACAACACATGAACGTTGAAGTGTGTCAGTGTGTTATTGTTGCGTGGAACGAACGCAAAGTCGATCGAATTAAAACAGTGACCCGAGTAGGTTCCCAATCAGTCTTTTGATGGGCCCACACCCGCTTTGGCCTATTGCACCCGATCCAGGATCCGGCCGAGTTCCTCGCTGAGTTCGTCAAACCACCCCTCTCGCTGAGTCGCATGCAGCAACTGCTCGTTGAGTCCGCCGGCAGTGAGACATTTCGCGCTGATCTCCTGCAGCTGTTGAGCATCGAGCCTCATCGCCTGAGTAGCAAGTGAATGAAAGACCGCCTGTGAGTACTGAGCTGCCTGGTCACCGGGCACACCCGTTGACTCAATCCACCGTGCATTCGCTGCAACCAGTTCAAAAAAAGTCGCCATGACTGCACTGCTGGCAGAGAACGTTGAGAAGTGTTGCTCATGGTCAACCGGCACGACTGTACCGATACTGCTCAGAATCGCTTCGATCTCCTTCGACGGCGGATAGATGGGAATCGGCCCCACTCCCAGTTCATTGGGCGGCATCGGAATAATTCGGTGCACCCTTGACGCAGGCTGAACCTTCTCAGTGACCTGTTCCACAGACACCATCGCAGCCATGCTGACAATGATCTGGTCTTCACGAAATGAAAGTACACTCAGCACATCCAGCGTCTGCTGCGGCAGGGTACCAATGAAGACTGTTTCGGCCTGCTCCACAATCGCCTGGTTATCAGCCTCCACTCTGATGTTTGAGTAACGCATGGCAAGGCGAGCTGATCGCGGCTGACTTCGCTCAGAAATAATGATCGTATCGCTGAACCCACCATGTTCCAGCAGCCCCACAATAACGTGTTCAGTAATGGCCCCTGTTCCAATAAATCCCGTTGGCATTCCAACCTCCCCTGCCGGGTAACCTGCCCTGTCGACCGTGTGCGAAACTCACGCAAGTTGTATTGAGGCGAAGCCCTGCTGGCAAACAGTGCGGTCACGAGACCAGGAACCGTTGCCCCGAACGCAGCATCGACATGCCTATGGCTACACGGTTCCAGCAGCAGGCCCGCTGCGGCAGATTCCGCCGAACTACACCCCCGCAAAGTCAGCCTCTCTTCTCTGACCGGCGTAACCGAAAGCTTTACCTACAGAGAATTCCTTAGTGCACTCGATACGTCCGAATGGTTCCGTTGCGCACGGTGCCACGTGTCACTTATCTCTGCGTTTTCAACCTCACATTCTGTCAATGACTGAGAGGACTCTGCGATGGCAGCTCTTCGCATCACCTCTGCTCTGTGTCTTGCATCAGCACTCCTGATGCTCCCGGTTCTGTTTGCCCAGGACGAGAATCCGTTTGCCCAGTGGGACCGACTCCAGAAAGAGACGAAACTCGCTGAAGCTGGCACAGAGCCGGCCGAGCCAGCAGCCGGGCGCGCGACGCAGATGGAATACTACTCCGGTGAATCAGAACCGGCCCGCGAAAAGGCGGTGGCCTCGACAGCCAGACGAGAAACTCTTCGCAGAAAAAACGCAGCTCCCGCAACACAGGTCACAGCCGCAGACTTTGTACCATCAGACGACAAAGGAAGAGTCACACTCGTGAGCTCAGAAGTCGTTGAAGCGGAGGGCAATCCCTTCGAAGAGTTCGCCGAAGAATTTGAAGCAAACAACGCTGATGTGGCCGACATTCCGGTTGAGACTGTGGAAGAAGTCACCGAAGCAGACTTTGAACCGGCTGAAGAAACCAGTACTGATGAGCCAACTCCTGAGGAGCCAGTCGCTCCGAAAGCTGATTCTCAGCCCGAACCAGCTTCTGCAGTTCAGGTTAACCTGCCGGAAGGTCCTCAGAGCCCATCCGTCACACTGCAATGGGCCCATCACGATGAATTCAGTGTCGGACAGAAATGTCGCTGTGACCTGGTCGTCGAAAACACCGGACGGGCAGTCGTGCACAACGTCATTACTCGCGCCGTCCTGACCCAGGGCCTGCAGGTCGTTGACGCCAAACCCGCACCGGTTGCAGCCGGTGCGAGTGCGACGTGGAAGTTCGAGATGCTGAAGCCTGGTGAGAAGAAGACCATTGAACTGGTCGTTGTTCCTCAGCAGGAAGGCGACACCCAAATGACAGCATTCGTCCAGCTGACTGGTGCAACCGCTTCAAAACGAGCGGTCACTCGTCCTGCTGTTGCGATTGAGTTGAATGGCCCAAAGAATGCCGGAATTGGACAGCAGATTGCGTATACGGTCGCCGTTACAAATCCAGGCACCGGCAAAGCTCGCAATGTGATCATTCAGGCCGCTATTCCTGAAGGACTTAAACACCGTCAGGGAAGCCTGCTCACCATTGACGTTGGCACCCTGAGTCCAGGGGAAGTGCGTCGAGCTCGACTGAACCTTGAAGCCATCCAGGGCGGAGCTCAGAACCTTGCTGTCCGTGTTCTTGCTGATGGAGATCTGACCGAACAGACTGCTCAGCAGGTCGCGATTGCAGAGCCAAAACTCAACATTGGTGTGCGAGGTCCTGCCAACAGTAAGACTGGCCAGAGCAGTCCATGGGAACTGGTCATCGTGAATGAAGGCAAAGTGGAATCCAGCAACGTTCGCACGAAATACCGCGTTCCAACGGAATACGAATTCGTAAGAGCCAATGCCGGAGGCAAGTTTAATCCAGCTGATCGAACCATTGAGTGGTTTGTTGGAAATCTTGAACCAAACGGAGCTCGCAAGTTCACTGTTGTGCTGAAGTCTGTGAAGCCGGGTGAGAATATTCACCAGGTTGGTGTTGTCTCTGAGCATGGTGGAATGACCCTTGCAGAACAGAAGTCCGCTGTCGTCGGAAGCGCTGACCTGAACCTTCAGATTGCAACACAGCAGCAGCGAGTTCGCACTGGTGAGCCAGCAGTCTTTATCATCCAGATCGAGAACCGTGGCAGCAGTGCCGCTCAGAGCGTTGGGTTCAGTTGTGAACTGCCGTCCGGTCTTCAGCAGGCCGAAGTGGCAGGACCAACCCGCTACCTGGCAGACAACGGAGTCATCGTCTTCCAGTCACTGCCCAAACTGGATCCCGGTCAGAAAGCAGTCTTCACGATCAAGACGACGTGCCTGCGATCAGGTTCTCACAAGTTGAGAGCTCGCGTTGGCAGTGACTCAATCAGCGATCCGCTGATCGGGGAAGAGAGTCTTATTGGCATTGAGCGTTAAGCACAGACTTACATCTGTCAAACAACGGGCTGCCGCTCAATACGGCAGCCCGTTTTCATTTGTGAACGAATCAGGTTTCCTGTATTTCCGTCCGTCTGCCTGAGCGTTGGCCAGCGTCCTGATTCGCATTATCGACGCGAACACATCCATCCGTAATGTGTGTCCTTGACAAGCCGAGATGCTTCAGCCGCCTGCGAGCTACCTCAATCAATGGACGGATCCGGGGGCTCGAATGTCAGCGTCACCCGACCGTCGTGCTCGTTGACCTCCATCCGGAGCTTCAGGAAACGGTGCAGCAACCAGATCTGGGTCTTCGCATGCTCACTGAGGGGCCCCGTCACGAAGCTGCCTCCGCGCCGGATGCCCCGTGCCTCAGCGGAACCGTGCATCGCAGCACTGAGAGCAAACGGCAGGATTAGCTGATCAGCCAGGTATTCTCCCACGGGAGCTCCCGACTTCTTCCATGTCTTCACCTGTCGTATGACGCTGTCGGCCACCTTCTCTGCACGTACTCCCTTTCGGCCAACAGCGGAGAATAACTCTGTAATGTGCTGACAGCGAATTTCGGCACACAGGAAGTTGCCGGGGCCTGCCGAGGGTACGGACAGATTCTCCTCTTCGGCTCTCCAGTTAAGCCGCCGCACAACTCGCTGAGTTTCGCGTTCGCCCACATGGGCTGGCAGCCCGGACGAAACCGCTCGAACCACCTGTCCCTGCACGCGGCCTGACTCAGTCAAATCAAATCCCGACAGTGCGGGAACAGGATTGATCTGCACGGTGACTCGCCCACCACCAGCCGGGTAAAACCCATAGTCGTTGAGAGTCGCCGTCACATCAGGCCCCATGCGGCGAATCAGCGGCAGGTAGACTCGATTAATAAAATCAAAGGAAGGAACCCAGTCGTTGTGAGTCCCTCCCTCGACGTGAATCGTGGATGGCCCCCCTGACGTGAGTAATGGGGGAAGTACTGTCTGAAGCACCAGCATTGCACTGCCGGCAGAACCAACAGAGAACCGATACTCACCAGGCGTCACGCTGCCTGGACGGAATCGCAGTTCCGCAGACTGCAGCTGGTCACCTTCAAGCTCACCATCGCAAATCTCCGCAACGGCACGAACAGCAGTGAGGTGCTGGCGTTTCAGGCCTGGCTTACTACGTCCGGCACGCACACGATAGATGTGAATGTCCCGCCCGGTGATTGCTGACAATGCCATCGATGAGCGCACGATCTGCCCGCCTCCTTCTCCATAGGAGCCTTTAATCGTGATCTCGTTGTCGCTGTTCACTGACATTCGTTACTCGAGCAAGCGTCAATCCCGTGATTTCTGATTCGCAGTGACACAAACGGGATCATTGGGTTCGTTTGCAAATGCAGAGGTGACTAATCGGAGTGTGGCGAATTACAATATGTCTATGGCTGGATCCTCAACACAATCAGAACGGGTCGCATTCTGTCGCCGCCGACTTTCTGCGCATCTGCTGATCCTGATGTCTGTCCTCGCGTGCAACAGCGTGCCGGGCCAGGAGACACGGGAAATCACCGACAACGAGAAGGCATTTTTTGAAAAGCGAATCCGTCCCGTCCTGGTGAAGAGGTGTTACTCGTGCCATTCAGAAGACGCCGCACGTTCGAAGAAACTCAAGGGGAGCCTGCTGCTCGACTCACGTGCCGGAACACTGAGGGGCGGCGAGAGCGGTGCTTCCATCGTTCCCGGAAAACCGGATGAGAGCCTGCTGCTGGACGCCATGCGGCACGACACCCTGGAAATGCCCCCCAACGAGAAGTTGAACGACGCCGTGATCGCTGATTTCGAAAAGTGGATCCGCATGGGGGCACCTGACCCACGCACGAATTCACAGGCGGACCTGCGAGCGATTTCTCTTTCGGCAGGAAGAAACCACTGGTCATTCCAACCACTCCAGCAATCCAAACCTCCGGTGGCGGCTGATTCACGATGGAATCGTAATCCGATCGATCGGTTCGTCGCTCAACGACTCGCCCAAGAAGGACTGACCCCATCGGACTCCGCAAATCGTGCGACGCTGGTGCGGCGGATTTATTTTGATCTGATCGGACTGCCGCCTCCCCCTGAGCAGGTGCAGGCCTTCATGGACGATACGTCCGCGAATGTTCCTGCAAAGCTGGTCGATGAATTACTTGCCAGCGAGCACTACGGCGAACGCTGGGGGCGACATTGGCTGGACGTTGCCCGGTTCGGAGAGAGTGAAGGTTCTGACCTTGCGGCAAACGCAATTCGGCCGGACGCGTACAGGTATCGAGATGCTGTAATCCGCGCATTCAATCAGGACATCCCCTGGAATGAATTCGTTGCCTTGCAGGTGGCCGGACGTGGTCTTTCGACCGAGTCACCTCTCGCCGCAGACCTGGGACAGTTTCCTCATCTTGGTACTCGCCTCGAAGGCAGTGCAGATCCTAACGACAAGATGTTTCACAGACTGGACGACATGGTCGCCACCACAGGCACCGCATTTCTTGGCCTGACAATTGGGTGTGCTCGCTGCCACGACCATAAGATTGACCCGGTGACTGCGGAAGAATACTACCGCCTCACAGCCGTTTTTTTTGACCAGGTGCGGGAAGCTCCCAAAGCAGGGAAACGAACAAGGCAGCTGCAAGTTACAGAGCCTCATCTTCTTGCGGCGGGCAGTTGGAAACGCCCGGTCAGAAAGGTGACTCCGGGATTCGTGCAGGTCCTGATGAGCGGCGACGCTGAATCTGAAGACTGGATCACCACCACGTCGGACGGAAAAGCAAATCTCCGAATGTCGCTCGCCCGGTGGTTAACGGACACCGAGCGTGGCGCCGGACATCTCCTTGCCCGCGTCATCGTCAATCGAGTCTGGCAGCATCATTTTGGACGAGGTATCGTTGACACCCCCAACGACTTCGGATTCCTCGGATCCTCTCCGACACACCCGGAACTTCTTGACTGGCTGGCAGGGGAATTCATCCGAAATGGCTGGCGAGTCAAACCGCTCCACCGCCTGATCCTTTCCAGCGCCACGTGGCAGCAGTCAGCATCGGACCAATGGAGTCAGGTGGATGCCGGAAACCAATGGCTCTGGCAATATCAGCCTCGCCGCATGGAGGGAGAAATCGTTCGGGACAACATCCTCAGCGTTTCCGGCAGTCTGAAGACGCAGATGTTCGGCAGGAGCATCCCGGTCGGATCACTGCGTGGAAAGAAGTTTCAGGAGACGCCGGAGACGTGGCGGAGGTCTGTCTACCTCATGGTGCCGCGTTTTGAGTCTCATCCGTTCCTGAAGGTCTTTGACGCAGTTGAGAATGTCAACAGTGTTGGAGCACGAACCGTCAGCACAACTCCGTCAGCCGCCCTCTATATGCTGAATGCACCATTCGTTTGGGACCAGGCGGAACGAATGGCGAAGCGCGTCGAGCAGCACGAAAACTCAATACCCGGTGAGCAGGTGAGATATCTCTATCAGCTGATGTTCGCGAGAAACCCCACGAACCAGGAGCTGGAACTGGGAGTGCTGTTTCTGGATTCAGAATCAGCTCCAACTGGCGGTGAGCAGCGGAGCACACTCGTTCGTTACTGCCACGTTTTGCTTGGCCTGAATGAATTCATCTACGTTCGATGATCGGATAATTCAATGACCGTGATCAACGAAGAAGCCGCATGGAAATTCAATCGTCGAGCCTGCCTCGGAGGCCTCGGACTCGGCAGCATTGCGCTTAACAGTCTGCTGGCGGATGAATCAGCAACTGCTCCCGTCCAGCCGGAAAATCCTCATCTGAAACCTCGCGCAAAGAATGTGATCTTTCTGTTTATGGTCGGAGGAGTAAGCCACCTCGAAACGTTTGACCCGAAACCAATGCTGCACAAACAGGCGGGGCGAAACGCCACCGATCTGTTTTCCATGGAAGAGCTGAATGGTCTGAATCCGGAAAAGGACTACTCGAAGTCGAAGATTCTTCGGCCGGTCTTTTCGTTTAAGCAGCACGGGCAAAGCGGAATGTGGGTGAGTGAAATCTTCCCGCACCTCAGCCGGATGGTGGATGAGATCACCATGATCAATTCCATGACCGCAGCCTCGTCCATCCACTCTGTCGGCCAGATGCAGATGCATACAGGCTATCAGCGACCGGGTTACCCAAGCCTCGGAGCATGGGTAAACTATGGCCTTGGGACCGAGAATCAGAACATGCCGGGATTTGTGGTGCTCCGAGACGCTATCTCATCCGGCGGGCCAACAATGTATCGCTCCGGATTCCTTCCGGGCACCTACCAGGCCACAGTCATCGACACAAAGTCGGCCGACTTTAAGCTGGATCATCTGCGGCGTCAGAAGTTTCTTTCAAAAGATCAGCAGCGCAGACAACTCGAACTACAGGCAAAGTTGAATCGTCTTGAGGAGGTTCAAAATCGAAGTCAACCAGAGCTCAATGCGAGGATCGAGTCCTTTGAGACAGCATTCCGCATGCAGGGAGTCGCCCCCGAACTTCTGGACCTGAGTCAGGAATCAAAGAGCGTGCGTGAGCTCTACGGTGACACGTCCTTTGGTCGCCAGTGCCTGACTGCGCGCAGAATGGTGGAGCGTGGTGTTCGTTTTGTTGAGATCTTTGATGGGTCGCGTGGACGAATCTGGGATGCACACGGGAATCGTGGGGGCCTGATTGACAACCATCGCAACAATGCAGCACGAACTGACCGGGCGGTGGCTGCATTGATTCAGGATCTCCGGTCCCGTGGATTGCTTGATGACACGCTCGTTGTCTGGGCGACGGAGTTTGGGCGAACACCGTTTGAAGAAGCAAATCGGGAAGTGAAAATCGGACGCGGCCACCATCACTATGGCTTTTCAATGTTTATGGCTGGAGGCGGCACGAAGCAGGGCTATACCCACGGTAAGACCGATGAATTCGGGATGCATGCCGTGGAGTCACCCGTTTCACATCACGATTTCCATGCAACGATCCTGCACCTCCTGGGGCTCGACCACACACGACTCACTTACCGTCATAATGGCCGTGACTTCAGAATCACGGATGTTCACGGCCGAGTGGTGAAGGAACTATTCGCCGCGTAGGCCCCACCGAGCGAAGCGTGCTGCGGCCGCCTTGATCCGGCCGACTGTGCCCGCTGAAGCCGACTTCACCATTCGTCTTTGCCTCCCTGGGGGAATCTGCGACATCTCGGTGCTGCGAACGAACTGACAAAATGTGTGGCCGATCTGCTTGCCAGTGGCCGCATCCGTAATGCGTCAAATCTGTAGCAGTCCTGTAAGAGGCCGGACAGGAGAACAAACATCGGGCACCACTGAGAGCACAGAGGGAGTTTAACCTCAGAGAACACCTTATCGTTTTGGCCGATCCGCAGTCAAAAGTCGAAGATAGATCCCGTTACCGTGCGCGATATACAAAGTGTTAAGACATTCCCCCACCAACATGCAGGTGGTCAGGGGCTTGTCGCCATCAACTTTGGGAAGCACACCGCAGTGCCGTCCGGTCGGATCGAAAACCTGAACTCCGACGACACCTGTTACGTAGCAGCGTCCGCTGCGTTCTACGGCCATGCCATCACGATGGCAACGTGCGGACGTCGCTTTGCTCGCTCCGGCCTACTTCCGCTTGTAACCGTGCCAGACCCACTCGATGGCGTGAGGCAGGAACTGCTCTTTGGCATTACGAACGCCGTGACCTGAGTTCTGGCAGAACAGATACTGGTAGTCGTAGCCCTTCGCCTTTAGAACTTTCGCCATACGATGATTGGCTTCCACCCAGTCGTGCATGCCGTCCCGCATCACGTTGGGATTGAAATTGTCTCGATCACCGACGGCCAGAAAGATCCTGAGAGGTTTCTTCTGTGCTTTTGGAATGAGTGACTCATGAAAGTCCCAGGCACCTCCTGGAGTCTCCGGGTTAAAGGGCCACTGCTGATTCACAAACGTGCCGGATGTTGTCAGAACTCGGTGATAGAGGTCAGTTCGATACCATGCCATCGCAAGAGCTGCTGATCCGCCGGAACTACTGCCCATGGCCGCTCGCCCATCCGGATCACTAGTGAGCTGCACATTGCAGTTCTTTTCGACACGGGGCAGGACTTCCGTTTCGATGTATTCAGCGTACAGGCCGGACATCGTGTCGTACTCCCTGCCTCGCTCATGCCCCTGTGCGTCTCCACCACCGTTGGCGACCATGATGGCGATCATGGCGGGAACGCGTTTCTGAGCAATCAGATTGTCGAGAATTCGAGGGACAGTCATGTTAGGTTTCCCCTTCGGGCCATCATGGATCACCATGAACGGAGCCTGAGTGCCGGACTTATATTGCGACGGCACGTACACGGTGATCTGCCGCTTGTAGTCAATCTCATGAGTGTCCACGATCAGTGTTTTGGGATTGTCTGGATCCACGGTTCCAAACACCTTGCGGGCAATACCCGGGTTAAAAAGCTTTGTGTCCGTCGAATTGATCGTGAACTGCTGCACCTTCCCGTGCGGAACACCCTCTACTGCCGTTCGTTCCGGAGCAGCTTTGTACTCGGGCCCAATTAGATAATTGCCGGACACGTCCAGTGGAGGGTTAAGTCCGGGCTTCGCGTCCAGCCGCTGAAATGCGGGAGCGCCTGGTCCGTCGAATTTACGAGTTGGAGGAGCCTTCCGCTTTCGCTGTTGTCCCTGCACTGAGGCAGAGACGGCAAACAGCAGGGCGACAATCACAACAATTTTCTTATTGGAAGATTTCATCATGGCAAACTCAGAGGATTGTGAAACGACCTGTCAGAATCAGGCCTGTTTGGAGGGAAATGGTCTCAGCCCAAGCAACATTTCTGCACGTTCGGACAGTGGCCTGTCAGCACAGGACTGGTCAGTGTGTTCCGCAAGACTTTCGACGACAAGCTGGTAGACGGCCTGCCGATCCTGGCTGGTATCAATCTCCACCACCTTATTGCGACGTCTGAATTCCTCAACCGTGGGAAGAGTGTCCGCTTTGAATGTTTCGAACCGAGCCTTCAGACTTTCGACGTTGTCATCACTGCGATTTGTATACCTGGCCCGACCAAGCACGCGTTGTTCGAGCACTTCGTACGGACATTCAAAGTACAGCATGGTGGGGAGTTCCGCTTCTCTCCCGAAGATCTCAAACCATGCTTCAAGGTTAGACTGCGACCTTGGAAAACCATCGAGCAGAAAGTTCCTGTTGCCCGTCGTCCTCGTCACCCTCTCCATCGCATTCTGAAGCAGGGTCACCATAATGTCGTCCGACACGAGCCGACCCGCATCGATGAACTCCTTAACGGTGGCTGCCGAAGGACCATTGTTTTCAATCTCGGCCCGAAGCAGTTCTCCCGTTGAAAGGTGAGTCCAGCCCAGTTGTGACTCCGCCAGTTCACACATTGTGCCTTTCCCCGCGCCTGGACCTCCGAGAACGAATACGACATTGGGAGCGGGGCATGCTTCCCGCGGGTCAAAGTGGTGTAGCACGATTTTCGGTGCCGGAGCCACCCCCTTCTTGTAAACGTGCCATTCCTGATCTGTCGGAGGAAGCTCGTCCTCGCAAACCATGTCATACGCGAGATGCCCGTCAAGGCGGCAGATTCGCCACGACTTGTAGCTGTTGGAATACGAGATCGCGGGACTTCGTTCGGACTTTCCATCGGCCCGATCCCATGCCATTTTTCCATTCCAGTATCCCAGGCTGGACACAGTCCCGGATTCGGAAGTTGTCGGTGGGGCAGTCGACGGAACAAAGAGTCCGTCGACTTCCGGCAGACCGGAACCAGAGACCTCAATGAAATACGTGTTAGGCGCGAGTGCTGAGGCGTCGGTCATGAGATTCAAACTGCCTGGACTGATTAACGTGAAATGAGTGCCGGAGTTCTAGCCCACCGTCCTGTGAGATAAAAGTCTCTGAGCGTTGGGAGGCGGTTTCACAGCCAACAGCCTGTCCGCTGAAACCTGATTCCTGCTCGTCGGGTTGCGGCACGGGAGATTCGCCGGAGAATATGACCATCGAACCCCTTAAGCCTGCCCTGTGGAAACGACATGTCTGAGCGAATACTGACATCTTGGGGAAAGACCATCCTCTGCCTGCTCGTGATTGCGCCCCACGCAATGGTGCCAGCGGAAGCACAGGACGAGCGCCCATATGGTCTGAGTAAACGCGTGCCATGGGCGTCGTCAAAGCTCGCGGGATCACCGGATCCACCTCCGCCCTTTGTTGCCACAAAGATCTTCTCCGGCGTTGAATGGAATCGACCGCTGTACGTCAAGCCTGAACCGGATGGCGAACATCTGTTTGTGGTTGAACAGGGCGGAGAGAAAGACAAACCATCCCGACTCTTTCGAATCACAGACAGCAACGACACTTCAATGAAAACAGAGGTCCTCGCTGTCCCCGGACGACTCGTGTATGGAATGGAATTCCATCCGAACTACCTCGAAAACGGACACGTCTTTCTCTTCAGCAACGGCCCGACCGGTGAATCCGAACGACAAAATCGAGTCACGCGGTACACAGTCGCGCACAACGGAGACGATGTTTCGTGCGACCCGGAATCAGCCACAGAGATCATTTCATGGCGGTCCATGGGACATGACGGTGGTGACCTCGTCTTTGGAAACGACGGGATGCTGTATATCACTTCCGGGGACGGAACGTCTGACTCAGACAAGTGGCTGTCAGCGCAGGATGTCACCAACCTGCTGGGAGGTGTCCTGCGAATCGACGTTGATCATCCGTCTGACGATCAGATGTATTCCATTCCGCCCGACAATCCGTTCCGCACTCTGCCAGGAGCGCGCGGCGAATGGTGGGCCATTGGACTGCGCAACCCGTGGCGCATGTCTGTGGATCGGGACACCGGCCGGATCTGGGTAGGAAACAATGGGCAGGATCTCTGGGAGACTGCTCACCTGCTTCGAAAAGGAGAAAACTATGGCTGGAGTGTCTACGAGGGCAGCCACCCGTTTTACGCTCATCGTGAGCTCGGCCCCGGAAAGCTGGTGGCTCCTACGTTCGAACACCACCACACTGAGTCTCGTTCATTGACGGGAGGCGTTACCTACCGCGGCCCCAGTCTGCCATCGCTGAATGGAGCCTACGTCTACGGAGACTACTCCACGGGCAAGATATGGGCTGGAAAGCACGATGGGCAGAAGGTGACATCTCATCTCGAAATCGCAGACACCCCTCTCGCTATTGTGGCATTTTCCAACTCTCATCAGGGCGAACTCCTTGTCGTGGATTCGTCCGCAGGCATTCACAAACTGGAACGCAATCCGGACCTCGACCGGGTTAACGAACTCCCAGAATTTCCAAAACGGCTCTCCGAAACCGGTCTGTTTTCATCCACGAAAGACCACGTCGTTTCGAATGGCGTAATTCCCTACGCCGTGGTTTCGCCAGGCTGGACGGACGGTGCGGAAGCGAATCGCTTTATCGCAGTCGCTGACGATCTACAGGTCTCCTGGTCCGCAAACCGAGGATGGGGATTTCCGGATCGCTCGGCCCTCGTGCAGACACTATCAATGGAGGGGCGTCGGCTCGAAACGCGCGTTCTCCTGAAACAACAGAACGAATGGCAGGGTTATTCATATGTCTGGAATGACCAGCAGACAGACGCAACTCTGGTTCCGGCAGCCGGGCAGAATCTGACACTGGCAAATGGACAGGAATGGCGTGTTCCGTCGCGTGCCGAATGCATGTCCTGCCATGCTCGAGCAGTAAAATACGTACTTGGCCTCAGTGATCTGCAGATGAATCGAGATTTCGACTATTCCGGAACCGTCGACAACCAGGTGCGAACGCTGACCCACATCGGTCTGCTGAAAGGGGTCCCGGCAAATCGCGACCCGAATCGCTCACGACTTGTGAACCCCTATGAATCATCAGCCTCACTGGAAGACAGAGCACGCTCGTACCTGCACACCAACTGCGCCTGCTGCCATGTGAGTGCGGGCGGTGGCAATGCCCGGATGGAACTTGAACTCACAGCAAAGCCCGACGCGATGCGAGTTTTCGATGAGTTCCCTCAGCACGCCACCTTTGGATTGTCTCAACCGAGAATCGTGGCCCCCGCTGAACCTGACCAATCCGTGATGCTCGCACGTCTTTCCAGACGAGGCCGTGGACAGATGCCGCCGCTGGTCACACGACGTGTCGATGATCGAGCTGTGAAACTGTTCCGCAGCTGGATCGAATCTCTGCCTCCGCAGCGTAAGTTTGTCCGCGACTGGAAATCGGAAGACCTCAAGGATGGTCTGACCAAACTGCACGCAGGCCGATCACTGAAGAATGGAAAGGCGTTGTTTCGGGCCTCCGGTTGTGGTCATTGCCACCGGATCGAAGAGGAACTGGCTGGTATTGGGCCCAACCTTGCAGGCATCGCAGATCGCAGAAAGCCGACGGAAATCCTGGACTCGATTATTTCCCCCTCAGACCAGATCGAACCCAGATACGCAGCGACGATCGTTGTGACCGAGGGCGGAAAAGTGTTCGAGGGGCGTATCCAGTCTGAAACAAAAGAACTACTTGTGCTGCGTGGTCAGGAGTCGTTTGCCCTTCCACACCGGATACTCAAGTCAGAGATTGACGAGCGATTGAAGTCCAGGGTTTCGATGATGCCAAAAGGCACGATCAATCACCTGACTCGCGACCAGGTCCTCGACCTGATCGCCTATGTCATTGCCGGTGCAGTGCCGGCGGAGTAGTTGCGTGGCTGAAACCGACGCGCCGTAATCGTCGTTACTTTCGTGGACGAGGCTGGAAGTTCACAGCACCGGCCTGGCGACTTGGCAGCGGTTCAACAATTTCATCTCGAGATGGGAGATGCGCTGACATCACATTCTTCAATGCCTGAAAGGCTGGATTGTTCGTCTGATTTGCCCACTCGTGTGGATCGATCTTCAGGTCGTAGAGTTCAGTCGTGCCATCCCAGTAACGGATAAATCGACTCTGTTCGGTTCGGACGGCCATATGCCCGTCGTAAACGGTAATCGCGGGCTGAACGCGTGGGCCCCGTACATTCTGGAGCAGGGGTAACAGCGAGTGGCCGTCAAGGTGCGTCGGCTTGTCGATACCGGCCAGTTCGACCAGAGTCGGATAGAGATCGAGCAGCGACACCGGACGGCGACAGATCTGATTCGGCTGCGTTAAATCCGGCACCCGAAACATCATCACACAATCGGTTGCTTCCTCCCAAAGTGTCGCTTTCGTCCACTGCTGCTTCTCACCCAGATGGAACCCATGGTCACTGATGAGGACCACGATTGTGTTCTCACTATATGGGCTGCTGTCCAGTGCATCGAGCACTCTGCCAATCTGAGTATCTGAATAACTCACGCTGGCAAGATATCCCTGGATTGCCTGCCGGGTCAGGCCGCGTTCCTGAATCTTCTCATCCCAGCTTCGATTCACGAGCCGTTGGCCGTAGGGCGGAACATCCGTCAGGTCATCAGTCTTCACGGGTGGCAGCTTGATCTGATTCAGTGGATACAGGTCCAGATATTTCTGTGGCACGTACCACGGATAGTGCGGATGAAACAGGCCACAGGAGATGAAGAATGGCCTATCGTGTCGCTGACGCAGCGTTGCAATCGTCGCATCAGCGAGCTTTGTGTCGCTCATCTCTGCTTCAGGGATGTGTGTCGCACCCCAGTCACGTTCCGTAACTTTCCCACCGGCACTGCGAGCAATGCCATTCAGCGGAGCCCCTGGCGGAGGCGGAGTCCGTTTGTGATTCATCTGCGCGTCGTGTTTCACCCCCGTGTCATATCCGTGAGAGACCTTGCCAAACTTCGCCGTCCAATATCCGTGCTGCTGGAATGTCGTGAACAGTGACGGGACATCTTTGAGGACCTCACTGTCACCCACATTGACGCCGTTGCGGGAGACTCCCGATTTCCACGGAGCCACGCCGGAAAGAAATGCTGTCCGGGAAGGAGAACAAACGGGACTGGCCGTGTATGCGCTATGGAACAGAACACCTTCCCCGGCGAGCCGCTGGATGTTGGGAGCAACCACTCTTCCTGCGTACCTTGTCGGGTCACTCAGCAGCCACGTATTCAGGTCGTCAACGACAAGAAACAGAATGTTTGGCCGTCCAGGCGGTTCGGCAGAAATCTCACGCCACGAAGACAGGGCCATCACAACCAAAAAGCACACAAGGACGACATGTCGTTGGTTACTGATCGTAGGTAACCGGAAACACTCGACCAGTGGTCTGGAGGGTACTGTGGTCTTAACGTGTGACTCATCCGTTCGATGCGTGCGCCTGCGGCTGACGGTTAAACGAGGTGCAGCTTTCCTGGTGGACATTGCCGGGATTCCTTTGAATTGCATTTCGCCTTCCCGGCCTTTGGGATTGACGAGACCGTGTGAAAACTGCATCTAGTCAACCGCCAGACTGCGGACAGGGATGATGGCCAGTTCAGCGCTGTTGTTGTTACCGCTGCGGTTTCCGTTGTTTGAATAGCCAACGTACAGATGCCCCTGATGCTCAACCGCATACGGGTAAGAAAGCGCGGCGCCTGGATCAGACTCGCCAGGCCCATCCTCAAACACTGCGTGTCTTATGACGAACAGGCGGGAGAACGTATCCTTCCCAGGTGCACTCACTGCAATCGTGAGCGGCGACCGCCGATTTCTGCCGTCCGCAGTCGTCGAACAAATCAGATATCGTTGACCGTTGCTGAGTACACCCGAACACGGTTTGGAAGCTGCCATGGGCAGGTTGCTCTCAACGGAATGTGACCACGTGCGGCCATAGTCGACGCTCTCTGCAATCAACGCAATTGGCCTGCTGCCATAGCGGGCAATGTTCAGGATCTTTGGCCCATTCACAATGACCGCAGACTCTCCCCACATCGAACGTACCTGCGGACCGGCGGCAATCGTGACAGCCCTCCAACTCCTCAGGTCGTCTCCCTGACTGATGGCAACCGCGGCCGGGTTACCGTTTCCGACGATGAATCCAGGCATGATCCAGTTTCCATCTTCCATCCTCACGGGCTGACTCATCGGCCAAAACCCACCGTCAATGACGGTCCCCTGAGGCTGCCAGTGTCCTGTTTCTTCATTCAGTATGTAGGCTCGGGTATGAACGCGTTTTCGAGTTTGGTGGAACGAGCCCAAAAACGCCCACAGCGTATCGTTGTGAGACAGAAAGACGCCGTGGCTGACCGCGTGATCCCGCGAGTCATCCACCGGATCAATCGTGGTGACGCTGGACCATGACTTTCCGCCATCATCACTGACGCAGAATCGTCCTTCTTCCGTAAAGGTATTCTCGCTTCCTTTGTTATGCCCAAATGATGAATACAGTCGCCCCTTGTGCCAGACAACGGCGACACCGTGAAGAAACCCGTAACCATCTGCCTCAGGTTCGTATCTTTTGATCACTCGAAACTGAACGTCTTTCAGAACCGTGGCTTCAGCGGTGGACGGCAGCTGTGAGCCGGTCCAGAGACGAACAGGATCGGGGCGATTGGGAATCGAATGAGTTGCAGGCACAGGCTGATAAGCGGTGGCGAGCTGTTCTGCAGGCAGTGGCCTCTCAACCAGACGGACCTCATCGATCGCCCCTTCAAAGTTCTGCCGAATCCGCCCATTGTCATCGACGCCCCCGAGGGTAACCGGAGCCGCCGTCTGAGGCACCGGTTTCTTCAGTTCGACATCTCCAGCCTTCCTGCCATTCACCCACAGCTCTGCAGAGGCTTTGCGAACCACCACGCCAATCAGATGCCAGTGGCCGGGCTTAGGGAGTACTTTGGCCGAAGCCGTGACCCAGCGTCCCTGAAACACATACAGACGGAAATGATTATCCTCATCAATCATGACGCTCCACTGACGCTCGCCCAGTGAATAGCGATTCTTGGCAGCGATCATCTGCTGCCCTGCGGAAAGTCGGTATGGGTTCACCCACACCATCAGGGTGAATCCGTCAACTTGACTCGCCAGCTTTGCTGAATCCGTGAGTTTCACAAGGCCCGTTCCGTCGAGCACCAGACTATTGCCGCGAACCCCAGCTGCAGATCTGCCTTTACCAAGCAGGTCAAACGTTGGCGAAGAGACTGAATTCAGTGACCACGCTTCGTCTGCAAGGCAGTCGATCGAATACACGGCCGCCAGTCCGGTGAGCAGGATGAGTCGACGCATTAAAAACCACCTTCATTGTGAGACAAATTGAGGTCGGCGACATCTCGCAGCAGAAACACCTACAGTTCGTCCTCCCACGGAGGGTGAGCGAGTAATGCAGGAACAACCGCCACAAGCAGGATGGTGGCAATCGCGACGATTCGAGCCTTCTTTTGCCATCCCGCTGAGGGATTCCAGATCATCAGGGTCGGCGCAGCGAGCGGCAGTGCAAAGCACCAGACAGGCACATCAGAATATGTATTGGCATATCCAATAAACATCAGGTTGCTCAACAACCCGAAGAACAGCATTGCCAGCCCCTTGCTGTTGCGGTCAGGGTCTCCGGACCAAAATGCACCAGGAGCAAGTGCAGCCGTCAGAATCCCGCCGATCTGAGCCAGTTTCAAAGACGACGACTGCACAAGAACAATCGAGCACGAGGTTCCAGTCGCCATCAGCACGGCGGTCAGCAACCGTTGCCGGACCTGTGACGCTGCCTTCTCGACAAACAGCCCAAACACGTAAATACCGGTCGCGACCATTCCAATCGCAACCGGGCGCGGAGGCTGCAATGAAGCAAATGAAGGCACCAGCAGGAAAGTCGCAGGCAGAACGACTAATCGTGGCAGCAAAAGAAAGAACAACGCTGCCAGCGGCATCCAGTCCAGATAGCGTTCAGGGATCCAGACCGCGAACTCCTGAGAATACCAGCCCGCGACAAACCCGGCGGCAACGCCAGTCGTCACGGCATGTCCCGACAGGCGGCTGAATCGATTCGTAAACCATGTAACAACGACCGCCACCACAACCGGAATAGCGGCCGTTTCCACCAGCATGCCAAAGACAAACGCCATCGACTCGTTCGCAGTCTCTCAGGCTGACTTACGCATCACCACCAACGGAAATCTCAATGTCAACTTCGGCATTGATGGGGTCATCAGGCTTGCCTGTGTAATTCATGCCAAATTTGGTTCGGTCAACTTTAAATTTGCCGTTCAGTTTGACGTCCCCCTCTGTCACGCTTGCTGTGGCAGGGAAGGAGATTTCAGCAGTCTGGCCATGCATCGTCAGGTTACCGGTAATTGTTACGTCGCCAGATCCTTCCACCTTTGTCGACTCAAACTTCAGCTCAGGAAACTCCTTGGCGCTGAAGAAGTCTTCATTCTTCAGATGCGCGGTCAGCTTTTCTGCTTCGGAGAAGATCGATTCGACATCAATGACGACATTAACCGACGTGATGCTGTCCCCGTCCACTCCGATAGAGCCCGACACAGTCTTGAACCCGCCAGACTTGCTGTCGCCAGACTTCTTCGTCCCCACAAACAGCACTTTGGTGTTCTCACTGGTCATAGCGAATTCCGATCCGGAACCAGACTCATCAGTTGAAGGATCGTCAGCATCCGACTGACTTCCGACATCGGCGTCAATTTCCGTGGTTGTCTCAACAGTGCAGCCCATCGTGATGAATGATGCGCCAGTGACGAAAAGAAGAGTTCTCAGCATGGGAAGGGACCTTTGGGAAGGATGGTGATGGCAAGTGGTAAGAGGCAGTGATATGCCGATCCAGGTCGTTCAACACGATAGATGCCGTGTCACAGGTCCTGGGAGCACGAACGTTAACGTCTCCTGATCCGGATTGCACCCGAGGAGCAACGGTCGAAATGTCGCCGGACTGTTCCGAACTCGCTCCTCAAACTCGATTTCTGTGGTGTCCCTCGGAGCTTTTGCAGGAGGTGAAGTCCGACTCTCACATGCAGGAGTCCCGGTGGAGAAGCTACCTGATCGTAACGGCAACCGATAGAATCCCGCTCCATGCAATCCCCCGTGGATAGAAATTATCGTACCGGAGTCACCGAATGGCCACTGCACCGTTTCATTACCAGCCGATGTTCGAGCTCGGAGCCGACGACACAGAGTACCGTCTGCTGACGAAGGAATACGTTTCGGTTCAGCAGTTTGACGGCCAGGACGTACTGAAGGTTGAGCCGGAAGCATTGACTCTGCTGGCTTCGCAGGCGTTTCACGACATCAATTTCTTCCTGCGCCCCGCGCACCTCAGACAGGTGGCAGCAATTCTGGATGATCCAGATGCGTCGGAGAATGATCGCATGGTGGCGTTGACGTTGTTGAAGAATGCGGACGTCGCAAGCGCTGGAGTCTTACCATTCTGTCAGGACACCGGCACTGCCATTGTCCACGGCAAGAAAGGAAATGGAGTCTGGTCTTCCGGCGACGAAGCTGCTCTGGCACAGGGCGTGTATGACGCTTACTCCGAAAATAATCTGCGATACTCCCAGAATGCCCCACTCACCATGTGGGACGAGAAGAATACGCGTTGCAACCTGCCTGCGCAGATTGAGCTTTCGGCGGTCGATGGCGACGCCTACAAGTTTCTGTTCATCGCCAAAGGTGGCGGGTCTGCCAACAAGTCATTCCTCTACCAGGAAACCCGCGCGATCCTGAATCCGGAAGCTCTGGTCGAGTTCCTCACGGCAAAAATGGTGACACTGGGAACTGCGGCCTGCCCGCCGTATCACCTGACGTTTGTGATCGGCGGTACCTCCGCCGAAGCGACAATGAAGACAGTCAAACTGGCTTCCACCAAGTATTACGACAACCTGCCAACGACCGGCAATGAACATGGTCGGGCATTCCGAGACGTGGAGCTCGAAGAACAAATGCTGGAAGTCGCTCGCAACTGTGGAATCGGTGCACAGTTCGGCGGCAAGTACTTCGCGCTCGACGTGAGGATCGTACGACTGCCTCGACATGGTGCATCGCTACCAGTGGGAATCGGCGTTTCATGCAGCGCAGACAGACAGGCCAAAGGAAAGATCACTAAAGATGGCGTATTCATTGAGCAGTTGGAATTTGAACCGCTGAAGTACATTCCGGAGTCCGAGCGAGAGCGCAAAGACGACACTGCCGTTCGAATCGACCTCAATCGCCCAATGGCAGAACTACAGGCAGAACTCACCCAGTACCCAATCACCACACGGCTCATGCTCAGTGGGCCAATTATTGTCGCGCGTGACATCGCCCATGCAAAACTGAGAGAACGCCTCGAAGCAGGCGAACCACTACCGGACTACTTCAAAGAGCACCCCGTCTACTACGCGGGCCCGGCCAAGAAACCGGATGGCCTTCCCAGTGGATCATTCGGACCAACAACTGCCGGTCGTATGGATGCCTATGTTGAGCTGTTTCAGGCAGCGGGTGGCAGTATGGTCATGATCGCCAAAGGTAACCGAGGGAAAGGTGTCACGGATTCGTGCCAGAAGCACGGTGGCTTTTATCTGGGCAGCATTGGTGGCCCGGCAGCAATCCTCGCGAAGGAAAACATCCGTCAGGTTGACCTTGTTGAATTCCCTGAGCTTGGCATGGAAGCGATCTGGAAGATCGATGTGGAGGATTTCCCGGCATTCATCCTTGTTGACGACAAGGGCAATGACTTCTTTCAGACAGTCGGCCCAGGTTGCTCTCACTGATCCCAACCGGTCAGCGGCAACTCCGGGGCGCATCTGAGATTTCTGTAGCGGCTTTGAGTGAGACACCGAGTTAACAGGCTGGCAGAGACCCTCTTCCCTCAACGCCCTCAACGCCCTCAAATCGCTCAGTGCTGGCGGGGCAGAATTTAATGACAATGCGCTCCAGGGAGTCAGTACCCTCGAAGGCCTTGAGTGGCTTAGCCTCAGTGATGCCAACATTTCTTTGTCAGGCCTAAAACAACTTTCAACATTGCCACTGCTGGACTCGTTGGGCATCACAGGTTCTCCACAGTGTGGCGGGCTGAGTATTGCGGCGGCGCTGCCCAATCTGAACTGCCTGTATCTGGAAGGTGTGCCCCTCTCCGGTGGTGATTCTGTGTCAAATATCGGGCACTCAGAGCTATGGGTCCTCGACATTCGAGATGCCCGTGTGTCGGAAAGTG